>JAITRH010000245.1 GCA_031288495.1 Treponema sp. | reverse complement strand
AACATCAACATCCAGCGGTTATTGGTAAGGTGCATCATGGACACAAGGCCGAAAAGGGGCATGATGATCATGATAACCGGAATGCCCAGCGCCGCGGCGAACATATTCTGGATAAGGTTGCTGCCGGGAAAACGAAAACGGGAAAGGGCATACGCCGCAGGAGCGGCAATCAGAATAATCGCGGTGCAAGAAACCAGTGTATACAGGAGGGAATTCATAAAGAAGACCGAAACCCGCTGGGTTTTCCAGGCTTTTACATAATTCTCAAAATGAAGACCGCTTTCAAACGTAAACATATGATCGGAAAAGATCTCACTTGATGTTGAAAGGGACGCGAAAAATACCCAGCCGATGAGTATAAAGGTGAATAAGACCCATACACCTACGATAAGGTATCCGGCGCCGGCAGACAGAAATTTTTTTTTCAGCATGACAAGTTTTCCTCCTACAGTCTTACAGTTCCGCATCATCGTGTTTTACGATAAAATTCGTCGCCAAAAATACCTCCACGACGATCAGGGCGAGGATAACGCCGATGGCGGCCCCTGCCCCGGAATCGCGGGCCGTTGTCGCGGAAGAAGACGCGCCGAAAACCAGCTCGTACATGTAGTTCATCGGGGCAACCGTGTCGTTGGAGAGGTTCACCGGACTGAACAACTGGCCCCACACAAAGAAGCCGACGGTAAATACCGTCCACATGACGATATTGGTACGGATAACCCCCCGCATGTTGGGAACCGTTACGTGAAAGAACCGCTGCAAAACAGTGGCCCCTTCAAGGTAGGCGGCCTCGTAGTAATCCCTGGGGATCTGCTCAATGCCGCTGATAAAGATCAGCATGTGGTAGCCTACCATACCGAAACAGTAGGCGGCGAGCATGCTCCAGAAAAGATTGCCCGGCGCGGTCCACAGGGTATGGCTTGCCGCGTCAAATCCGAGGGCACCAAGGACGGTGTGAAGCAGGCCGTAATCGGAATTATAAACGTAGTTGATCCACATCGTTCCCATCGCGACCGCGCTGACCACATTGGGTAGGTAAATCGCACTCCTGAAGAATTTGGTCCCCCCCAGTTTTCCGGTGAGGATGACCGAGAAGATCAGGGCAAGGAGCATGACGGCGCAGCCGCCCCAAAACCAAAGCCTGCCGATATTTTTAAGGGACTGAAGAAAAATAGGCGTAGTAAAAAGTTTCCCGTAGTTGCCGAAACCCATAAAGACCCATTTCGTTACCGGGTCAGACACGCTTTCCACCCTGAAAAGACTCATCACCAGGGTACGGAAGACCGGGTAGACAAAAACCAGCGCGTAACACAGTACCGCCGGCGCAAGAAAAGTTACGATAACCCGTTTATTGTTTTTCAGCATGACCACCTCATTTCGTGACAGCAATGTAACATTTTGATTCGGAATTTGGGCGCATCCGGCCGCATCGAACCAAAGGTTCGCGCGGCCGGACCGGGCTATCCGCTTGTATCCTTTTTTACCGCAGGTAAAAAAGGATACCGCTTCTATCCCTTGCGCGCTCCGCCGGGCTTCTACAGGGATACGCCCCACAGGGAATTATCCCCGGCATGTTACATTCCTGATTTCACGCAGCCGCATGGCCGCGGCGTGAAACCTCTGCGTAACATGATTATACTTACCTCGCCATGGCGGCGGCAAACTGTTCCGCGTTTAAATCACCCATGATGAGTTTTGCCAGGTTTTCCTTTATCTTCGCGTTAATGTCCGGACTGTCTTCCATGCCTACCGCCCAGGGCAGCCGCTTCGTGGTGGAATCCACTACGACCTTGGCCTCGGCCAGGGCATCGGGCCAGGCGGAATCGTTGCCCATAGGGATACCGATGCTCTCCCTCGCCAGGGCCGCATCCCATTCGCCGGTGGTAAGCCACACGATAAACCGGAAGGCCTCCTCAGGATACTTGGTGTTCTTGTTGATGCCAAAACTCTGGGACCCGAAGTTATTCGCCTCGATACCGTCGCCGGAACCGAGGGCGGGCCAGGCAAAGGCGCCCCATCGCATGTTGGGGGCATTGCCCTTGATCTCATTGGGGAGCCAGGTCCCGTTTAGGTACATGGCGACTTTGCCGGTGGCGATCTCCTCAACCTGCCCGGCGGGGTAGATATTCGAGGCGGCCTTCTTGCTAAAGAAGCCGTTCTGTACCATCATTTCCATCAACTGGCCGAAGGCAAACACCTGGGGGCCGGTAAAATCGTTGTTCTTCACCATAGCCAGCGTGGCATCTGAGCCTGCGAGGCGATCCATATTGTAGCCGAAAAAGGCCGCCATATAGGCGTCGTCCACGGTGAGGCCGGTTACGCCGATTGCCGCGAGTTTCGCGCAAGCCGCAAGCAGTTCTTCCCCGGTTTTAGGAACCGAAGGGATTCCCGCCTTTTCAAAAAGCTCCTTGTTGTACATGGTAACAAAGGCCGAAGGCTGATAGGGGATGTTCTTCACCTGACCGCCGCCGAGCTGCCGGGCAAGGTCCAGAAGGGTCTTGTTTATCCCGTCCCCGTAAGGCTTGTCGCCGGTGGTAGAGTATGATTTCGAAATATACTCATCCAGAGGAAGCAGGTAATTGCCCCAGGTATTGGCGACCCGCTCGATATCCTCGTCAAAGAGATCGATGGCCTCCCCCGCGTCCAGGGCGGGCTGCAGGGTCTTGCGGATGTCCCGTCCGTTAAAGTTGATATCAACCTTAATACCCGTATCTTTGGTAAAGGCTTCCGCCGCCTGAGCTATCACCTGGCCCTGGGGTTCCGCCTCGTTCCACATGGACCAGTACACCAGGGTTACCTCCGAACTACCGGCGGTTTTCTTGCCGGAACATCCGGTCAACGCCAGTGCTGCGGCGGCCAGGATAGTCGCCAAAACAAGTAGTTTTTTCATTCTTTAACTCCTCCAAATTTTCTATCGGCCACGGCCTGAACCGTGTACCGTAAGGTACATTGCGATAAACCGCCATCGAACTAGAGGTTCGGGCCCTAACGGGGCCTTCTCGGACCCACATCACAACATCCGGCGGCACGGTGTCTTCACCTTGACGGTCCGACGGCTTACGCCCGGTTCCGCGGGACCGGCTTAGGGCCGATGCTGTTTGCAGATCCCCGCAGAAAGATCAAGAATCGCCTGCCACTGGGCATCCATAGACTTCATAAGAGCGATCTGATTCCGGCAGCGGTCAGGGTTATGCCCGGGCCGGGCCGTCTGGTAGTAGCGGTCCCCTTCAAGGTAATCGGTGAGAAACCTGAGTCCCATGATCTGGGTTATGTTCCGGCCGGATTCGGCGATCAGGGCCTTCTCCGCGGGCAAAAGAAATTCACCGGCCTCGGACAGGTACCCGTGGATAAGGCCCTCGAAAAGGCCGCCCTCAAAGACGACTTTGGAAAGATCCCGCTCATCCTCCCCGGCCCTGGTCGTTACGGTACGGATAAGGTCGCCCAGGTCAAAGAGACTCGTACCGGGCATGACCGTATCAAGGTCCACCACACAACGGGCTTCCTTATCCTCATCGTCAATAAGGATATTGTTCATCTTCGTATCATTATGGCATATTCTTTCGGGAATAGCACCGCCCTTCAAGGCTCGGATCAGGACGGTGCCCCGTTCTTCGTTTTCCCGGATAAAAGCGATTTCCGCTTCGACATCCTTCACCCGATTGCAAACATCCCTGGAAACCGCATCATAAAAACGGGCGTACCGCTTTTCCATGTCGTGAAAATCCGGGATCGTCTCGTGCAGCCGGGGTTCGGCAAGGTCCGCAAGCTGCTTCTGGAAGCGGCCCACGCTTTTTCCCAGAAAGCGGGCCTCGGCCGGAGACTGGGCCACTTCCAGGGAGTGAGTCCCCTCGATAAAGAGGTAAGTCCGCCACCAGCCGCCCTCATCGTCCCGCACCCAGAGCTTCCCCTCACGGGAGGGAACCACGGAAAGCACCCGCCGGCTCCGGTCGGGCGTCCCTTCCCGCTCCAGTTTTTCCGCGATATGCATGGTTACCCGCTCAATGTTTTCCATGACCTCATTCGGCCGGAGGAACACCTGCTCGTTGATCCGCTGGTGGATGTACCGTACCCTTACCCCGGCCTGATTCCACCGGGAACGGTAGGTATGGTTGATATGGCCCGAGCCAAAAGGCTCGGCAAACTCGAATTCACCGTAAAGGGCAAACCGGCCCAGGACTTCCCCCGGCAATGCCGAACACCCGGTATCCATTACTTATAACCTTTCTTGAAACGCGCAAGGGATAGAAGCGGAATAACCGCTTAGAGGGTTATTCCTTAGGATACAAAGGGACCGTCCGGTCCGGCGCAGCGGACGCCGGACCGGCCCCAAGTCAAGATCGAAGGTACCAGGTTTTGCCAAATCCAACATACTCTCCATTTTTGACTTCTTTCCGCCCGATTATCAAGAGGCGAACCGGTAAAAATACGGACAAGGGCGCGGTTTTTATAAGCGATTGTGCCATAAGATGCTAATGCTCCGGCCGTTTACTCCTCTTCCCAAGGCTTTAGCGCCACCCGGTATTGATCAAACGGTACCTCCCTGGCCTATGAGCTTTGTTCTCTTGTGCGTCCATGCGAGCGCCGGTAATTTGAATGTTTTGGGGTAAACCCGATTCTTACTCCTTTTCCTGCCATAATCGTTACGCTTCTTATCAGTGGGTCCCTCTGCCGTCTCCGGGGTCATGCCAACATACATGGTATGCCAGGCCGAAGGAAGTGTGGATAAAGCACCCAGGGGAGCCCTTCTCAGGGATATAGATTCGCGTCACGAGAGCGGGTATTATCGACGTTTACCTGGTCCCAGGGATAATTTCATGGGCTGAGCATAGCACAGGTTGGCGATGATCTACACAGTATGATGAAAGGTAATGACCACAGGATAAACGCATAGAAAATCAATCACCCTGATCTCGGGAGCAGGAGCGCTTGAATGGCTTGGGGAAAGCTCCGACCGGATAGGAAGGGATAATGGGGAGAGGTTCCATCGGTGTTTGGGGAGGACTATTATGAAGCAGAGAAACCGCACAAGGCGGGTATGGGGAAGACCGCTTGTTTCTCGGAGCGGTTGTACGAGCACCGGAAAGCCTTTGCTACGGCTTGTTTTACCTCAATTACGGCTTCGTTTAAGACCTAGCATACTTTGTGGATCACCTCCCGTTTTCGTAGTACATTAGCTATATGGCGCAAGTTGAGCATAGGATACCGGTTTCCATTTTGGATACTACGGGTAAGCCGGTACATTTTGGATGGGCCCGTTCAACCCTGTTTCACTATGATCCCATGGCAATTCGAGTATCTCCCCGGAGACTTACCGAGTCTGACCGGTATATCATTTTTTCTTCCACCCATTTAATCGTGTTTGAAATCCTTGAAAGCGGCTATTTAGGGTATGTCGGTGTATCCCTTATTTCGCTCAAAGATAAGCAGTGGTTTTCCCAGGTCTTGATTACTCCCTTTTCGATGGGACTCTTTGAAATGCCCTTCAATAGTGAAACCGGTTCGGTGAGGATTCGGCAGAAGAAATCCTCCCTGGATTTCATTACCATGCAAGAATGGGTCCGGATCATAAAAACCGATATCCCTAAGTTTGGGCATCACCGAAAACTCCGGGGAGAGTTGGTGTTATTTAGCCCCCCGGGGGCCGAGTCCATGGTTACCCACATGCCCTGGCGCCGGGAAAAAAACGCCTTCTGTTATTCCCGGCGTTCTCCCTGGTATATAGTCGAAGGGGTGATCCAGTTTGGCACATCGGAACTGATATTTACCCGGGGTAATGCCTGGGGAATTTTCGATTGGAATCGGGGGATACGCCCCCAGGCGGATATACGGTACTGGGCAGCGGCCTGTGGAATAAGCCGGGGCAAGCAGATTGGGTTTAGTGTCGGGTATGGTTCTGCCGATTCCAGCATGGGCACGGAAAATGCCTTTTTTCTGGATGGTACCCTGCATAAACTGGATCAGGTTACCTTTCATATTTCTCCTGCCAATTGGCTCTTACCCTGGCATTTTACCAGTAATGATAACCGCCTGGAGATGCAGTTCATTCCCCAGCAGGAACGGGTAGAACATAAGCGCCTGTTCTTTCATTCCTTAAAATTTAGACAGGTATGCGGGTTTTTCTCAGGAAAAATCATCCTGGATGACAACTCGGCGTTTACGTTTCAAAACATCACCGGTTTTGCAGAACGGCGAAAAACCCGCTTATAAGCGTAAGAAGGACATCCCAGCTGGTATCCCCCGCACGGCAACCGCCTCCTCAAGGGTGCATCCTCCGTCCCTTAGATTATGGTGCCCGGATAGAGGATCGCGTTTTTGGGGATTACAATGATACCGTCTACGATATAGTATTGACCGTAATTGCCGTCACTCCGGTTTATGGGATCCACCCCGATACGGCAGCCTTCACCGATACAGGCGTTTTTATCAATAATAGCCCCTTTAATAATGACCCCCCTGCCGATTCCGATGTTAGGCATCCGGGCTTCAGCGTTTTGCTGTTTTTTAGCTTCCGATTCATAGAAGTCCGCTCCCATACAGATCACGCCGTTAAGACTGGCTCCGGATTCAATCACCGTTCTCACCCCTACGATTGAGTTAGTGATAGAAGCATTGGTAATAATGCACCCTTCCGCGGCTATGGACTGGTTCATGTTACTGAAATTCATCTTTGACGGGGGCAAGTTCCGCATGTGGGTATAGATGGGCTTGGTTTCATCATGGATATCAAAGCGCGGACGCAGGGTAGTGAGTTCCAAGTTAGCCTCGTAGAAATTCTTGATGGTCCCGATATCTTCCCAATACCCTTCAAACAGGTAGGCATTGACCTTTAAGGTATTAATGGCCTGGGGAATAATCTCTTTACCAAAATCGGTTAATTCGTTATTAAGGCAGGCTTCCATATCCGGGGCATTAAAAACATAGATACCCATAGACGCAAGATAGCTCTCTCCCTTGATCTTATCCGGCCGCAGTTCCGCAGGTATCTTAAAATCACTAATATCTTTAACCGGTCCTGGTTTTTCCAGAAACTGGGTAATAGTATTAGTTTTATCCGCCTTGAGAATCCCCAACTGGCTTGCATCTTCCCTGCTGACCGGAGTACAGGCAATGGTAATAGACGCTCCTGATTCCTTGTGCTTCCTGAGGAGGTCTTTGAGATCCATCCGGTAGAGCTGATCTCCCGAAAGAATCAGATAATACGAGGGATTTTGACTTCTAAAATGAACAAAATTTTTTCGGACCGCATCGGCCGTCCCCTCATACCAGCCGGAATGTTCAAAGGTCTGCTCTGCCGCAAGGATTTCCACAAATCCCCGGGAGAACAAATCAAATACATAGGTTTGGGCCAGATGCAAGTGCAGCGATGCGGAATTGAATTGGGTCAGGATGTATATTTGCCGTAAATCGGCGTTGATACAATTGGATATGGGTATATCTACAAGCCTAAATTTACCCCCAAAAGGAACGGCAGGTTTGGCCCGTGCCTGAGTCAAAGGAAATAACCGGGTCCCTTTGCCACCCCCCAATACGATAGATAAGACTTGAGCCATACTATACCTCCACATGCAGACTCTCACAATATACGAAATATCGCCATACCGTCATTATGAAACAGAACTTCTTATAGAGTATAGATCAAGTATTTTTGTTTTGTCGATAGTCTTTTCCCTGTTTTTTAGGATAAACCCATAGAAAACTTCCAAGAGTAGGGGGCTAGAAAGCCTGCATAACGCTCCGGCTCGTTCCGCAGGAAGGGCCGCTTAACCAAGGGCGCGTAAGGCCGATAAAAAGCCAAGCGCTTATGCTGTTTTACTACATCAATCCCCTGTGCTGCGGGACTTAAGCCCTTTTTTCACATAAAAATGAGGCCCCTTCATCTCTGCGCCTCAAAGGTTTCTATCGGTGTAGCTTGTGCTGTTCTTTGGATACGCCCTTTTCCTGCACCTATGGGTCTTGCGGTATCGGCGTTTTTTACCCTTCCCCTCGGGCGAGGTAAGCACCGGCACGTTTCCATTGCGGAGGCAAAGCACGGGGCTGCACGGGTACGGCCATCTATGCAGGGCCATCCCGACTCGTTTAAACGTAACACCCTTTGCACAAACCAGGTCCCTGAGTATGATCACGGTATGACCCTTCAATACATCCTCTTTGACCTGGACAATACCCTGTATTCCCCCCGTTATGGGCTGGAACTGCATGTAGGCCGGCGCATCACCGAATTCCTTGTGGCCTACCTGGGGCTTTCGCCGGAAGAAGCCCTGGGTCAGCGCCGGGAACTGTTCCGGCACTACGGTACGACGCTGGAATGGCTCATAGCGGAAAAAGGCTACACCGATATAGAGGCGTATTATCAGGCGATTCACCCCGAAGGAGAAGCGGATACCCTCGCTCCGGATCCGGGGCTTCGCGACTTTCTTGAGTCTCTCCCCCTTCCTCAGGGGATCCTCACCAATTCCCCCCGGGAACACGCAGACCGGATTCTCGCCAAATTGGGCGTCGCAGACTGCTTCACCCATATCTTTGATATCCGATGGAACGGCTTCAAAGGAAAACCCCATGCGGAGGCTTTTCGCCGGGCCTTGAACACCTTAGGAACCATACCGGAAACCACCCTGTTTATTGATGATACTCTCCGCTGCGTCAGCGGCTATAGGGCCCTGGGCGGACCGGGTCTTCTGCTGGATGAGGAAAACCGCTACCCGGCCTATCCCTACCCGCGGATCCGGGACTTACGGGATCTAAGGGGTTTTTTACACTGACCCCGGCGCCGGTTCAAGGGGACGCCCCTTCCCCGGCTTCCAGGGCCTTTGAGATGAGCCCATGGACCTGATCTGCCAGGTGTTGCCGCCGCTCCTGCGGGGGGAGGCAGGCGGTGTTAACCGGCGGCATAAAGGTTACCCGCACCGGAACCGCCCGGATCCGGCAGGTCTTTTCAAAGATCTCGTAACTGCCGGTGATTGCTATGGGAAGAATGGGGGCGCCCGACTGGGTGGCTAGTTTGAAAGAACCGGATCGGAAGGGGAGCAGCCCCTGGCCCTGGCTCCTCGTCCCTTCAGGGAAAATAACGATGGCTTCCCCCTGTTTGATCCGGCGTATGCCCTTATTCATAGTACCCACGGCTTGACGGATGTTTTTCCGGTCGATAAAAAGTCCTCCCAGGAGGAAAATCCAGATGTTGAGGAAGGGAATCAGGGCCAGTTCTTTTTTTGCAATAAACCCAACCGGTCTGCCTACCAGAGCCAGGATAAGCAGAATATCAAAGATACTCCCATGGTTACTGACCAAACAAAGCCCCCCCTGCAGGGGGATGTGTTCTCTTCCCCGAACCGTTACGGTGCATCCGGTACAGGCGATAAGCAGGAGAGACCAGACTTGGGCAAGTTTATATATGGCTGCAGCCATGGGCTTTTTAAGCCCTGCACGGCTTAAGAGAAAAATCCCTATGCCTAGGGGGGCAAGAACAATCATGGCGACAAGGACAATGATGAAATCCACAATCGTTATGAGTAATGCCGGCATCCTTACTCCTTACACCTTCAGGTGCATCTTTTGTAATGCAAGCCGGGCGGTGTACGGATCCTGCCATACAAGCCCTTGAATCCCCAGGGAGCAGGCCCTTTCCACGTTGATCGGGGTATCATCGAAAAAAACGACCTCCTCCGGCCTACAGGACAAACCCCGCAACAGGGTTTCATAAATAGGCGTTTCCGGCTTGATGGAACCGGTTTCACAGGAAAAAATCCCTACCTGAGGAAGGCGGAACACCGGCAGGCTTTCCCGTGCCCAGGCGAGGAACTCATGGGGCATGTTGGAGAGGATTCCCAGGAGGTAGCCTGCGGCCTTCACATCCTCCATGAGGGCAACCGTCTCAGGGTTGATCCGCTTCCAACCGTCTAAATCGATCCTGACCAGGGCTTCCGCTTGGGCCTCATCCAACTCAGGTCCCAGGATGGCTCGGTAATAGTCCCTTCCGCTCAGGCTCCCCCGGTCATACTCTTGCCGGTAAGCCCATACCAAGGTATCCATGGTCTTTACATCACGCCCCGCGACGGCGGAAAGAGCTTCCATAACCCGTGGTTCCGGCGGAAAGGAGATCACCTTCCCAAAATCAAATACCACGGCTTTGGGAAGGGTTCTTGCCTTACCTTCGTTCTGTTCTGTTACTGACATTAGGGTTTATTCTAGCGGTTCCCTGCGCCTTTACGCAAGGCGCCGCCCTTGAGGAGCAGGGCAACGGCATTGACTTTTCAGTATAGCAGGAGCGGAAAGGAGACGATAATGCTAAATTTAGGGGGAATCTGACGGTACTATCCATGGGAGGAAACCATGGATAGTACCGAAGCGGACATGCACCGAATGGGGGCAAGCCTGGACGGGATAACGGACCCAAGACGGAAGTGGGGAAATCTCCGGTACAAACTGTCGGATATGCCGGTTATCGCCCTGAGTAGGATCAGTATCGGGAAAACGATTCTGAATTGATGGAGGATTGGGGGGAGGAATGGTTTTGGGGGTTTGCGGACCTGCCGAAGGGGATACCGGACAAAGACACGTTCAGACGGCGGTTTGAACGGATACATCCTGAGGAAGTATTAAGCAGCCTGTGCCGGTGGGGGATGCATGGATACCGCCGTTTCCATTCTTTCAAATAAACTTCAGAAAAACCTGTACTTGTATTACTGGAAAAAACGAAGGGCGTCTTTCTCAGGAAATCACCGCGCTGAAGATCTCCGTCTCAGGTCCCTTCTTCACCGTGCCTGACTCCCAGCGGTCCGCGAAGAACACCTTTTTCCCCCGCCAGGCCTCACTAAAGGACAGTTCCAGGGGCAGCGCAGCCACCCTGCGCCGGGCCGCGCAAACCCCTTGCGCCAGGGCTCTTCGTGCTGAATGCCGAATGGGGGAAATCATCGAAATCCGCGGGCGGCGCGGCAGCGATAATCCACAGAAGCTCAATCCCGTGAACACCTTCGGGCTTCCCCCTGATACGCCTGAACCGGAACCGCAAAGTCCGAGGCAGGGGTGTTGAAACCTCCAGTTCCGGCACGTCCCGGGGCTATGTCCTGCGGACCGGGGAGATCTTCACCGGGGGAACCTCCGCGGAACTGGCGGCTAATCCGGACGTGAAGAAGGCCTACCTCGGAGGATAACGGATAAAGTTGTCTATAGAGGCGGCTGTTTCCGCTGCGGCCTTTCTGCTGTCCCAGTGAACATTGTGGGAACCCGCAGGTATGGTTATATACACAGGCCGGCAGGTGACAAGACTCTGCTTTAACGCCTCCTGGTCCTGGGCGGTAAACACCACGTCCCTGGCGCCGTATATCACCAGTACCCTGCCGTTGATTTTGTGCATGTCCCCGCTGTTATCATAGGCCAACGCGCCGGTAACTAAGTAATCCCAGACCGGATAGGGTATCTGGCGTACATGCTCAAGGGTGGCGGCCTGAAAATCAGGGTCCTCGTTGGTATTCTCAACCCATCCCTTAAGGAAACTCTCAGGCATTTTTTGCTCCTTATCGTAGCCGTGTATGCCCAAATAGTCCTTCCCGTCCCCCTCACGGATCCAGGAGACCAGAGCGTTCCCCGCGCCCCGTACCGCCGACGCTATCAGGGTAAGGGACAGGGTTCTGTGGGGGTACAGGATATTCAAGCGCTGGGCGATAAAGGACCCGAGAGAATGACCCACTATATGGGCCTTTTCCAGCTTGAGGAGATCCATAAACGCCGCTATATCCGCCGCATGGGTATCCACAAGATAGCCTCCGGGCCCGGGATTTGGTTTATCCGTTTTGCCGTTGCCCCGGTACTCAGGGACATAGCAGCGGTACCCCTTGCCGGCCATCAGGGGGGCCGCCTGGGACCAGGATACCCGTCCGTCGGTTATACCGTGGATGA
>JAITRH010000213.1 GCA_031288495.1 Treponema sp. | reverse complement strand
CCGCCATATCCCCTGGATTTGCCTGTCTTTACTGATGAGTAACAGCAAGCCTCCCAGCAGCGCATACCCTACGCCGCTTATGAGGAGCGGAAGCCCGTAGGCAACCAAGCGACCCCGGCCCGCAGCCCAGGCCGAGAGGAAGGGATTCGCCCACAGCACCGGAAGCAGGGCAATACCCGAAAACAGGATGAGCTTGAGGGTATACCCCAAAGCTGCGGGAAGGACCCTGCCCAAGGCGCTCCAGGGCTTGTTCTTGAGGAAGCAAAAAAGCAGAACCGTATTTACCGCACTGGCCAGGGTAAGGGCTAGGGCGATCCCGGCGCCCCCCATAGGACCGGCCAGGAGTACCGCCAAGGCGATATTGACCGCAAACGCGCAGAGTCCTGCCAAGGCAGGAGCCTTAGAGTCGCTTTGGGCATAAAAGGCCGGCGCCAGGATGCGGTTGAGGGCGATGAAAAAAAGCCCCGGTATATGGAAGGTAAAGGCCGTGAGGGTAAGGCGCACCGACTCATCGCCGAAGCGATGGGTCCGAAAGAGGAGCTGTATTATATTGCTCCCCTGGGCCAGGGAAAAAAAGGTGATCGGGATGGTGATGAGGGCGATGATCCGCACCGCCCAGAGGAGGCGCTCATGGTAAAGGTCCCAGCGTCCTGATTTGGCCTGCTCCGCAAGGTCCGGGAGGAGCACCGTTCCAAGGGAAACGGCAAACACCCCCAGGATCAGTTCCTGGAGCCGTAAAGAATACTGGAGGCTTGATACCACCCCTTCCCCGGCATTTCCCGCTAAGGCGGTGGAGACCAGGTCGTTGATCTGATACGCCGCCATGCCGAGGACGGTAGGTCCGATGAGACGGAGGACCTTTTTAAGCCCGGGATTTTGGAATGCCCTCTTAAGGCCCATAACCGGGAACCTATACCCTTTTTGTATGACAAAGGGAAGCTGAATCGCCGCTTCCAAAAATCCCCCCAGCAGGATCCCCAGGGCCATGGCCCGGGCAGGATTGGCGGTAAAAGGGCTCAGGGCAAAGGCGCATATAATGGTAAGCAGATTGAGCAGAATTGGGGCCAAGCCTGAGGGGGTAAAGCTCCGGACGCTATTGAGGATCCCCTGGAAAAATGCCGCCACCGAGACAAAGGCCAAAAAAGGGAACATGAGCCGGGTCAAGAAGCAGGTCTCATCCACGGCCATACCGAAAAAGGGCACGATCCACGGGGTGAGGAGGATTCCGAGGAGGACCACAAGGCTTACAAGGCTCATGAGCACCGTAAAAACACTGGAGAGGAATTCCCTGGTCCTGGCCGGGTCCTGTTCCAGGAGGTATTCTTTAAAGGTAGGAATAAAAGCCGCCGAGATGGACCCCTCGGCAAAAAGCCGGCGGAACAGATTCGGGATTAAGAATGCCACCGAGAAGGCATCCGAAAGGGCGCTGGTCCCCAAGAAAGCGGCCTTGACCATTTCCCTAAGGAGGCCGAGGATTCGGGAAATCAAGGTAAGGAGCGATAGGGTTGAACCATGACGGAGCAAAGCACGGGCAGAACTAGCCATGAGGTATAGCGTACCGGGAACAGGGCCTTCCTGCAATGCACCGGCAGGTATTTCATGGCCATGGATACCCCGGTTGCTAGTTCGCCCCGCCTCGGTTGCTAATTGGAACCGCCCGCGGTTGCTAGTTGGAACCGCTCCCGGTTGTTCGTTGGAATAGGCTCCCTATTGCTAGTTAGCCCAGAACCCTGGGGCTAGTTCACCCCGACCCCTTGGGGCTAGTTGAGTGGGACCTCCACACGCTAGTTAGGTGTGTCCCTCACACGCTAGTAGCCCCCGGCCCCCTGGGGCTACTAGGCCCCGACCCCTTGGGGCTAGTTCACCCGGAACTCTCGGGCTAGGTGGAACCACTCCCGGTTGCTCGTGGGAACCGCCCCCGGCTGTACAGTCTTTACCGCGGCGCTTTGTTTGGGATTGTTTCTTTCCCGTTTCGGGGTATAATAGAGTCTTGGCACTAGGGGCGCGTGATTGCTAGGGGTATGAGCAGTATTTCAGTATATCCATACTTTGGAGCTCAGCGCCGGAATGAGAGGCAATTCCCGGGAGGAATGAAAGCAAGGAGGAGGATATCAAGGGCGGTTAAAGGGATCTTGTACCGAACCATGGATTCCGGCTGGGGTACGCCCAGGAACAGCGTACAAGAACGAGGCGGAACGGCGCGTAAGGGCGCTGTTATTGTGCAGAAGGAGTGGTATATGAAGCGGCGTATGATTGCCGCGGTTTTTACCGCGTTGGCCCTTTCCCTGTATGCTCAAAACGTAAGCGATTTTGAGATTCAGGGTAATGACGACGGGACCATGACCATATTGAATTACAAGGGCATGGCGAAAGAGATTGTGATACCGGAAAAAATATTCAATATGCCCGTAAGCCGTTTGCGGGAAGGGGCTTTCTCAGGAAAAGGCTTGACGAGGGTTACGATCCCTAAGACCGTAACCTTTATCGGAGACAATACCTTTTCAGACAATCGGTTGACCGGCGTTACCATACCGGAAGCGGTTGAATATATTGGTATTAACGCATTTGATACTAATCAATTGACCGGTATAACGCTGCCGGAAGTGCTTGAATATATTGGTGAGGGTGCGTTTCGTAATAATCAATTGACCGGCGTTACCATACCCGCAAAGGTAGTTACTATCGGCCCCGGCGCTTTTCAGCGAAACCGTTTAACGCAGGTAAGCATACCGGACAGCGTAACCTATATCGGCGGTTCCGCTTTCTATGAAAATTCCCTTACCACCGTTTCAATTGGCAATAGGGTTGTTTATATTGGTGCATCTGCCTTTGATGGTGACGGGGGCAACAATCGTATCACTACTATTACCCTCGGTTCTGGTATAAAGTATATTGGAAATGATGCGTTTATGTATCACCGGGCTTCGTCAATAACCATACCGGAGGGCGTGGTGTATATAGGAGGACGGGCATTTCAGCCATATACCAGCAATTCAGTAACCCGCATTAGGATCGGCAAATATACAAAGCTTGGAAGCAATGATTATGCCGCATTCGCTGATAACGGCAATTTCGACGTCATATATCAAAACAACGACAAGCGGGCGGGGACATACGCCTACGCAAACGGCGCCTGGACGTACACCCCCTAAGGCATGACGCCGCGGAAGAGGGCGCCGCAGCGCCCTTGGCCTGCGGTTCAGCGCCGCGGCTCTGGCCGAAGGCGTAAGCCCTTCACCAGACAGCGGTCTGAAAATATCCATCCCTTCCACTAAGGCCATCCTTTGGTAACTCATCTTTCCTCCCAGGGCATTGTACGTTTTGTGTGAGGAATTGCCGAGGGCTTCTTAGAAACTTCGATGTACGCTGATTTCCTCGTAACCCGGCCGGGAGAAGAGAAGGGACAAGCATAGGGTACCCTGAGATTCAAGGAACATTGGGGGGCCTTTCATTGAAGGTGATGCAGCAGTTCCATATTAGAAGGATTGGTATGCTCCCGTGTACAGGAGGAGTGTTCCCTGCGCCTTTGAGCCAGGGCCCCTATAAAACGCTCTGCAAAAACTGCCGAGTCCTATCATGCGCCGGATTCGTGAACAGCGTACCGGGAGGGCCGCTTTCCAGGATGGATCCCTCGAACATGAAGACCACCTGGTCCGCCACTTCCCGGGCAAAACCCATTTCATGGGTTACCACCAGCATGGTCATCCCCGCACCGGCCAGTCCTTTCATAACCGTGAGGACTTCCCCCACTAATTCAGGATCCAGCGCCGAGGTAGGCTCATCAAAGAGCATGATCTTAGGCTCCATAGCCAGGGCCCGGGCAATGGCCACCCGCTGCTGCTGTCCCCCGGACAACTGGGCAGGGTAGGCGCTGGTCTTATCCCCCAGCCCCACCCGATCCAGCAGGGCCGCCGCCTTATCCTGGGCTTCCCTCACCGGCATTTTCCGGACATGTACCGGGGCAAGCATCACGTTTTCCATGACCGTCTTATGAGGAAAGAGGTTGAACCGCTGAAACACCATACCCACTTCCAAAAGCGCGGTATTTCGTTCATGGAGGGACATTTTCACCCGGTTCACCCCGTCCACACAATCAAAGAGCAGGGTGTCCTCAAGGTAGATCCTGCCTTGGTCTATTTTTTCCAGGCGATTCAGGGAGCGCAAATAGGTGGACTTCCCCGCTCCCGAAGGGCCGATGATACACACCACTTCCTGAGGCGCCACCTCGAGGGAGACTTCTTTGAGAACCTGCAGGTCCCCAAAGGCCTTACTCACTCCCACGGTCTTTACCATGGCCATGCTTCTATCCCTCCCCGGATACGCCTATTCATATACCGAATACTTCTTTTCCAGTTTATGAAACACCAGGGTAAACACCGCGGTGATGATCAGATAGAGGACCATAGCCGGGATATACACCAAAGCCGAGGCGGTAGAAGAAGAGATGGATCGGGTAACCTTGGTAATATCCGACAGGGCGATGATCGAAACCAGCGAGGCGTCTTTTAATACCATGATAAACTCATTCCCCACCGGCGGGATGAGCCGCCGTATGGACTGGGGTATAATAACCAGCCGCATGGTCTGGGCATAGGACATCCCCAGGGCACGGGAAGCCTCGAATTGGCCTTTATCGATACTCTGGATCGCGGCCCGGATGATCTCCGCGCAATAGGCCGCCGAATTAAGTCCAAAGGCGATAAAGGCCGCGATAAACCGGTTGTTGATGGTTAAAAGGGGGGTGATTTCCGGGAGCCCATAGTAAATAAAGTAAAGCTGCATGAGCAGGGGGGTCCCCCGGAAAAAGAACACGTAGGCTCTGCAACACGCGTTGAGGGTACGGTTTTTTGCCATTTCCCCGAGGGCCAGGAATAAACTGCCCACGAGCCCCGCGGAAACCGCCAGCAGGGTAAGCAGGATAGTGATCCGCGCGCCGTCCAGAAGCGGAGGAATCCACGTAATAATTTTTTGTAACGGACTCATACCGGTTTCATCTCCCTTCTTTGCTCCTGCCTTATACGCGATACCTGGTCATAAGCCGGCCTTTCCTGCGGTTCACCATCCCGGGTTCCTCCCTTACTTCCGCGCAGAGGACACCATATCCATTTTGAAGATATCCTGGGAGATTTTCAGCAGCACCCCTTCGGCAAAGAGTTCATCCAGGGCCTTGTCTAAAGCCGCGGTGAGGGCGTCGTTGCCTTTTTTCAAACAAATGCCGAAGGTTTCTTCTGCCGGGCCCTGCCAGACGATTTCAAAAGGGCTGTCCGGTGAGGCGATGTAATCAAAGGCCACGAGGCTGTCACAGACAATGATATCGACCCGATGATTCCGTAACTCATCAAAGCAATTCAGCACCTTGTCGTATTCATAGGGGGTGAATTGGACGCCTTTCCCGGCCAGATCGGTCATGTAAATATCCGAGGTGGTCTCCGCTTGATAGGCCACTCCCTGACCCGCGATTTCTTCAGGATTCCGGGCTGTTACCGAGGACCCTTTAAGGAGCACCATGGCCTGAGCATTCCCGATGTAGGGCTTGGTAAAGTTATGCGCAGCCCGGCGTTCTTCGGTGATGGTTACCGAAGACATGATGACATCGTACTTGCCGGTGTTCACCCCGGCGAAGATGCCGTCCCAGGCAGTATCCACGAACTTAACCTTAAGCCCTAACTTGGCTGCCAAGGCATTGGCCAATTGGACATCGAAGCCGATGGGGGTCTGGCCGTCGATATCGAAGTACTCCATGGGAGGATAACCGATCTCCATCCCCACCGTGAGGACCCCCGGTTCCAGGGTCAGACCTCCGGACTCCCGCTGCTTTGCCCCTCCGGCAAACACCCCGCCAATCATGAACAGCCCGAGGGCTGCCATAAGGACCATTTTTTGTCTCTTCATACATTCTCCTCCTGATTACCCTAGGGCAACCATTTTTCCAGTATGCTTAAGGAGTATACCCTTTTATCTTTTTTTCTGTCAATAAAATTGTGGGCACCATGGTATGTTTATACGGTATTTTAAGAAAAATGTAAATATATATACCACACTTAAATCGGCTTAGGACAGATCGGATGACCCTTCCGCCAAAGCCCCGTAATCCGGCCCCCTCTCTCCCTGGAAGGCCCGCTTTGGTATGAGGGGCGCCCCCTAGGAGAGGGATTAAGGGGTACAACCCGGAGGAACCCCATCACCCATCCCATACCCAAGGGCCGTAAAAGGGTACCTACCGTAATAAGGGTCCCGCCCGGCTTAAGTCCGGCTTTTCGCCGCAGGAAGGCTTCGGCCGCATGTCCCTCTGGTCTTGAAGGGCGTGGAATCATAAAAAGGCCCTTGCTGTGAGGCAGGGGTTTTATAGAGGATCCTTTGAAAGCATACCCTGTTTTATACCCCCTGAAAGCGCCGGGGCATCGAACCGTATCGCGGCGTGCGCGTTATTTCTCCAGTAAATATAAATATTCGGTTACCTGGATTGCACGGTTATGTAAATTGCGGCTGCCCCTGAAGGCGTTATACCGTGTTTCCACTACTTCAAGGTTTCCTAGTTTATGCAACATATTGCTCATGGCGTCAATGCCAATAAAACCTTCCGAATTGAAGGATAGTAACACGTATTTTGCCTTAATATGGGTAACCAATGCCGTTAACGCGGATAAGGCACAGGGTTCTTTGTTATACTTTGAGCGATTCCAGTTTTGGGGAATACCGGAAACCGTACTTATATGTTCAGGATAGGTATAATCCGCTATTACATTAAGCATAAAATAATTAGAACCATAGGGGTGTTGATTATAGGGAGGATCTAAATAGGCCATATCCACTTCCGGCATAGTATG
This sequence comes from Treponema sp., assembly GCA_031288495.1. Classification (GTDB taxonomy): domain Bacteria; phylum Spirochaetota; class Spirochaetia; order Treponematales; family Breznakiellaceae; genus JAIRLU01. The sequence continues at coordinate 1,957 of JAITRH010000213.1, read as the reverse complement.
AATAATAGCGTTGGCATCTCCATGATACACCACTACAGGGGTATTAAAATTACTGAATACCGGGAAAGGCAATGCGATGTTACCGGTAATCCTCCACAGGGCATCCTGCTTTTTTCCTCCAAACTGCCCCGTCCCGGTTTCTTTATTTTTATAAAACCCCTTAAACACCCCTGCCGTGTTGGTGTGTATGGAAGCCTCGGATAATAAGGGAGCAATGAAATAGTGTTGATAGGCTTGGGGTATTTCTCCAATAAGCTGCCGTACCGTATCAATGTACATGGCGTTTCTGACCGTATAAAATACCCTGTCTTTGGGGTGTATATTCCCTTCGTCTTTTGGGGCATATAACGCGGCAATGATGCCTTTTCTCAAGCCCCCCTCGGATACCTCCCTGTGTATGTGCTCATAATATCCTTGTAATGCCGCTATATCCCGGTCATTTTGATTTGACAGATAACATAGATTGATAATAGCCGAATAGTTTTCCAGATCATTTACCAGTAATAATTCAGCGTATTGCTTAAAAAAACGAGCCACAATACCGGAACCGCTAAAGCCATCGAAAAGCACTAATTTTTTTTTATCTAATCTTCTTTGGACTTTTCTCAGCCCTGTTCCAATAAAATCTAATAAACTCCGCTTGTTTCCTATGTAGGTTATCAATTGTTGCGTTAAATAGGCATCATTTTCACCGAGGGCTTTGGGGCTTGATGTATGGGGGGATAGCAGGACTCCGCTCATACCCTCAGTCTATCATAGCCCTTTATGGTAATAAAGACCCCGGGAGGAATTGTCCCGCAGATTAGATGGTGAAAACCCCTCGTGTAGTATCCCGCGGCCTTTCTCGCCGGCTCATCCCAGACGCACGGTTCCCTGTCTTTTTTGTCTCCCTCCCGCGGCGGTCATTGCTTTACAAGGCCAACGTGAGTATATTTGGTTTATACGTCAATCGGCTACGGTATGCCCGATTAGGATTACCTGTTCTATATCTCGACCCCAATCCGCTCTATTACCGGTATGGCGGGCCAAAGGTTGTTGTTTCCCTATCCATCGTGTTCATCTGTGCGGGTCTGTGGGGCTCTTGAAGAGGAATACGCGGTGGAATTGGGAGAAACGGTCCCCGGGAACTTAAAATGAATACGAAGAAGGAGTTTAATAGAGACCATTGTATGAAAAACGCTCTTGATTCTTGTACAAAGGATCCTTTTATCATTGAAGGGAGCCTCTTGGTGAAGTACGATGGAGGGGAGGACGCTCCAGGGATCCCCGAGGGGATTACCGCGATTGGGAAGGAGGCCTTTTATGGGGTCAAGCTGCATTCCATCGTTATTCCTGAGGGAATTACGGTGATTGGGGAATACGCCTTTGCCCATACCAAACTTGAGGAGGTGCATATCCCCGCTACAGTTACCGCGATTGGGGAAGGAGCTTTTGCCACTAAGAGCATTAGGGCCATTACCGTATCAGAGGACAATCCTTGTTTTACCGGTAAGGAGGGGATATTGTTTGATAAGACCTTGCAGACCCTTATGATCTATCCCCGCGGTAAAGGGGGCGCCCAGTATACGATCCCCCTCTGTCTCCGGGTTATCGGAAATAGCGCCTTTTCCGATACCCAGGTAAGTTCGGTAAGCCTCCCCCGGGGACTGGGCCTTATCGGAAATTACGCCTTTGCCTATACCAACTTAACATCGGTGAGCATCCCCAGCAGCGTGAGCCAAATCGGGACCCATGCCTTTGCCTTTTGTAAACAGCTTGTCCAGGTTGAGCTTTTCCGGCTAACCAAGGTACACCGGGACGCGTTTATTGCCAGTCCGGTACGGCTTCGGTATCGGAACTAGGGCCTGTTCACACTAGATGGAATCAATGAAGAAACGGCGATAACGCATAGCGCAAGATAGATATACATAGAAAACATAAGGTCAAGTTTGTCATAACGAGTTCCTATCCGCCTGAA
>JAITRH010000199.1 GCA_031288495.1 Treponema sp. | reverse complement strand
CGGGGGCTTGTGGCCCACCTCGGGCGGACCTTTTTCCGTGGTCTCATCTCAGGGTGTGTAATCCGGGTAATCTCGGATTAAAATCCGTGGATTAAAATCCGTGGATTAAAGGCCGGTGGACGGGCCTAGATTCCATGCCCAAAGCCGCCAAAAATAACCGATACATCAATGATACAGCCGGGCAGCACCATAACCGGAACCTTACCGGTCTCATCATACATATCCACGGTATAGTGCCCGTTCTCCAGGATATGCACTTGGATTATTTTTTCGTCAGGGTTGACTATCCAGTATTCCTTAACGCCGGCAGCAAGATACGTATGGAACTTGACAACCTTGTCGGTCCGGGCGGTGGATGGGGACAAAATCTCAATGACCATATCCGGTGCCCCGTTACAGCCCCGCTCGTCTAGTTTGGAACGGTCGCAGACCACGACAATATCCGGTTCCACCACGGTAGCATCCTGCCGGTCAGGTCGAGGAAAGAGTCTAACCCCAAAGGGAGCAGCGTATACCCCACAAGGTTTACCCTTAAGGAAAGCATGTAATTGGGCAGCTAATTCCATCCTCATAAATTGGTGGAATGTCGATGGGGGGGCCATCATATACAGCTCCCCGTCAATGATTTCTGCATGGGTACCTTCATCCCATTCCAGAAAATCCGCATAGGTATAATAAGGCTTTTCCTGTGGCTGTGCGTTGGGCATGGCGTTTTCTTACTCCTCCTATAAACCACTTGCTATAATAATAAGGGTAACTCGACAATCCGAATAAGCGGACTTTCGTCCGTGGACTTTCGCCCGGCGCAAATACCTTGCACCAGGCGGGTCAAGCACCTTGCGCCGGGCGGGTCAAACACCTTGAACCGGGCGGTGCAGCCCAGGATTTAAGCGCGGAGGTCCAAAATTGCTGGATGGCCTGCTCCGCAGGCCGCTGGTTCCGGAGTGAACCTGCGGCGGGGGCGGAGCGGGCCTGCTCACGCGCCGTACTGCTGACGCACCGTCTGACGTACACCGGACGCACCGTCTGATGGCCGTCAGACGCACCGTCTGATAACTTATACCGGGACCGCGGCAGCCACGGTGAGCAGGCGGTCGAAGGCCGTGGTGCGGGGAGCTTTAAGCGCCGTGCCGCCGCTTCCATACTGGGTTGTTACTTCCAGCCGGTAGGTTCCCGCTACCAATGCGGGGACGACGATGAGGAGGTGCCCTTTCTGGTTCTCCACGATGTCCGCTGCGTCCACCTTCACCCGTGTCCCGTCCGCCTCGTTCACGAAGTACACGCCGTTTGACGGGTCCTCCCCCTCGACCTTGAGCTTGCCCCCGGAGATCTTCGCGTTCCGGCCCGGGGTCAACAGGTCGTTCACGCTGCCGGTACGCAAGTCCCGCACCTCCGCGATGAAGAAGCCCGACTCGGCCTTGCCCAGAATCTGCACGCTCACGAGGCCGAGCTCCCGGCGCAGCTCCGCGCCCTGGCGGAACTCCACCGCCACGGTGTGCTTCGCGGGGTCGAAGGGCTCCGCGGGGCTTGTGAACACCCCCTTCACGTGGGTTGAGGCGTTGTACCAGGACGTGTTCACCGAGAAGCCGTCGCAGAGCCGGTAGGCCATCTCCTTGTGGAACAGGTCCACCGCATGCTCCATCGCCGCGGCGTTGATGTCCGCGCCGCCGCGCTCCACCGCGGACCGGCAGATGTCCCGGACGCTGAGGGTCCGCTCCGGGCTGACCCGGGCCGCGTAATCGTTCTTGTCCTCCGTGAGCAGGTTCTCATAGAGCCATGCCTTAATCGTGTGCAATACCGCCATATAGCCTCCTTAAATGCCCTTGGTCCGGCCCACAGGAAGGGCGCCGGACTTTCCTCTATGGTACCGCCTCCGCCCTGAAAATGATACTGCCCACTGCTCCCGGTTCATGGCGCTCTGTTTGGGGAGCGCGGCTCCGCCGGAGCGCTCTTACCGGCGGGCGACCGGCATATACCTGGTTTGCAGGGGAAGACCCTTGCGGAACCGGAAGAATAGGTATGTATGTTTCAACCTTGGAACATACCCCAAAGGAAAACCGGTTCTGGGGTGAAGCGCTGCAAAAGCGCAAACCCCCGGGGTGGTTTTTGCCCGTTATGGGGCGAAACATGGGGTATCTATGCAGCCGGGAATGCCGAAGGAAGCGTCGGTCCCGCCGCCCTCAGGCAGGCCCCGGAAGCACGGTTCCCCTCAGTATGGGGTCCGCCGATTTCACCGGTGAAGCGGGGTTTAGCACGAAAAATCCGCCCAATCCCGGGCTCGCCGCTCCCTGCCGGGAGCGTATGCCCCAGGTCGTACACCTGGGGTTTACCGGGATTCCTTGGGGGCATAGCCTTCCTTGGCCGGATATGCTACCATCAGCCCATGACCCTTTGGTTTGCCACGGGAAATACCCATAAAAAGACGGAACTTGCGGCCCTTTTATCCGGCCATAGGATTAAAATCCCCCAAGAGGGGGGTATTTTGGATTTCAATCCCCAGGAAACGGGAAAAACCTTTCTTGACAACGCCCTTATCAAAGCCCAAGCCCTCTATCGGCTCCTTAAGGAGCCGGTCATTGCAGACGATTCAGGACTCTGCGTGGATGCTCTTGCAGGCAGGCCGGGGATTTATTCTGCCCGGTACGGTGCGGGCCCAGGGGAAAACCTCAGCGCCTCAGCCCGCAATACCCTGATCCTGCAAGAACTGGGGGACAGACCTCGGCGGAGCGCCCGGTTCGTTTGCGCCATGGTGGCGCTCTTGAGCCGGGATCGCTTCTTCGCGGTCCAGGAAACCCTGGAAGGGGAGATTCTCCGGGAAGAACGGGGCGGCGGCGGTTTTGGGTATGACCCGATCCTCTACATTCCTGCACTGGGCCGTACCGTGGCCGAGCTTACCGCGGAAGAGAAAAACCGGATAAGCCACCGGGGGAAGGCGGGCCGGAGCCTCGGGGCTCTGCTTTCCGGCGGAACCTGTGGGTCATGAGGTAGTCATGGCTGGGCATATTCGGGGGTTCTCCGGCACCGGAGGGGGCGAAGCCTTAAACAGTCCCCAGATCCAAGCGGTACAAGCGATCCACGGTCCGGTGCTGATCATTGCCGGCGCAGGTTCCGGGAAAACCAGGGTCATCACCTACCGTATCGCCGCTATGTTGGAACGAGGAATTCCCCAGTCCGCGATCCTGGCCCTGACCTTCACCAATAAAGCGGCCCGGGAAATGGAGGAGCGGGTCAAAGGGCTCACCCGGAAGAAGCTGCAAAACCTGACGGTCAGCACCTTCCATTCCTTTGGGGTGAAGATCCTCCGGGACGAGATCGAGCGCCTGGGATACCGTAAGAATTTCTCGATTTATGATGAAACCGATAAGATGCAGCTGATCAAAGACAGCCTGAGGGAATGTAAGCTTTCCCCGGAGGGAGTGGACCTCTATGCCTTGGGGCAGCTCTTTTCCAACATTAAGATAGGCCGCCTCCACTGGGGGCAGGGGGCTAATGCCGCCTTTGAGCCGGTGTATGAAGAGTATCAACAGCGCCTTAACATCTTCAACGCCCTGGATTTTGAGGATCTCCTGGTCATTCCTATGGAACTGCTGGAACGCTACCCTGAGGTTCTGGAAAAATACCGGCGCCGGTACCGGTACATCATGGTGGATGAATTTCAAGATACCAGCGTTACCCAGTACCGGCTCATGCGGCTCCTTACGGATCCTATCGAACGGAATATCTGCGTGGTAGGAGACGACGACCAGTCAATCTACTCCTGGCGGGGGGCCAACTACGAGAATATCCGCAGGTTTGAGCAGGATTTTCCAGGAACCCTGGAGATCAAGCTGGAACAGAATTACCGTTCTACCACCACCATTCTGGAAGCCGCCAATGGGGTCATCTCTAACAATACCAACCGAAAAGAGAAAAAGCTCTGGTCCGGGAATGGCGGGGGGAAGCCCATCCAGATCTTCACCCCTCAAAACGAAAGCGATGAGGCGGACTTCATCGTAGGGGAGATTAAGAAGATCCGCCTCAGGGAAGGGCTCACCTACACCGATTTCGGGGTCCTCATCAGGACCAATTCCCTGACCCGCGCCATGGAGGAGGCCTTTTTAGCGGAAAATATCCCGTACCGGGTTTCAGGAGGAACCGGTTTCTTCCAGCGCAAGGAGATCAAGGACATTATCTCCTACCTCCGGGTCATTGCCAATCCCGATGACGATGTGAACCTCTTGCGGATCCTTAATACCCCCCGGCGGGGCATAGGCAAAACCACGGTGGCAGCCCTGGCTGAACAGGCCCGGCACAATCATTCCTCCCTCTGGAGCGCGATGCTTACCCTTCGGTATGCCCTAGACACCTTTAGGGATCAGAGTTTCCAGGAGACCGACAATGCCGATATAGACAGCTTTATGACCCTCATTGAAGGATGCAGGGAAACCATGCCGGGGAAACGGGGGCTCTCCCAAAAGGTCCGGGCTTTGGTAGACGCTATTGATTATTGGGGCTACCTGGTTACGGAATTCAGCAAGAACGAACAGGTGGCCCGGTGGAAATTTGCCAATATCAGTTCCCTCATCGAATCCATCGCCCACTGGGAGCATGATCCTGATAACCTGGACCCCACCCTCTATCCCTACCTCAACCGCATCAGCCTCATCACCCGGGAGGACAGCACGGAGGATACGGATACGGGCAAGGTAAACCTGATGACCATCCATGCAGCCAAAGGCCTGGAATTTCCCGTTGTTTTCATCGCCGGCGCAGAGGACGGCATCATCCCCCATACCCGGAGTCTTGAAGCAGGGGAGGGAGACCTCGAAGAAGAACGGCGTCTCTTTTATGTGGCCATCACCAGGGCCCGGGACAAGCTCTTCATTTCAAGCTGCCTGAAACGGCGCCGCCTCCAGAGCACTATCGAGTGCAGTCCTTCTCCGTTTCTTGCGGAGATTCCCCCGCATCTGGTGGAGTACCCTGAAGCCAAGACTCCGGGGGCCTGCGCCGCCGAAGCAGAGGATGTCCTTGCCTTGCTTAAACACCGATTCACCTAAGAACCATCAAGCATCCTGTTTTTTGTTACGCTATTATAGACATACCCTATACCTTGTAGTAGACTAAATTCGCTATATTTAATAAAAGAGTAATGAAGATTTACATTGCTCCTTCCAGCCTTATTAAGGGGTGTTTTATGAAAGAAGCAGCGTTTATTACATGGAAAGATACCTACTCGGTAGGTATACCGCAAATTGATAAACAGCATCAAGACTTGGTACAGCTCACGATCAATCTCTATGAAGCGTGTATGCGGGGCGCCGAGCCGAGGCGGACGTATTTTAAACAGGCTTTACATGAAATTGTGGGTTATGTACGTTTTCATTTCTCTGCGGAAGAAAGACTCATGGAACTGATTGAGTTTCCCGATTTAGCTGAGCACAAGAAGCAGCATGAGCATTTTGTGAAAAAAGTACTGGTAGATGTAAAACAATTCGAGAGTGGAAAGACCATCATACCCAATATTTTTGTCCGGTTCCTCCGGGATTGGATATTAACCCATATCGGCAAGGAAGATCAAAAGTATGGGGATTATATCAAATATGCCCAGAAGGAGTCCTTAGTGGCGGATAAATTGACCTTCACGGAATCCGCCGTGGCAGCAGGGGGTAGGGCTTAAGTTTTTCGCAGGATACCCACGCCTAGTTTAGGCGGAGCATTGATTATACACAGGAAGGATGAAAATGGAAAAGGAAGTTTTTGTGGCATGGGAAGATCGGTATTCGGTGGGAATACCCTCCATTGATGAACAGCATAAGGAACTGCTCGTCTTGACGAATAAGCTCTATGACGCCTGCCGGGATGGGGAAGAAAAAGCCCGGGCGTATTTCAAGGAAGTCATCCGTGGCGCAGTGGACTATGTCCAGTTCCATTTTACCTCGGAAGAACGGATCATGGAGCGTATCAACTTCCCTGAATTGGCGACCCATAAAGTACAGCATACCAGTTTCGTCAAACAGGTTTTGGAAGAAGTGAAGAGCTTCGAGAGCGGCAAGAGCTTTGTGCCCAACAACTTCGTTCGCTTCCTGCGGGATTGGATATTAACCCATATCGCCTTGAGCGATATAAAATATGCAGAATACCTTCAGGCCCTTAAAAAACAGGGAGCCCTGCAAAGTCTTATTAAATAATCCTATCGGCAGCATGCGTGTATTTGAACTGGTCTCTCCCTTCAGTCCTGCAGGGGATCAGGGGGAGGCGGTTGAGATGTTGACGGCAGGCATCAAAGCCGGGGATCCCTATCAAACCCTCCAGGGGGTTACGGGTTCGGGTAAGACCTTCACCATGGCGAAGATCATCGAAGCGGTCCAGATGCCCACCCTCATCATCAGCCACAACAAAACCTTAGCGGCCCAACTGTTCCGGGAATTTCGGGGTTTCTTTCCTCATAATGCGGTGGAGTACTTTGTGTCCTACTACGATTACTACCAGCCGGAGGCGTATGTGGCAAGCCGGGACCTGTACATTGAAAAAGACGCTTCGGTTAATGAGGAGATTGAGCGGATGCGGCTTTCCGCTACCCGGAGCCTCATGGAACGGGAAGATGTGATCATCGTAGCCACGGTCTCCTGTATCTACGGCCTGGCTACCCCGGAGATTTACCGTACCATGACCGCTGCCTTTTCCAAAGGAGAGACCATTGATGTGGAGGCCCTGACCCGGCGTTTTGTGGAGCTGCAATACGAGCGCAATGATGCGGTCCTCGAACGGGGCCGCTTCCGCCGGCGGGGGGATACCCTGGAAATTTACCCTGCCTACATGGAAGAAGCCTACCGGGTTGACCTGGATTGGGACCGGATCGAGCGGATCCGCCGGGTCAATCCCCTCTCCGGTGAGGTCCTTGAGGAGCTTGACCGGGCGGTGATTTACCCGGCGAAACAGTTCGTCATGCCCCAAGACATGATCCGGCAGGCCCTGGAACGTATTAAAACCGAGCTTGCCGAACGGTACGGGTTTCTTAAAACCCAGGGCAAGTCCCTGGAAGCGGAGCGGCTCAAGACCCGGGTGGAATACGATATCGAGATGCTTACCGAGATGGGGTATTGTCCGGGAATCGAAAACTACTCCGCGCCCTTAGCGGGCCGCGCCCCCGGTTCGGCCCCGGACACGCTGATCGATTATTTCCCCAAGGCCCCCGATGGGGCGCCGGGGCACCTCACCTTTATCGATGAAAGCCACGTCACCGTGCCTCAGTTGGGAGCCATGTACGCCGGGGATCGCAGCCGGAAAATGAACCTGGTGGACTACGGGTTTCGCCTTCCCTGCGCTTTGGATAATCGGCCCCTGCGTTACGATGAGTTTGTCCGACGCATGGGCCAGACCGTGTTTGTCTCCGCCACCCCGGGCAAGCTCGAACTGGACCGGTCAAAGCGGGTGGTGCAGCAGCTCATCCGGCCTACGGGACTCTTGGATCCGGAGATAGAAGTCCGCCCCAGCGAAGGTCAGATGGAGGATATTTACGGGGAGGTTCGTCGCCGCATTGCCGCGGGAGAACGGTCCCTGATCCTCACCTTAACCAAGAAAATGGCCGAAGATTTGACGGATTACCTTTCCGGCTTGGGCCTCAAGGTTCGGTACATCCATAGCGAAGTGGAAACCATTGAGCGGGTAGAGATTCTGACCCAGCTCAGGCAGGGCGATTTCGACATCCTGGTGGGGATCAACCTGTTGCGGGAAGGGATAGATCTGCCGGAGGTTTCGTTTATCGGGATCCTGGATGCGGATAAGATCGGCTTCCTCCGTTCCCTCACGAGCCTTGTGCAGATCATAGGCCGGGCAGCCCGGAACGCCGCAGGCAAGGTGGTGATGTATGCGGATCGCATGAGCGACGCCATGGACCAGGCGATTGCCGAAACCCGCCGCCGCCGGCAGATCCAGACGGCCTACAACCAGGCCCACGGCATCACCCCCACGACGGTGAAGAAGGCCATTGCGGACATTCTGGTGCGCCATGCCACAGAAGAAAAAGACGCCGCTGCCCTGTCCATAGAGGTTCTCAAGAAATCCTACAACCTCCTCATTCCGAGCCAGCGGAAACAGCTCATTGCCGCTTTGAACGGGGAGATGCTGGAACACGCCAAGAAGCTGGAGTTTGAGCAGGCCGCGGCCATCCGTGATGAGATTCAGAAAATCACCCAGATAGGCGCCGTATCAAGCGGCCCCTAGCAGCCGGGCCGGCTTCCCCGCACCGTGGCCTTTGACCACCTGCCCACCGTGGCTCAGCGCTGAGCAGGCGGCGGTTCCGGTACAAGGCGCTTAACCGGCTTGTTAAAGGCGCTTTAGTAGGACGCCTAAAGGCGTTTGATCCGTTAGAGGGAGATCGCCGCCCTGCCGGTAGGCAGTCAGAAAGAAAATGCGGGTTCATGGAGGGTTCTAAACCCACGGTCAACACGTTACGGAATGGTGCCCACCGATTGCGGGCTAAAGCCCCACACCGATTACGAGGATCTTTTGAACGAAAAAGCGGGGTAATCCCGGACCTCCGGTCCGGCGGACCGAGGGGACCCCGTTTGTTTTCTGGCCCCTTACCCTGTTGACCCTGGGAACCCTATCCCGATTGCTCATTGGAACCATCCCCACTTGCTCGGTGGAATAGGCTCCCTATTGCCAGTAGGTCGAGAACGCTAGGGCTAGGTGGAACCATTCCCCGATTACACGGATCCGGGAGGTTCCGCTGCATAGGACGCCTCCAATTCACCCATTGATCAAATAGGGTAAGAGCTTTTCCTGCCATGCTTCTGATTTGGAGATACAGGCTTGGATCTTGGGATAGGATAAAGCCTGGCGTTCTTCTTTCGCGTTATTTGAGGTGAGGACGATAATCGGCCCTGTATAGGAAGAAGCGCAGATGCGCTTAATAAACTCCTTCCCGTCCATATCGGAAAGCGCCAGACCCGTAATGACCACCGAAACATTCCCCTGGTTAATCACTTTTAGGGCCTCCTCTCCATGGGAAAAACAGGTTCCTATAAATCCCTTTTCCATGAAAAATCCTTTCATTAACTTCCTGAAAAACTCGCTATTATCCACATGAATAATTGTTTTCATGAAAATACTCCTTCATTTATGTTACTATATGCGAATAGCCTGAGGCTGTTTCAAAATGTCCCATTGAAACCCCTCGTTTAGTATTTTAAAGAGGAAACACAGGTTAGACCACTGTTGCTCAAGCCCACTGCATCGGACCGCAAGACACCTTACTCAGGGAGTTTTAAAATCGGTCCGGCTCTCTAAAGATAACATAACGCTATTATACCGATTCCGGCTACTGGAGCGGCGGCACAGGTCTTGTATTGGTAAGGATGTTTAAAAGGCGGCTGGAGAGCACGCTCCTGCTCGTCCAGGGCAATCCCGGTACCTGTTCAGCCCGGGCCAACACCGGGTCTTTTCATGGAGGGGTATACGAAAAGAGAAGCCCTCCCGGAAACGACTAGGAGGCTCGTTTCTTATAGTGTATCGCCTCCCCTACCCATAGCGGGACCCCGCTTAGGATCAGGGCAAAGGGTATCACCAAAGCCTGGCTTACCTGATTCTGCTGGTAAAACCCAGGAAAGCACTTAATCACCATGGAAAGGACGCTGCCGAAAAGCATGGCGCACCAGAGGGCCTTCAAAACCGCTTCAGCCAAAAATCGTTTTGCCGGATGCTTACCAAAGGCCAGGATAAACCCCAAGGGGACGGCCCCTAAAAGCAGGGGATTTATGAAGAGGATGTTACTGTTATGGTAGGTATAATCATGGTTCGTGAAAAAGCTCATAAAGAACAGGAGCGAACCGGCAATCCCAAAGAACAGTCCCAGCCCGCTCTGAGTGAGCCCCCACAGCAGATGGTATAGGGCAGGCCACCAGTTTCGAATTCCCCGGATGGCCCCGAGGGCCCCGGCAATACCCAAACCCGCAAGGAGCGCCCGGATCCACTGCCTGGGGGGCGTGTCTAAAACCGCAGGACGGTTTATGGCCCGGTTACGTACTTCCACCGAAGCAACCAGTTTCCGTTCGTTCCCTTCCCGGTCATGATAGGAGAAATCTTCAATCCGGCGGCCAATCTCCCCGGGGAGAAACATTTCTTCCCATATCGTGATAGGAGTATCAATATCCTGTCCCATCAAGAAGTTGAGGAGCCAGTCAAAAAACGGGGAAAACCAGGTATGCCGGCGGATATGCTGACGCAGGGTATAGCGGCCTTGGGCTTTACTAAACCGTGCCTTAAATTGTCCATCGGTGGCAAGATCCAGGATGTCCCGAATCCGCGTGGCACAGTTATCCCGAAAGTGGTGGTAATAATAATTCCGGTTTTCCGGGAGGATGTGGGTCTCCGCAAAATCCCGGATTTCCCCTCGTTTTTTCGGCGGCAGATCCAGGGTATAGAGGGTTACATCCCGGTTCGCTCTGATGTAGGCCCGAATAGTGGTTTCCGCAGAGGATGCGCCGCAGCTATAGAGGAGCCGGCCCAAGGCAAAATTAACAAAAAAGTGGTCCTGTTCAAAAGAAAACTGCCCATAGTCATAGAACCGGGCCCTGCCGGTGATCCCATCTTCAATGATAAGTCCGATGTGGCCCCACCAAAAATACAGTTCATCCCCGGGTCCCAGCACCGCGATCTTGACGGTCAAGGCATCTCCTCGACGCGGGTCCCCCTCGCTTTGGGCCGCCAAAAAGGGGGCGGAACACAGCAGCAGGCACATGATCCCTGCCCTATAGCGACATCGTATATGACGGCTCAAGCGCTGCATCTCATAAGGACTGGCGTACACAACGTGCTCCTCTCCCGTGAACTCAAGGGCCGCGGCCCCTTCTAACCCTGCTCCATAGACAGCAGCGAGTCGAACCCGCCTTGCAATCATACCCATAATCCTGTTAAGCATAGTATGAGTAGAAATAACAGGAGATAAACGGTATATTTATACTAGCAGGATGGACCCAGAGTATCAAGGCGTACCCTAAGGCCGGGGCATTGAACCGTTTCTTTATAACCTGCATGGTACGGGGAGTGCTCTTTTGACACGGAAGCACAGGGCCCTGCTTAGGCGGAGTAAGGGTTCCCCCTCGCCTTTCAAAACAGGGGGCTAAGCCCAGGGATCCCCTATAGCGCAGCACCTGCCCCGGCGCTCCTGCATTTGTTCTTTAGGTGTATCCTGCAGGGTATACGGAGTGGACAGTATGGCTTATATCGAATTTAACCGGGTATGTAAATATTATCACTTTGGGGAGAACCGTAAAAACCATAACGAAGCACCTGCACAGCGGATCATCGCCGCGGATACGATGAGTTTCAGCATCGAAAAAGGGGAATTCTGTGTTATCGTTGGTCCCAGCGGCGCGGGTAAGACCACCCTCCTTAACATGCTGGGGGGCATGGACTCCTGCGACCGGGGGACCATTATCCTGGATACCTCCGTCATCAGCCGTATGAACGAGCGGCAGTTAACCGATTACCGCCGGCACGACGTGGGCTTTGTCTTTCAGTTTTATAACCTGATTCAGAACCTGACCGCCCTGGAAAATGTGGAACTTGCCTCGGAAATTTGCCTTGATCCCTATGACCCGAAGGAGGTCCTCGCCGCGGTGGGCCTCTCCCATCGGATGCATAATTTTCCAGCCCAGCTTTCAGGCGGAGAACAGCAGCGGGTTGCTATTGCCCGGGCCCTGGCCAAAAACCCCAAGATCCTCCTTTGCGATGAACCCACCGGTGCCCTGGATTATCAGACCGGGAAACAGATCCTGCAGCTCCTCCAGGAGAGCTGTAGGAAAACCGGCAAAACCGTCATCCTCATTACCCACAATCAAGCCATCTCCCCCATGGCGGATCGGGTTATCCACATCAAGAATGGACAAATCCTCAAGGTGGAGCGCCGGCAAGCCCCGGTGGGGGTGGAACAAATCGAATGGTAAACCCCTATGCGGATTCGGCTCTCTATGGGGAAAAAAAGAGGGCTAAGAAGCCGAGACCCTGCGGGAGAACCTACCGGACCCTCATCATCCGGGAAATCCGATCCAGCCTGGGGCGTTTCCTGGCGATCTTTGCCATTGTTGCCCTGGGGGTGGGGTTTCTCTCCGGCCTCCTCGCCACTACTCCGGATATGAAGGCGTCGGTGGATAGGTACTTCGACGAGACCAATATGATGGACCTCACCATCAAGGCCACCATGGGTATAAGCACCGCCGACCTGGACGCCCTGGCCCGGCTTGATGAGGTCGCTCTGGTCCAGGGGGCTTATGTCATGGATGCCCTGGTCAAAACCTCCCGGGAGGAAGAACTGGTTACCCGGATTTACGGGCTTCCCCTGGAAACCCTGCACCGGGGGGGATTCGTAAACCGCCCGGAACTGCTCATGGGCCGGATGCCGGAACAGGAAGATGAGTGTTTGGTACAGGCCCCTGGAGGATTTCTGGTCCCCATCCCGGTGGGTACCACCCTTTCCATCTCCGAGGGCTCCCTGGATTACGGGCCCGTGACCGGTCTTAACGAGGTATACACCTGCAAGACCTTTACCGTTACCGGCATTGTCAAGAGCCCCCTCTATATTTCTACTGAACGGGAACCCAGCACCATCGGCAACGGCCGGCTCGGCATGATCCTGTACATCCGGGAAAGCGCTTACGCCCTCCCGGCTTATACGGATTGCTATATCACCCTGAAAAACGCCCGGTCCCTGAGGGCCTTTACCCCTTCTTACCAAACCCTGGTAGACAAGGGCAAAGGTACCATTGAAGCCCTCGGTAAGGAACGTTCAAGGATCCGCCGGGAAGTAATCCTTACGGAAGCCAGCATCCAGGCCCAGGGACAACTAACCCACGCGGAAACCACCTACGAGCAGGAAAGCATCACCGCTGCACAGAAGCTTGCCGCGGCCCGTAAAGAACTGGACCAGGGGGCCGCGGAAATCGCCGAAGGAGCAAGGGAACTGGCCGCTGCGGAGACCCGCCTGGCTCAGGGCAAGGCCGCCTTTGCCGCAAACAAGCATCAAGCGGAACAGGAGATCCGGGATACCGAAGGGATGCTAAACCGGGGAGAAGCGGCCTTGGCAGAAGCGCGGCAGACCCTTGGGGCAAGCAAGGTTCGGCTTGATGCGGTTCAGGGCGAGGTGGAGAAGACCAGGGCTTCCTTTTTCAAGATGCTCTTTCCCAAGGCCCGCCGGGGAGTGGCGGAATACGATGCAGGCCGTGCGGCTCTTGAAGCCGGTATGGACCGGCTTAGGGGAGAAGCAGGGGAACTGCGTAAGGCTCGGGCGCAGCTTGAAGCAGGTAAAGCCCAAGCGGCCAGGCAATTTTCCGAAGCTCAGGCAGAGCTTGCCGCGGGGGAACAGGAAATCGCCGAAGCGCAGCGGAACCTGGCCGAAGCCCGCCGTCGCCTTGCCGCAGGGGAGGCCGCTTATAGGGCTAAGGAGCAGGAAGCCCGCCAAGCCCTGCAGGCCGGCGCAGCGGCCCTTGCGGATGCCCGGAAGCAGGTGGAGGCTCTGACCATTGAAACCCCTCGCTGGTACGTGCTGGACCGCAATACCAATATGGGGTATATAAACTACCAGGTTAACGCGGAAAAGATCGCCGATGTGGCAAAAGTCTTTCCCCTGTTTTTTCTCCTTATCGCGGTTTTGGTAGCCCTTACCACCATGACCCGCATGGTGGAGGAAGATCGGATTCCCATCGGTACCTTAAAGGCCCTGGGGTATAAAAAACGGAGCATCCTGTACAAGTACCTGGTTTACGGCGGTTTAACCGGGGTTTTGGGCTGCCTCGTGGGGATGGCCGCAGGTTTCCAGGGACTGCCTGTCATCATTTACCGGGCCTTTGCCACCAGGTATCACCTGCCCCCATTGGTAACCGAATTTAACTGGCCCTTTGGGCTTATCGCCTGCGCCCTGGTCTTGAGCTGTACCCTGGGAGCTACGGTCTATGCCGCGTATCACACCCTCTGGGAAAAGCCCGCGTTCCTCATGCTGCCCCGGCCCCCGAAATGCGGGAAACGGATCTTTCTTGAATACCTTCCGTGGCTCTGGACCCGTATGAAGTTTACCCATAAGGTTACCGCCCGAAACCTGATCCGGCAGAAGAAGCATTTCTTTATGACCGTTACCGGAATCGCCGGCTGTACCGCCCTCATGGTAGCGGCCTTCGGGCTTCGGGATTCTATGATCGATATTGCCCGGACCCAGTTTGAGGAAATCCTTCGATACGATGTACAGCTTAGCTTTTCCCTGAAGGAGGATGCCTTTCCTGAGCCTCCCCCGGGGAGCGGCTTAAGCCGGTGGCTCCCCATCCACAGTGAATCGGCGGTGCTGTTCCCCGGGGCCGATACCAAAGGGCTCAGCGTTTCCCTGGTGGTTCCCCAAAACCCCGAGGCCCTAGGGGACTATATCACCCTGCGGGACCGGAAAACCCGGCGGCCCCTTCCTTTTTCCGCTACCTCGGTGGTACTCACCGAAAAAATAGCCGAAACCTGGGGGCTTAAACCCGGGGATACGGTAGTGCTGGAAAACGCTGCAGGCCGGCGGGGTTCCTTCATCCTATCGGGGATTACCGAAAACTACGTGGGCGCTCCGGTCTACCTGGGGACGAGGGTATATACCCAGGAACTGGGGGATCCCTTGGTATACCGGACCCTTTTTGCCCACACCGGCCACTCGGGAACCCTGCAGGATGCGCTTGCGGCGGATCTCCTCTCCCATAAGGAAATAAGCGGCGTTGAGTTTATCCCTCAGGTCCAGGCCTCTTATACCAAGCTGCTGGACAGTATCGGGTTTGTGGTTCTGGTGCTTATCTTCGCTGCCGGAGGGCTTGCCATGATTGTGCTCTATAACCTCACCAACATTAACATTACCGAGCGAACCCGGGAGATCGCTACCCTCCGGGTCTTGGGCTTCCACCAGGCCGAAGCTGCGGCGTATATATTCCGGGAAATAAGCGTCCTCAGTATCCTTGGCGCCGGATTGGGCCTCTTGCTGGGCATACCCCTCCATAGGTTTATCATCGGCGTGGCTGAAAATGCGGATCTCATGTTCGGCAGACGTATCGCACCGCTCAGCTTTGGGCTTTCTACGGCCTTGACCCTGGTCTTCTCCGGAGGGGTGGATCTGGTAATGCTGAAAAAACTACGGCATATCACCCTGGCCGATTCCTTGAAGGCATCGGATTGATTTGCCATACCCCGATTGGGGGAGCAATGGAATAGGAGGGGTCCGGGAATGATTCGGATACATTCGCGGCCTTTCTGCTCTATGGCCAAGCTCATGGTACGTATGCGGTAATTCCCGGTTCCGGGCCAACCAGCCCCAAGCTTCCGGGCCAATTAGCTCCGGCGTTCTGGGTGAACTAGCCCCAGGGGGCCGGGGCCTCCTAGCGTGCAGGGGACACACCCTACTAGCCCCAGGGAGTCGGGGCCTACCAGCTCCAGTGTTCTGGACTCACTAATTCCAACATTCCAGACAAGCAGCCCGGATGGTATGCCCTAAAAACAGGCTGAGCACAGGCTGTGCCTTTATCCTGCGGGCTCTTGACCAAGCCGCTCGTGAGGAACATTCCCGGCAAAGAGATTGCTCCTCGAGTCCTGAGGAGTTCCCTTTGTAACTATAGGCGTCTTCTAGGGTTTATATGAACAGGTGTTCGGAAAAGGCCTGAGGTTTAGTACCAATTCCTGTTAAATGAGCGGGTAATTTTTATCATTTTGATTGAACAATACCCCGTTTTCCGAGTATTATTAAGCATAAGGGTTTTTAGTAATAGGGAGTTACAGAATATCCTATTTAAAGAAGATGATTCTAAATAAGGATTGCAAGAAGGTCTTTGGTTGGCAGATAACCCTTCTAGTTTATTATGATTTAGAGAAAGCAATGAAAAATTTGATAAGGGTTTTAATACATGTTGGACATCGGTCATATCCATCGTAAAGAATACGCGTTAAACGCTGACCGATCCGAACCTATGGTTATTGCCGAAGCGCCCGGCAGGGTTCATTACCTGGGCGAGCATGGGGAGCCGGCGGCTCGATTATTTCTCTCTTCAGCAATCGATCGGTATATCCGTGTTGCGGTAAGCCCCCGGAAGGATAGTTCCCTTCGTTTTTATGCTGCGGATCTGGGAGAACGGAAACGAACCACCCTGGTAAATCTTAAGTATAAACGGGAAGATCGGTGGGCTAATTATATCAAGGTGGGGATCCATATATTTGCGAGTATGGGGTATCCTGTAAAAGGCCTGAATTTTACCCTGAGCGGGAATATTCCTCAGCATATTGGACTTGCATCTTCATCGGCCATAGAGGTAGCCGCGGCTGTGGCCCTGCGGGAATTTTTCAACGTAGCTATCGGCGACGACGACCTGTTAGACCGGCTTATCCTTTCCAACAAGCTCTTTTTTGAGGAGCCTACCAATCCCGTTGATTATGTCATTGCCCTGGCTGCCCGGCAGGATGAGTTTCTCATGGTAGATGAAACCACCTTGGAGGTAAGCCGGATCAAATCGAGTATTTCCGCGTATAAGATCCTCATCATGGATTCTCGGGTACCCCGTATGGGGGTGGAAGATGAACTGAACGAGCGCCGGCATGATATCAAGAAGGGCCTTGAGTTGCTTGCTCAGAAAAAAGAAGGGGCCAGTTTGCGGGATTTTGTTACTGCGGATCTGATTGAATCCATGGGAGATCTCCCTGAAGAAATCCGGCGGCGTAGCATGCATATTGTCCAGGAACTCAGGCGGGTGTATGACGCTGAAGAGGCCCTGAATAAGATGGATGTTCCGGCCCTTTCCAAGGTTATACTCCATTCTCACGAGAGTCTTCGGGATTTGTATGAGGTGTCCTGTCCGGAGATTGACTGGCTCGTGAAACGGGCTCAGGAAATCGACGGCGTCCTCGGTTCCCGGATGACCGGCCCGGGTTTTGGAGGCTGTACCTATACCTTTATTAAAGAAGGGTCGATTGAAGAATACCGGCGGCGGCTTGAGGATTATGAACGGATCTTCGGATTCCATCCGGTTCTGTATGAAATCAAGCTTGGCACAGGAACCCGGCTTGTACCGGCTTAATGTTTCATGAATATACTCGTAACCAATGATGACGGCATCGCAGGAGAGGGTTTGCTCCTCTTGGCAGCGGCTTTGCGTGCCCAGGGCCGGCACCGTATATGGGTTGTAGCTCCTGATTCAAACCGTTCTGGGGTTTCCCACAGCCTGTCTTTTTTATCCGCCCCTATCGGTTTGACCCCTCAAGGAAGGGATACCTGGGCCTGTTCCGGGACTCCCGCAGATTGTGTCATGGTGGCCCTATCAGGGATCCTCCCGGTTAAGCCTGACCTGGTGGTATCCGGTATCAATAAAGGCGCGAATATGGGAACCGATATCGTCTATTCCGGTACTGCTGCAGCGGCCCGCCAGGGGAGTCTCTCCGATCTGCCGGCCATAGCCTTTTCCCTAGCGGGGGAGGGTACTTTTTACTGGGAAGCGGCGGTATCCTTTGCGGTGGAGCATCTTGAAGCATTGATCGCACCGTGGAAGACCGATACCTTCATCAATGTAAACATCCCTAATACCCCCGGAGGTCCTGAGGGTATAGCGACTACCTTTCCTGCCTTGCGGGTTTACCATGACGGGGTATCGGTCTTTGATGCTCCTGACGGCAAGAAATATTGTTTTATGAATGCCGGAGCAGCAGGGGCTGAACCGGAAAACGGTTCGGACTGGGATGCGGTTTCCCGAAACTACGTCTCCGTAAGCCCCATATTCGTGCATCCGGTGGTAAGCCGGGATCTCTGTCCCGGTGCGCCGGAATACGCCGCTGTCGCCCACCGCCCTCCTAAAAAATACCGGTGAAATCGCTTAGATTTCAGTGAAGAAATTACCTGTTTTGTAAGATAATTAATAGAGGAGTCGGTTTTAAAATCCCTGCCGGTAGGTACGGTTAGATGAGAATGGCTTTTTAAGCAGAGTAGTGCTTATCGCGATAAGGTTTAGAAACAAGGGGGACTATCTGAGATGACGGCAACGCTTACGGAAACATTACAAGAGGGAATTCGCCTTTTTAATCTGAAACGATGGGATATGGCCTTGCGGATATTTCAGCAGTTACTTAGCAATACAGAAGATATCAAAGTTACTACCGAACTTGCCTACTATTTGGGGCTTTGTTATACAAAACTCGGGCATTTCGATGATGCCCTTTTCCATCTGGAACAGGTGATAAACGCGGAATCAAATATCCTGAGGGTATATCAATGCCGTTTGACCTTAGCCTACATTTATGTCATTACTGAACGGACGCAAATGGCGGAATTTGAACTGAACCGTCTCTCGGAAATCGGATTTGAATCGGTACAGCTCTATACGGTCCTGGCCTATTCGGCTTGTTCCGAGAAGCAGTATCAAAAAGCCGTGGAGTTGTATACCAAAGCCCTGCAATTAGATAATAACAATACCACTGCTATGAATGGCCTGGGATATATCTTGGTGGATACTGCCATGAATGTACAGCAGGGACTGGTGTTCTGCAAGAAAGCGGTAGATCGTAATCCTGACAATGCAGCGTATCTTGATTCTTTAGGATGGGCCTATTTTAAGAATGGGGAGGCTATGGAAGCGAGAAATTGGCTGCGCCGAGCGCTGAGTATAGCCTCCGTAGCATCCCAGCAAAAAGAGATACGGAAACATATACAGATCGTGGCAGGTGAGACCTGATGCAGCCTTTGCAAATCATTCAGAGTATCCGCCGGCGGCGAATGTTTTGTTTTGGTTTTGTGTTGTTTATTTCGTTTGTTGGGCTTGAGGCGCAAGAGAGTTTTGACGGTGCTGATCTGAATGCCCTCTATGCGCGGGAGGAATTCCGGCTGGGAGTCCAGGCGTATAACCGTTTTGCCTTTAACGAGGCGATTCTCTCTTTTGAACAAGCCCTGTCCTTTCGTCCCGGGGACCCGCTCATCATGGATTGGCTCGGCCGGGCCTATTACCGGTCTGGGCTGGAAGAAACGGCTATCGGGCAGTGGCGTTTAGCTGCCTCGGTATACAGTCCTGCCTCAGAGGATGCCCTGTTGCTGGGCAGCCGTATTGAGACGGTACGGAACCGGCGCAGCCTCTTACCCATCTTAGAGGATGGCATTCGGTATATAGCCGCAGGCCGGTACCCTGGCCGGTATGATTCCATAAGCCTTTTTAAACAGCCTACCGCGATTTTACCCCTGGAAGATGGGTCTGCCTGGGTGGTGGCTTACGGGAGTAATGAACTTGTCCGTATTGATGTAAACGGTATAGTCAGGCAGCGCCAACGAGGTCCCCTCAACGGCTTTGACCGGCCCTATGACCTGGTAAGAGGAAAGGACGGCAGACTTTTTCTTTCAGAATACCGAGGGGGACGGGTGAGCGTGCTCACCAGTACCGGGGAGTGGCAGTCCTATATCGGAACCAAGGGACGGGGAAATGGAATGTTTGTAGGTCCTCAGAATCTGGCCATAGATGAAGAGGGCTACCTGTATGTGGTGGATTATGGTAATTGCCGGATTTCTAAGTTTGATCCTGAGGGAGTTTTTATCCTCTCCCTGGGTACCAAAAGCCCGGGTTTTCCAGGCTTCCTTGCTCCTACGGGTATCGCAGCCCGGAAGGGGAGGGTCTATGTAGCGGACAGTGTAGCAAAACGGATCTATGTATTCGATCGGAACGGCACGTACCTGGGTATGCTCATTCAGGAAGGCTTGGCTGGCCCTGAAAGCCTCCGATTTCTTCCTGATGGCCGGCTCCTGGTAGCGGATACCAATCGAATTCTCCTTATTAACCCTGACTCTGCGGTCATCCAGGAAATGGGTGTCGCCGGTAATGCTAGGATGCGTATCGTGGGAGCTGCCATGGACCAGAACGGTAATGTATTAGCCGCCAATTTTCAGGAAAACGAAGTCGCGGTGATGACCCGGTTTACCGATATGGCGGCAGGCCTTTTTGTACAGATAGACCGGGTGGCGGCGGATGCCTTTCCCCACATTACCCTGGAGATTTCAGTTCAAGATCGGCTTCGGCGGCCCATTCTGGGGCTTGATGGCCGGAATTTTCTTTTGAGCGAGAAAGGCTATACCGTGACGGAACAGCAATTTGTGGGTGCAACCTATCGTTCTGAAACTGCGGATATAGCTATCCTTATGGAGCGCTCCCAGCAGACCATAGGGCTTCAAGATGATTTAGTTGCCGCGGCCCGGGATATTACCAAGAATCTTAAAGGTCAGGTGGTCTCCCTCATTTCTGCCAGTGAACAGCCCCTGAAGGAACGGACCGATGAGGCCCATTGGTCCCAGAGTGCCCGGGGAAACGGGGCATCCTACACCCCGCGGTGGCGTTTTGACTTGGGACTGCGGCTTGCCGCTACGGATCTGCTTCCCGGTGAAAAGAAGCGGGCCGTGGTGTTTGTAGGAGCCGGAAGTGTGGGGGATCTTGCTTTTGAACAGTATACCCTTTCGGAGTTGGCTGCTTATCTTGCGAATAACGGCATTGTCTTTCATGGGATTATAGTCGGGGGGAAACCGGGGGATGAAGCGCTTCAGTATCTCTGTGATCAGACCGGCGGGCAGCTTGTGTCTCTCTATCGGCCTGAAGGTATTGGACCTATCATAGAAAGTATCGTCTCTCATCCTACAGGGTCGTATATTCTCAAGTATCGATCCCAGTTACCCACTGATTTCGGTAGGGCATATCTACCCATAGAAGCGGAGGTGTACCTGTTAGAGCGTTCAGGCCGGGATAGTATAGGATATTTTCCACCCCTTGAATAAAGAAGGGTGTAGGGGATAGTATAATCGCTGGAGAATTGAGGAAATTTCAAAGGGAGGTTTACTAAGATCAGTACTATACTTAAGGAGAGAACGTTCATGGTGGCATATTGCTGGGATAGCACCTTAGAAACCGGTCATGAGATAATAGATACGCAGCATAAACAGTTATTTGAGGCAATCAACAAGCTCTTGGATACATGCCGGGTGAGAAAGGGAAGTGAAGAATTGACGAAAAATCTGGATTTTCTGAACACCTACACCATTAAACATTTTTTTGATGAAGAGAAAATCCAACAAAAATATAACTACCCTGATTATCCGAATCACAAAGAGTACCACGACACGTTTAAAGCCAGAGTTAAGGATTTAACCCACCGTTTGATATGGTCAGGTCCTACGGAGGGATTGATCAAGGAAGTCCACTCCAGTATCGGCGATTGGCTGGTGAGCCACATCAAGATTCAAGATTTCAAGCTTGCCCAATATATCAAATCGAAGGATGTGGTTTCTTAGAACGCAGGTGTCATTGAACATGCCGCTAACTATTGAGGGGTTTTTCGCTCTTTCCAAGGGTGTGTAATCATAAGGATAAGGGTGGATACATTCCTTTGGGGATTTTAAGCCCTTATTCTTCTCAGGGGAGATAGTTTATATTCTTTAATTCTTTATGATATAAAGAATTACCATGATTGCGTAATGTAAAATAGGCAACCTAATCAGCTTATCTATAGATAGCCTCAGGTTAAGCGGACGTATGGTGTAAGGTCTCATACCCTTCCTGTATAAGGGAGGGATATGCTTTTAGGCTTTGGGCAAAAAGGTTCTGATCTGAACATCCCCTAAGGGTGCAAGAAGTAAGCCGCCATAGGATCTTCCGCTAGGACCAAGATCGCATAGATTCCGCCGAGAGGGAGGTCATTCGGACAGGGCCTGCTTAGCAATGCCAGCATAGATCATCATCAAAAAAGGGAGAGACCGGAGCGGTAGCAGAGAAGCAGATTCATCTATGAGGGTTTTCAGAGGAACCCGGGTACACAACAAGCCATTCTCCAGGGGCCACACCGCCCTAAGCATGGGGAGGTAACGCCGCTGGTTAATCTACCTACACCAAGGAAAAATACAGGCTGGGCAAGCCCACCACTCCCCATAACCCCTGTAATAAAAGGAATGGAGTCGGGGCTTCAGGATCTCCTGGTAGGGCGTTATTTCAAAATAGGTATGTTTAGGTGAATGTTCAATACGGCAAAGTCAAATATATCCTTACTCCTGATAGTATAAGGAGTTACGCTCATCCTTATCCCTTTGTACCACAAAGGGTAGACCTCATGAAGGGTTACGTATACCTTTTAAACTTTCCCCAAATTTTTTAAATGTATCCCTAAAAGATGCATGGGTATATTGACAAAAAAATCTTCTTGAGTATAATGAAATTATCTTAAGCTTATTTGAAGCGGCCGTTGTATAACGGTATTACCCGAGCTTCCCAAGCTCGTGACGCGGGTTCGACTCCCGTCGGCCGCTTTAAGAGAGGGTGTTCTTTATTTCCTTTATAAAGTAAGAGGACAACTACAAGCTGGTTACGGGCGAATATGAGGACTCAAGGACCGAACCCTGTTTTTTACAGATGTTAAAATAGCGCAGAGTCCCCCTAATTCCTGACTATGCGTTCCCGGTGGATGTACTCTATTATAAATCTATGAATTATCTACAACTTCCTGTATATGAACATAAAGACCTCATACTGAAAGCGCTTGAAGGCAATCAAGTAGTGGTGGTAGAAAGCCCCACCGGTTCAGGGAAAACTACCCAGTTACCGGTGATACTCCATGATGCGGGGTATACAAAAAACGGCGTTATCGGGGTAACCCAGCCCCGGCGTATTGCCGCGGTTTCAGTCAGCGAGTTTATTGCCCGTCAGCTGGGATGCACCATACCAGGGATCGTGGGGTATAAGATGCGTTTCGAAGATAAAACCGATCCCTCCACGGCGATCAAGATCATGACCGATGGTATCCTCTTACAGGAGATGAAACTCGACCCCTACCTTTCCAAATACGGCAGCATTATTGTGGACGAGGCCCATGAACGGAGCCTCAATATCGATTTTATCCTGGGTTTGTTGAAGCGGGTCTTGGAAATACGGACGGAATTTAAGGTTATTGTATCTTCAGCGACCATTAATGCCCAGGTTTTTTCCGTGTATTTTGGGGAATGCCCGGTGGTAAAAATCGATGCCGTTATCTATCCGGTTACCCTCATCTACGATCCCCCGGCAGTACTGTCAACGCCGGGATCCCCGCCCGGAGGACAAACCGCCATAGACGCCATTCTGGACAAGATCGATGCCATTATCGAACGAGTCATAAGTGAAGAGCGATCCGGGGATATCCTGGTCTTTTTGTCCGGTGAAAAGATGATCAAGGACTGCATGAACCGGCTTGTCTCAGGCCCCGTGGCTTCATACCTGCACCTGATTCCCCTCTATGGCCGGCTCGGTAAGGATGAACAGGAACGGGTCTTTGAAGGGGCTCCTCAGGGAAAAACCAAGGTGGTGATTGCCACCAATATTGCGGAAACCTCGGTTACCATCGACGGTATTACTACGGTGATCGACTCGGGTTTATCCAAACTCAACTACTATAACCCCCGGACCTTCACCTCAAGTCTGGTAGAAGGCCCTGTTTCCAAGGCATCGGCAAATCAGCGCAAGGGCCGGGCAGGCCGTACTCAGCCGGGAACCGCTTACCGGCTCTACACACGAAAGGATTTTGAAAACCGGCTCCTCTTTACCACCGAAGAAATTTATCGTACCGACCTCTCTGAAGTAGTGCTTCGCATGGCTGACCTGGGTTTGACCGCATTTGAGGAATTTGATTTCATTGCCCCTCCGAACCGAGAGGGGCTCATCGCGGCTATTGAGACCCTGAACCTCCTGAACGCCCTGGAAAAGGACCGGACCCTTTCCAGGATAGGAAAACTTATGACCGAGTTTCCCCTAGCTCCCCGGCAGTCCCGGATCATCGTGGAGGCCATCTTGCACTATCCCCAGGTAATCCAAGAGACCCTCATTGCCGCAGCCTTTCTTTCGACCCAAAGCCCTTATATCCTGCCTCCGGGAGAGGAAACCGATGCCCGTAAGGCTCACCACCGTTTCCGGGATCCCGGAGGGGATTTTGTTTCCTATCTCAAACTCTATCAGGCATATCACGATGCCCGTAACAAGGTGCAGTTTTGCGAAAAAAATTACCTGGATGAACGAGCAATGACGGAAATTATCCATGTTACCGCCCAGCTTGGGGAGATTGTCAGTGGGCTTAAGATTCCCATTCTTGCAAGGGCTCCCCATTTCCAGACCGAAGACTACCTCTGTGCAGTGGCCCGGGGGCTTATCCAGTTTGTCTGTGTCCGGGAAGGCCGGGACATGTACCGGAGCCTCACTGCGGATCGGATATTGATTCACCCCGGTTCAGTGATGTTCAAGATGAATCCCGAATACATCGTAGCCGGTGAAATCGTGCGGACCACCCGGATGTATGCCATGTCGGTTTCTCCTCTTTCACGAAAAGCCCTAGAAAAAATAAGCGATACCTTATTTGAACGCCTGGGGGCAAAGACTTCCCGGCCTGTGGCCAAGGAACCAAGCTCAGATACCCCGCCCAAACGGATCCGGGATTTTACCCGTACCATCAAGATTGGGGATGAAGTGTTTGAAATTGGGACCGTTAAAGGAAAAAAACTGGTTTCCCTGCCCTGGGAACGGTTGGTTAAGGTAAAAGCTCACCTTGGAACCGCTCCCTTGTCTATGTATAAGGGACTGCGGGGCAGGATTACCCTGGGAGGCTCCTATACCCTGCTGCAAGGAGAGAAACTGGAACTCATCCTTTCCCTGGCAGCCTCACTGGATCTTGAAGGGGTATTGGAAAAGCAGTGGCCTCGGAAAGAACGGTTCAATTCCCAGGAGAACCTTCCGGCCCTGCTCAAGGTCCTCCCAGACCTGGTAAGTCCCGCGGTATGGAA
Source organism: Treponema sp. (assembly GCA_031288495.1). Taxonomy (GTDB): domain Bacteria; phylum Spirochaetota; class Spirochaetia; order Treponematales; family Breznakiellaceae; genus JAIRLU01. The sequence goes on along the minus strand of JAITRH010000199.1, from coordinate 19,890 downwards.
GGTGAACAAGAAGGATTTGGGGTTTATCTGCCTTTTGACCGACGGTACAGGCAATTACTGGGTTACCTGTTCCCGGGGTTTTCATACCAGCCTGAACGAAAGTCTAGCCAGCGTGGAGGCCCTCATCGACGACCTCGGGGAACATGCGGATCTGGAGGTAAAGCGCGTGGTGAATCAAACCTATAGAAGACTTGCCGATTATGTAGGTTAATGGATAGAGCCTCGCCCGTATCGTCACAGGAAAGCTACCTTACTGCTTTATATATATTATATATAGAAGAAAAAGGGTGTCCCTCAGGGACGGCTTCCCTGGACTCACCGGGTTGTAAATCCATGAAAAAGTTCCCTTCTTGGTATGTTCATGGCCGGCTGCAATTTTTGCAGGACTCCTTCAGGATTAGCGCATCCATCCTGCGTTCTAGATCCTTTCCAAAATTCCCGGTCGATTCAGGCTTTTCACCTCAAGCGACCGGGAACCGGTACCCACCCGAGCCATCACTCTGAGCCAAAACATCATTAACGATGGATCGAATTCTTATAATTCTGCCTTACTGGTTTTTTCAAGGCAAAATTACTCCCCTGGATATACATTACCTACCCAGTGAATAAGGCCCTATCTCCTGATAAGGCCTATGGTCATAAGTATAGCTCCTGAACAGGCGCAATGTCAATGAAAAGCAAGACCACAGCCATCACCTGTGCAAGAAGGCGGCTAGCCGCCTGTACGACCGTTCCGGGCTCTTTATAAAGAAGATAGTGCACACCCCTTCCCAGGATTAAACCCTTTCTTGAAAAAAACAACGGGGTTTAATCATGAAAACATCCTCCCCTTTTGCCCTTCTCCACCAGGATACGCCATCACTAAGGGCATCCAGGTCCATCTCCCTGTGCGCCTATTTGGGGTCTTTCCCTCGGGAAGGGCTTCACAGGTAAGGCATCGAACTTAGATTACCAGATCTTCGAGTACTTTCTTGGGCTTACCCTTCGTGGCATAGCTTCCATACTGCTGATCCGTCTTGGCGATATGGGTTAATATCCACTCCCGCAGGTACCGCACAAAGGTATTGGGAACGATTGCCCTGCCGCTCTCAAAGTTTTTAACCTCCTCCAGCACTTTTTTAACAAAACGCTCATGCTCTTTTTTATGTTCCGGCAATCCGGGAAAACCAATCTTTTCCATAAGCTTTTCTTCTGCAGAAAAGTGAAAGGTTACATAATTCACCAGATCGTGCATGACCTTCTTAAAATAAAACCTTCCCGTCTCAGTCCCATTGAGACAAGCCTGATAAAGAAGCTGCGTGAGATTAATCAATTCTTGATGCTGCTCATCAATTTTAGATATACCCACTGAATAGGTATCTTTCCATGCAATAAACCTATCATCCCCCATAAAACACCTCCTGATAATTTTATTCTATGCGGGGCTGCTTCAAAACGAAGCGGATTTTGAAGCGGCCTCTGTAACCATACAAGGTCAAGACCCGTGGAGCAGGAACCGCAACACTCCCCATCAAACAGAGGAGCCTTTCTTGATGTACTAAAGGGAGGCCGCAGGATCTATACTTGTCATAATATGGATTTGAGTCTACTATAGGGTATCCGCTATGTCTATCTTTCAGGAAGCAAAATCATGAAAAAAACCATTCCCCCATCCCCGCTGGTTCGCCAAGCGACTCTTGTTTTAGAAGACGGCGGTGAATATACAGGCTGGTCCTTTGGAGGCAAACGATCCCAGGCAGGGGAGGTGGTCTTTACCACCGGTATGACCGGTTACCCTCAGGCATTGACAGACCCCAGTTTCCGGGGGCAGATTCTGGTCTCCACTTATCCTTTGATGGGAAATTACGGGGTTCCGGTCAAACCCAAAACCGGGGAGCCTTATATGGACGAACAGGGTATTCCCCTTCACTTTGAATCCCACCGGATTCAGGTGGCAGGGTTTGTGGTTGCCGAGGTTTGCGAGGAACCCAGCCACTTTGCATCGGGGATTGCTCTTTCTGCATGGCTTGAGAAACACCAGGTTCCTGGAATCTACGGTATAGATACCCGTTCCCTCGCCTGCCGTTTACGGGAACAGGGGGTCATGCAGGGGAAGATCCTCCTTGAGGGGAGTCGGGAGGTTACTATAGATTCAGGGATCCTCTCCCACCCGGTGGCGGATGTGTCCCCCAAAGAACCTAAGACCTTAAGGCCCCCAGGCAGCGAGGCAGCAAAGATTCCCCGGATAGCCCTCATCGACTGTGGGGCCAAGGCAAATATCCTGCGCTGCCTGCTTGCCCGGAAGGTGGAGGTGCTTTGTCTTCCCTGGGATCAGGATCTTAAGGATATTGCTTATGACGGCCTGTTTCTTTCTAACGGCCCTGGAGACCCTAAGGCCTGTAGTAAAACGATTGCCGCGATCCGCCATGCTTTTGACCGAGGCAAGCCCATCTTTGGGATCTGCCTGGGGAATCAGATCATGGCCCTGGCCGCAGGAGCAGACACCTACAAGTTGCCTTACGGCCACCGGGGGCAGAATCAGCCCTGCATCGAAGTAGGGACCAAACGCTGCTACATCACCAGCCAAAACCACGGGTATGCCGTGCGGGGGGATACCCTTCCCAAAACCTGGGAACCCTGGTTTGTCAATGCCAACGACGGTACCATTGAGGGTATCCGGTCTACGCACGGGCCTTTTTCCGCGGTGCAGTTCCACCCCGAAGGCTGTCCCGGTCCACGGGACACGGAGTTTTTGATCGACCGGTTTATCGATTCGGTTCGCGGCGCAGGATAGGAGGGGCTCCATCCCCTGCACGGCTATACCGGTTTTACCCCTCGGGGCCATCCGCTTTTTGCACCTGCCGGGCCCGGGTTCGGAGTCCCGATGGTTCCTTTCCGGATAGAACCGGTTCTGTTCGGAGTCCCGATGGTTCCTTTCCGGGTAGAACCGGTTCTGCTCGGAGTCCCGATGGTTCCTTTCCGGGTAGAACCGGTTCTGCTCAAAGCCTCAATACTTCCCCTCCGAGCCGGATTAAGCTCCCTCCAAACCGGATTAAGCTCCTTCCAAACAGAAATAATTCCCTTCTGACCCCGGTAATTTTGTAGATCAAATTGTAGCCCCTATGAGGTACCGAGAGGGCATCCGGAAGGGTGCTATGCGTTTATCCTGACCATAATCGCTTACGGGTTTTCAAAACCCCTAAGAACCAGTACCATACACCAAAAAAGGATACCATGATACAAGATACGGTAAAAAAGGTCCTGGTCCTCGGTTCCGGGGGTCTTAAAATCGGACAGGCCGGGGAGTTCGACTATTCCGGTTCCCAAGCCCTCAAGGCCCTACGGGAAGAGGGCATCAAAACGGTCCTCATCAATCCCAACATCGCCACCATCCAAACCAGCGAGGGTATGGCAGATGCCACCTATTTTCTCCCGCTGAGTCCCGAATATGTGGGACCGGTAATCGAGAAGGAGCAGGTGGACAGCCTCCTTTTAGCCTTTGGCGGTCAAACCGCCCTTAACTGCGGAGTTGCTCTGGCCCGGGAAGGGCTGCTGGAGCGCTACGGGGTCAAAGTCCTGGGTACCCCGATTGCAGCCATTGAAGACACCGAAGACCGGGAACGCTTTGTAAACCGTTTGAACGAAATCCACGTTAAAAGCCCTCGAAGCATCGCGGTTACCAGTACTCAAGAGGCCGCAGCCGCGGCCCGGGAAATCGGCTATCCCCTGATGGTCCGGGCGGCCTTTGCCCTGGGCGGAGCAGGTTCAGGGATCTGCCGCAATGAAGAAGCTCTCCTGGGGCGCTGCGACCGGGCTTTTTCCCAGGCCCCTCAAATCCTGGTGGAAGAATGGCTCGGAGGCTGGAAGGAGATCGAATACGAGGTGGTCCGGGATGTATATAACAACTGCATCACGGTCTGTAATATGGAGAACTTCGATCCCTTGGGCATCCATACCGGGGAAAGTATTGTGGTGGCCCCTTCTCAAACCCTTACGGACTCGGAATACCACAAACTCAGGGGTATTGCCCTTAAGGTGATCCGCCACCTGGGGATCGTAGGGGAGTGTAATATCCAATACGCCCTGGATCCCGCCTCAGAGGATTACCGCATTATCGAAGTAAACGCCCGGCTTTCCCGGAGTTCCGCCCTGGCTTCCAAGGCCACCGGCTACCCCTTGGCCTTTGTGGCGGCCAAACTCGCCCTGGGTTTCTCCCTTGCGGAGATTGAGAATCGTATCACCCGGGTAACGGGCTCTTGTTTCGAGCCTGCCTTGGATTACTGTGTGGTGAAAGTGCCCCGCTGGGACCTTACCAAGTTCAAGCATGTGGAAACCCGTATCGGTTCGGAGATGAAGTCCGTGGGGGAGGTCATGTCCATAGGCCGGAGCTTTGAAGAGGCCCTCCAGAAGGCCCTGCGTATGACCGGCATCGGCGCGCCGGGGCTTGCCGGTGAGGACAGCCTCTGCGGGATTGAATCCGGGAAAATCCAGGACGCCCTGACTAAGCCAACGGACCGGCGGATCTTTGTCATCTACCGGGCCCTTGCGGAAGGCTGGTCCATAGACCGGATCCACCGGCTTACCAAGATCGACCGGTGGTTCCTCGCCAAAATCGCCCGGGTCCTCGAAACCGAAAAGGCCCTGAGAGCCCTGAAACACCCTGGGGAAGCAGTTCCCGAGCCCGAGCTGCAGAGCTCATCCATACCCTCTAGGCATACTATTCCCGTGGAGATGCTGGCTAAGGCAAAACGCATGGGCTTTTCCGATGCCCGAATCGGCGCCCTGGCGGGCTTTTCAGAGGCGCAGATCCGGGCGCTCCGGGAAGATTACCGCCTGCGGCCCCAGATCAAACAAATCGATACCCTGGCTGCGGAATATCCTGCCAAAACCAATTACCTCTATATGACCTATGGGAATGCAGGGCTGGGAAGCGGTTCCCGGGATGATGCGGCCCCTGCCGGCCGGGGGGTGATGGTCCTGGGTTCCGGGGCGTACCGGATCGGGAGTAGCGTGGAATTCGACTGGTGTTGTGTCAACGCCGTGGAAACCGCCCGGAAGCTGGGCCGTTACACCATCATGGTGAACTGCAACCCTGAAACCGTCTCCACCGATTACGATGTATGCGACCGGCTCTATTTTGAGGAGCTTACCCTGGAACGGATTCTGGATATATATGAACGGGAACGTCCCGAGGGCATCATCCTCTCGATGGGGGGACAGATTCCCAATAACTTAGCTACGAAACTTTACCATGCAGGAGTCCTCATCTATGGAACCACCCCTCAATCCATTGACATGGCAGAGGATCGGTACAAATTCTCCGCGCTCTTGGATGATCTCAAGATCGAACAACCCCCATGGAAAGAGCTTACCGACTTGCCTTCTGCGAAGGCCTTTGCCCGAACCGTAGGATACCCCGTACTCATTCGGCCCAGTTACGTGCTCTCCGGGGCTGCCATGAACGTGGCCTGGGATGACGGGAGCCTTGAAACCTTCTTGAACCTGGCCACGGATGTCTCTGCCGAGCATCCGGTGGTGATCTCCAAGTTCGTGGATAATTCCAAAGAAATCGAAATTGATGCAGTAGCAAAACGGGGGGAAATTCTCTTCCACGCCATCACCGAACACATTGAAAACGCCGGGGTCCATTCGGGGGACGCTACGGTGGTGCTCCCGGCGCAGCGGCTTTACATTGAGACCATTCGGAAGATCCACAAGATCAGTTCCCATATTGCCAAAGCTCTGGACATAACCGGGCCGTTCAACATCCAGTTTCTGGCCCAGCGGAACCGGGTCCAAGTGATCGAGTGCAATCTCCGGGCCAGCCGGAGTTTCCCCTTCTGCTCAAAGGTAAGCCGAGTGAACATGATCGAGATGGCGGTTAAGGCTATGCTGGACGAACCCGTACAAACGGCCCCTGCTTCGGCTCTGGACTTGGAATGGGTTGGGGTCAAGGCGGCGCAGTTCAGCTTTTCCCGGCTCCACGGGGTTGATCCGGTCTCGGGAGTTGAGATGGCCTCTACCGGGGAAGTGGGTTGTATAGGGACGGAACTCCACGACGCCTTTCTCAAAGCCCTGCTCTCGGTGGGGTACCGGATTCCCAAGAAGGGGATCCTCCTTTCCACCGGGCCTATTGGGGATAAGGCGGACTTTGTGGATTCCGCCCGGAAGCTCATTGCCATGGGGTATGCACTGTACGCCTCCCGGGGCACGGCGCAATTCCTCGGTTCCCATGGCATGGCGGTTACCCCCCTCCACTGGCCCCTCGAGTCCAAGGAGCCGAACATTGCGGACTTTATCAAGAGCCGGAAGATTGACATGATCATCAATGTACCCAAGAACAACCGGGAGACGGAGCTTAAGAACAATTACCTCATCCGCCGAATGGCCGTGGACTTTGACATTCCCCTGTTCACCAACATCAAGGTGGCCAAGGAGTTTATTGATGCCCTTGAGTACCAGCGGGAGAAAGGGCTGGAGCTAAAGCCCTGGGAGGAGTACCGGTAAGGTGCGTTCCATGAACCGCCGTGAAAGGTTTGTGCCGCAGGGACCTGTGCCCTGTTTGTAGGGGGTATACCCTTTCTCATGGGCTTAAGGGTTAAGGGAAAATGAGAGCGTCTCCTCTTCAGGGCTGCAAGCGGCGTGGCTCTCATCTTCACTATGAAGCCGGGGACTTTTGGCAGGGGCGATGAGGATGTTACATTTTTATGGATCTGTAGAGCCGCCAGTTAATGCCGTAATGGCGGACCCGCAGCCCCATCTGCCGTTCCGTGATACCCAGACGGCGGGCTGCCGCCGCCATATTACCTTCGCTGATCTTCAGCGCCTCGATGATGAGTTCCTTTTCAAGCCGGGAAAGAGCCGCTTCCAGGGTCGTAATAGGTTCGGTTTTGGTGGAAACCGCGGATTGGAGACTCGGAGGCAGGTTATAGGCATGGATCACCCTGTCGTTAGAAAGGATCACCGCCCGTTCGATACAGTTCTCCAATTCCCGGACATTACCGGGCCAGGAATAACTGGTGAGTAAATCCAGCGCCGGAGTGGATATCCGCTTGATGAGCTTACCGTTCTTTTCCGCGTATTTTTCCGCAAAATGATCCGCTAAAAGGACGATGTCGCTCTTCCGTTCCCGTAAGGGGGGGACCTGCAAGGGGAATACATTGAGCCGGTAGTACAGATCTTCCCGAAACCGGCCCTCGGTAACCGCTTTCTCCAAATTCCTATTGGTTGCCGCAATGAGCCGGACATTGACCTTGATGGTAGCAGTGCCGCCGACCCGTTCCAGTTCCCGTTCTTGCAGGACCCGCAGGAGTTTTACCTGGATCTGAGGCGGCAGCTCCCCGATTTCATCCAGAAAAATCGTCCCCTGATGGGCCAGCTCAAACCGGCCCTTGCGTTGACTGGTGGCTCCGGTAAAGGCCCCTTTTTCATGCCCAAAGAGTTCACTTTCAATAATTGATTCCGGCAGGGCCGCACAGTTTATCTTCACCAGCGCCGCTCCGGCCCGCTTTGAAAGCCGGTGTAACTCCACCGCCACCAGTTCCTTACCGGTACCGCTCTCCCCGGTGATAAGTACCGTGGCGTCGCTGGGAGCCACCTGGGTGAGCATCTCGTAAACCCCCCGCATGGCCTTACTCGTCCCCATGATGGCGCTCCCTTTCACGATCCGGCCACCCCGGCCTTGAGGACTGAACCTATCGCCGGAGCAATAGGACGCTCCCGGAGAATCCCCCTGAACTTCCCGGCACCGGAACTGCTCTTCCAAAATCCGCTCCCGGAGCTTCGCTGAATCTGCGATGATAGCGGAGACTTTCTCCAGTAAGGCCCGATCCTTCCGCATCTGCATCTCTAAACGTTCATGGCAGGAATCATGCTGAATGCGGCGTTCCGCGCTGAGGGTGCCGATAACCCCTCCATAGGACTTGATGGGGACACAGTAATAGCTGAGCCCCTCCATATCCGCCCTGGTCCGGTTCTTGGCCCGGTTAAGAAAACGGGTTTCCTGAGCGAGATCCTGCACCATAATCGCCTGTCCCGATTCAAACACCCGGCCCACCAAGCCTTCTCCAAGCCGGTAACGGCCCCGTTCCTTCTCTTCCGGGGAAAGTCCATAGGCTTCTTCTATTGTTAATATCCCCCTGGACCGATCCAAGAGGGTTACCATACCCCAGGTGAGGCCTGCCCGGATTTCAAGGAGGCTCAAGAGGGGTCCTAAGGCGCTCCGCAGTTCCACATACTTATCAAAGGTTCGGGCTATATCAAAGAGTAATTCCAATTCCGCCCGTTCCCACTCCTCAGTGGAGGCTTGCGATACCTCACTTTCCAACACTCCGTTCATGGAACCATGATACTCGGTTTTACCCCGAGCTTCCACCGGTTTGGGGAGGGCGGCAGGCTACAGGGTAGCCCTTCGTATGGGCTTACCGGATAAAGACGGAGCTAAAACGATACAAGGGAAGCTCCCGTACTCATTTCTCCTATAGCATTACTTCAATCCCGCTTGCATACAGTATTCGGAGGGCTTATATTATTCCAATGCTTTTGACGCCGACGGCCACAAAGGATTCCACCCCGCCCGCCTCGGGTGGCCTTTTGTGAAGCAACACTCCGGGGCAATGCCGCGTTACCCGTACCAACGCTCCGGCTTCGGCGTTTTACGAAGTCCTCTTTCAGGTCATGCCGTCTGTCTGTGGCGTTTTGCGAAGAAAAACTCCGAGGCAATTCCGCAAAGCGGAATTGCCCGCTTACAGCTATACTTTATATAAAAGACGGCATGTCAAGCGCTTAAGACCTCAATTCCCGCTTTTTAATTACATTTTCTCTTTGGAACGGCACAATACCCTGGGCTTGCGCCACAATACGGCATTGTCTAAAGACAATAACCCATTGTCTTTAGAGAACAACTCATTGTCTAAAGACAACAACCCATTGTCTCAAGACTTCACTCCGCAGTCTTTAGACAATAACCCGTCGTCTTTAGACAGCAACTCATTGTCTCAAGACAGCAACCCATTGTCTTTAGACAACACCCCGCAGTCTTTAGACAACAGCTCATTGTCTCAAGACTTCACCCTAAAATCGCTAGACCATACGGCGTACAGAGAAAGCGCCGCCGCGTTCATGCGGGACTTCAAGCGGCGGTATTTCCTCTCCCCGCCCCTCACGGACGCGGACTACATTGCCCTTGAGCTCAAGCCCCACGACGTCATTTCCACGCCAAGCGGGGCGCCCACGACCCAGGTAACGGTGGAAACCTTTCTTGTGGGGCGGCATGAACTGGGGATAACGCTGATCTATGTAACCGGCAGCCCCGGAGACCCCGCGAACAAGGGCTACCGCGTGTGGTACAGCGTCGCCGCGCCCGGGGAAACGCCGCCCGCGAACCCGGAAGAACTCCGCATGTCTTTTTTTACCAAGCGCAAAAAGGACGTGCTTGAGTTTAACTACGGGGACAGCGGGAAGACCGCGTATTTCGCCGTTCAGCTAGAGAACGACGGGAAGAAAGGCCCGTGGGGGGGGAGCTTTCCTCCGCGCTCATTCCATGAGACGTCCGCGGATACCGCGATTATAATAATCAGGGCCGGGCTAAAGCCCGCAGGCTTGGCCCGCACTCCGCGGACGCTTTCGTTCACCGCTCATTGTTTGCGGGTTAGCCTGTGCGGGACGCCGCGCGTGTTATAATGTTCATATGTATGATTTTTATGAAAAGGAGTAAAAAGATGAAGAAAAAGAGCCTGTGTTTGATCGCCGCTTGTATGCTGGCGGCGCTGGCGGGGTATGGGCAAACCAAGCCAAACCCGGAAAGCGACTTCGAGGTGGATCTTAACGCCGCCGGAGACGGCGTGGTTATCACGAGGTATGTGGGGAAAAGCGCCGCGGTGGTCATTCCGGCGGACATACAGGGCTTCCCTGTCCGGGAGATTGGCGGGATGGCGTTTAGAGACTGTAGGAGCCTTGCGTCCGTTACCATACCGGAGGGCGTTACGGTGATTGGCGCGCGGGCGTTTTGGGGCTGCGGGAGCCTTGTATCCGTCGTCATACCGGAGGGCGTTACGGCGATTGGCGAGTTGGCGTTTAGTGGTTGCGGGAGCCTTGCGTCCGTTACCATACCGGAGGGCGTTACGGCGATTGGCGAATGGGTGTTTAGTGACTGTGAGAGCCTTGCGTCCGTTACCATACCGGAGGGCGTTACGGTAATTGGCAGGGGGGCGTTTCAGGGCTGTAGGAGCCTTGCGTCCGTTACCATACCGGAGGGTGTTACGATAATTGGCGCGATGGCGTTTGCTGGCTGTGAGAGCCTTGCGTCCGTTACCATACCGGAGGGCGTTACGGTAATTGGCGCGATGGCGTTTGCTGACTGTAGGAGCCTTGCGTCCGTTACCATACCGGAGGGCGTTACGGAGATTGGCGGGCAGGCATTTAGAGGCTGTAGGAGCCTTGCGTCCGTTACTATACCGGAGAGCGTTACGGAGATTGGCGGGCAGGCGTTTAGCGGCTGTGAGAGCCTTGTAACGGTGAACATCGCGCCCATTGAGCGCGGCTGGGGTTACGACGTTTTCGAAGGCAGCTCCAAAGTCAGCCTCGCGTCCCGGGACGCGCTCAAGAAGGCGGGGTATGCCGGCGGTTTTTAGGGCGTTGGTTTCCGCGGCTCCGCGCTCGGCCCATCGAGAGCCCCGCTCTTTCCCCTGTTTTCGCGGATACGATCGAGCCGGGCCTGGCGCTTACAGGATGGAGGCCAGCACAACCCCACGTCCCGGGTCATCCGGGTTTCCCGCAGGGCATCCCCCTTTCAATGGATGCTCAGGCTATCCGCCGCCGCAGGATAGATTGGAGTTGCAAAAAACACGGTTTTTTTAAAAAAAATTACCTTTACCTCTTGAACATTGAATAAATATACGGTATTTTCGTATAAATAACCGCAAAAAAGGGGTAAAATGTATAAAAATCTAATAAATTTGAGGCTCCGGCAACAGGTCAAATGCTGCAACCCCAGCCTTCGATGGAATTTCATATACATCTATAACCGCTTTACAAGGCTTAAAAATGGAAGGAAAACATGAGACAAGTAGCAATTTATGGAAAGGGGGGCATCGGAAAGTCCACCACTACCCAGAATCTGACCGCCGGTTTAGGAGAAATGGGCAAGAAAATCATGATCGTAGGCTGCGACCCAAAGGCGGATTCCACCAGGCTTATCCTGGGAGGCTTGGCCCAGCAGACCGTACTGGATACGCTCCGTGAAGAGGGAGAAGACATAGAGCTGGAACTGGTAATGAAAAACGGCTTTGCGGATATCCGGTGTGTGGAATCCGGCGGGCCCGAACCCGGTGTCGGCTGTGCCGGACGGGGGATCATCACGTCCATCGGCCTGCTGGAAAGGCTGGGGGCTTACGATGGCAGCCTGGACTATGTGTTCTACGATGTCCTTGGGGACGTAGTCTGCGGGGGGTTTGCCATGCCTATACGGGAAGGTAAGGCCCAGGAGATATACATTGTCGCATCCGGTGAGATGATGGCCCTCTATGCCGCGAACAATATATCCAAGGGCATCCAGAAGTATGCCAAGACCGGCGGCTGCCGGCTTGGGGGCATTATCTGTAACAGCCGCAAGGTGGACGGGGAAAAGGAACTGGTCGAAGCCTTTGCCCAGGAACTGGGAACCCAGATGATCCACTTTGTTCCACGGGACAATATGGTACAGCGGGCGGAGATCAACAAGAAGACCGTAATCCACTACGATGCCACCTGTAACCAGGCTAACGAGTATAGAACCCTGGCGCAGAACATTGATGGCAACGGTATGTTCGTTATTCCCAAGCCCTTAAGTCAGGACAGGCTTGAGGCCCTGCTTATGGAACACGGCCTTATGGATGCGTAGGGGTCTATTGAATCGATTTTATAGGGGAAACCTCCGGGAATCCAGCCGGAATTGCCGGAGGACCCCTGATTTTTAGGAGGTATGTATGGTACTGGTCCGGGCGATTATACGGCCTGAAAAAGTAGGAATAGTCTTGAGCGAATTACTGGCGGCGGGCTTTCCCGCGGTTACCAAGATGGATGTTTTTGGACGGGGCAAACAGAAGGGAATTGCCGTTGGGGATGTTCATTATGACGAGATACCCAAGGAGATGCTGCTTATGGTGATCAATGACGAGGATAAAGATGATGTCGTGAAGGTGATCATGCGGAATGCGAGAACCGGCGACAAGGGCCGTTATGGGGACGGCCGGATCTTTATCAGCCCTGTGGTGGATGCCTATACCATCAGCACCGGCAAGCAGGGCCTGTAGGACGGCGCCATGAAAGAAGTAATGACCTTTATCAGAACCAATAAGGTGAACGAGACCAAGGAAGCTCTGGCCAATGCGGGGTTTCCGGCCTTTCTCTGCCGTCCATGCCTCGGCCGGGGGAAGAAACACCTGGATCCGCTCACCCTTCAGATAGTGGTGAATACCGGGGAACTCCCCGTATCCGATGTAGGGGAAGCCCTTACCGAAAGCATGCGGCTTATCCCCAAACGGTTCTTCACCCTGATTATCGAGGATGATCAGGTGGAACTGGCGGTAAAGACCATCATCAGGGTAAACCAGACCGGGAATCCCGGGGACGGCAGGATCTTTATACTCCCCGCCGGCGAGACCTACGGGGTCCGCACCGGGGAAAGCGGACTTTAAACATGAGGAGAGGTGCAAGTGAATAAGGTTAAAACCACCGTGCTGGACAAGTACAGCGCCAGGGTCTATAAAAACCGGAAGGAACATATAGTCGAGGTAGACGAGACAAAGCCGGATCAGCATATCGCCGCCAATAACCGGACCATACCGGGGATCATGACCATGCGGGGCTGCTGTTATGCGGGGTGTAAGGGGGTGGTTCTTGGCCCCCTCAAGGATGTGCTGGTCCTGGTACACGGCCCTATAGGGTGCAGCTACTATGCCTGGGGAACCCGGCGGAACAAGGCGCGCTCCGAGACCGGCGCTTACATCCAATACTGTTTTTCTACGGATATGCAGGAACCGGATATCGTATTCGGCGGTGAAAAGAAACTCCGGCAGGCTATCAAGGAAGCGGTGGATATCTTTCATCCTGGGTGTATCATGATCTGTTCTACCTGTCCTGTAGGGCTTATCGGTGATGATATTCATGCGGTAGCCGCGGAAACCGAAACGCTTTACGGCATCCAGTGTATGGCCTATAGCTGCGAGGGCTACAAGGGGGTAAGCCAGAGCGCAGGCCACCATATCGCCAACAACACCCTGATGCGCCGGGTTATCGGTACCGGGGATAAGGCCCCCAAGACCCGGTATGCGCTGAACATTCTCGGTGAATACAACATCGGCGGCGACGGCTGGGAAACCGAGCGGCTCCTCAAGCGCATAGGCTACGAGGTCGTGTCGGTGATGACCGGGGACGGCAGCTACGAGGAACTGAAAAACGCGCATCTTGCGAACCTCAATCTGGTTCAGTGCCATAGATCCATCAACTATATTGCCGAGATGATGAAGACCAAGTACGGCATTGACTGGCTCAAGATCAACTTTATCGGCATAGACGCCACGCTGGTCTCCCTGCGGGAAATAGCGGCCTATTTCGGCAATGAGGATCTGATCCGGCGCACCGAGGAGGTGATCGCCGACGAACTGGCCCAGATTACGGAGGCCCGGGATTACTACCGGGAAAAGCTCCAGGGTAAAACAGCCGCCCTCTATGTGGGAGGATCCCGGGCGCACCACTACCAGTACCTCCTGGCGGATTTCGGCGTTACCACGGTTCTTGCAGGGCATGAGTTTGCCCACCGCGACGACTACGAGGGCCGCAAGGTGATCCCTACCATCAAGGAAGATGCGGATAACAAGAACATCGAACATCTGGTGGTAAAAAAGGACGAGGCCGCGTACCATTCCTATCTGACACCGGAACGCTATGCGGAACTGAAAGGCACGATACAGTTGGAGGATTACCGGGGGCTCATTCCCGATATGAAAACCGGCTCCTATGTGGTGGACGATCTTAACCATTACGAGACGGAAGCATTCCTTGCCCAACTCAAGCCGGATATTTTCTTCTCCGGCATCAAGGATAAATACATGCTGCAAAAGGCGGGGGTTTTGTCGCGGCAGCTTCACTCCTACGATTATTCGGGGCCCTATGCGGGGTTCCAGGGGGCCGTCAACTTTGCCCGGGATATTACTATGGGGATCTATGCCCCTGCCTGGAGGCTTATTGCCCCGCCCTGGAAGAATAAGCCCATGCTGGAAGCTGCCGTAAAGGAGGACACCGATGCTTAACCTCACGCCCCAAGAGATCTACCAGCGGAGCGCCCTGCGGATAAATCCCTGCAAGACCTGTCAGCCTGTGGGCGCCCTCTATGCCGCCTTGGGGGTACACCGCTGTATGCCCCACAGCCACGGTTCCCAGGGGTGCAGTTCCTATCACCGGACCTACCTGTCCCGGCACTTCAAAGAGCCCGCTATAGGTTCTACCAGTTCCTTTACCGAAGGGGCGTCGGTCTTCGGGGGCGGCAGTAACCTTAAAACCGCGGTGAAGAATATCTTCGATATCTACGATCCCGACATCATTGCGGTGCATACTACCTGTCTTTCCGAAACGATCGGAGACGACCTCAATGCGTATATTCAGGACATGGAAATTCCCCCGGGCAAGCTCGTGGTTCATACCAATACCCCGAGCTATGTGGGAAGCCATATCAACGGCTACTACAATATGATGGCGGGGTTCATTCGATACCTGAGTAAATCCCGGGGGAAGCCCCATGACAGGGTGGGAGTCTTCCCCGGTTTTGTAAATCCGGGGGATATGCGGGAACTCAAGCGGCTCTTCACGCTCATGGAGATTCCCTTTATCCTCTTCCCCGATACGAGCGAGGTGATGGATGCCCCCATGACGGGGAACTATGTCATGTATCCTCCCGGGGGGACCACAATTGAAGCGATCGTGAGCCTTGGGGACTGCCCCCGGGTCTTTGCCCTGGGAGAACTGACCAGCGAAGAACCGGCGGAGGTCTTAAGCCGGCAGTGCTCCGTTCCTTATGATCTTGTGCCTTTGCCCATCGGGATAGAGAACACCGATACCTTGCTCACAGCCCTTTCCCGCTGGGCCTGTCGGGAAGTTCCCTACGCTCTTGAGGAAGAACGGGGCCAGCTTATCGATGTGATCCTGGACGCCCATTTCTACCTTTCAGGGAAATGCGTGGCGGTTTTCGGGGATCCCGACACCGTGCTGGCCCTCACCGGCTTTGTGCTCGAAATGGGCATGATACCCAAATATGTTATGACCGGTACACCCGGCGATGCCTTTGTGCGGAAGGCCACGGGCCTTTTCTCCCGGTACGGCCTTGCCGGCTGTACCGCCAAGGCTTCCGCGGATCTCTTTGACCTTCATCAGTGGATCAAGAACGACGGGGTAGACCTTATGCTGGGCTCTTCCTACGGCAAGCAGATCGCCAAGGCCGAGGATATTCCCTTTGTACGGGTGGGCTTTCCTATCCTGGATCGGTACGCCCACTCCTATTTCCCCCTGCTTGGGTACCGGGGGGCATTGCGGCTCTTTGAAAAGATCACCGAGGCGCTGATGGACCGCCAGGACAGGGACGCGGCGGATGAAGACCTGGAACTGGTCATGTAGGAGATAAGGATATGGAAGCAGTAGAAATACTAGAGGAACGGAAGGTTTCCATAGGCCGCGGCAAAGAGGGCGCGGGGATACGGTGCGACAAGAACAGCGTCTCCGGTTCGGTGAGCCAGCGCGCCTGTGTATACTGCGGCGCCCGGGTAGTGCTGAACCCCATCACCGATGCGTTCCATATAGTCCACGGCCCTATAGGGTGTGCATCCTATACCTGGGATATCCGGGGGAGCCTTTCAAGCGGGAGTGAACTCTACCGCCAGAGCTTCTCTACGGATCTGCGGGAAGAGGATATAGTCTTCGGCGGAACGGAAAAACTGACCCGGGCAATTGACGAGGCCGCGGAACAGTACCACCCCCGGCTTATCTTTATCTACGCCACCTGCATTGTGGGGGTTATCGGGGACGATGTAGAAGCGGTGTGCCGGGCTGCGGAAAAACGCCACGCTATACGGGTTATTCCGGTAAAGTCCCCGGGGTTTTCGGGGAACAAGTCCTTCGGCTACCGTATGGCCTGCAATGCCATCATGGAACTGATACGCCCCCACGCCCTGCCCGTGGGAAACGCCGGCAGGGGGGTTAACATCCTTGGGGACTTTAACCTTGCCGGGGAGATATGGATCATCGCCAATTATCTGAAAGCCCTGGGTATACCGGTGGTATCTACGGTTACGGGGGACGCATCCTACGAAACCCTCATCAGGGCGCCCGGGGCAAAGCTCAACCTGGTACAGTGCGCGGGGTCCATGACCTACCTGGCCAGGCGTATGGAGGAAGAGATGGGTATCCCCTATATCAAGGTCAGCTTCTTCGGCATTGGGGATACCTCTTCCTCGCTGCTGCGTATAGCCGAAGCCTTGGGGGATGAGCCGGCCCGGGAGAAGGCGGAAGCCTTTTGCCGGAAGCAGGAAGCGGCTTTACAGCCCCTCGTGGAAAGATACCTTCCCCATTTGAGGGGGAAGAAAGCGGCGGTCTATGTGGGCGGCGGCTTTAAGGCAATCTCCCTTATCCGGCAGTTTACCTCCCTGGGCATGGAAACCGTGGTAGTGGGAACCCAGACCGGCCAAAAGGAGGATTACGAGATCATCGGAAGCCTCGTGGGTGATGATGCGGTAGTCCTGGACGACGCCACCCCCGCGGAACTGGCATCGTTTATGCGGGAGAAGGGGGCGGATATTCTGGTCGGCGGCGTTAAGGAACGGCCCCTGGCCTATAAGCTGGGCATAGCCTTCTGCGATCATAACCACGAGCGCAAACACGCCCTGGCAGGTTACGAAGGGACGGCTCATTTTATGCGGGAGATTCATCTTTCCATGAATAGCCCGGTTTGGCAATTTTTATAGGAAAGGATGATGCGTAAGAATCTTGTTCATTTGAATAGCAATCCCTGCAAGATGTGTATGCCCATGGGAAGTGTCGGCGCCTTTTGCGGCATACGGGGCTGTATGAATATACTCCACGGCTCCCAAGGCTGCGCCACCTATATCAGGCGGCACATGGCCACCCATTATAACGAACCCGTGGATATTGCATCCTCATCCCTCACCGAGGAGGGGACGGTGTTCGGCGGGGAGAAGAACCTGGTGAAAGGGCTGGATAATCTCATCAAACTCTACGATCCCCAGGTAATAGGGCTTTCTACCACCTGCCTTGCGGAAACCATAGGGGAAGATGTGGATAGAATGGTCCGGGATTTTCTTACAGAGCGCCCCCAGGTACGTACCAAGATCATCACCGTGCACTCTCCCGGATACGGAGGTACCCAGTACGAGGGTTTTTTTAGGGCCCTGCGGGCGCTGGTGGAGCAGACCGAAATGAAGGGGCCGTTCAAGGACAGGGTGAATATCATCACCGGCATGATAAGCCCCGCGGATACCCGCTTCCTTAAAGGTCTTTTCAAAGAGATGGGCCTAGGGGTAACCCTCCTCCCGGATCTTTCGGAGAACCTGGACGGCCCCCACGAGCAGGTGTACCGTCGTCTTTCCGCCGCGGGGACCGGCCTTGAGGAGATCGCCTCTATGGCCGGCGCCCGGTGTACCATTGAACTGAGTTCCTTCATCGAAGAGGACTGTTCCCCCGGACGCTATCTGGAAGCCGCCTACGGCGTTCCTCTGCTGCGTTCCCCCCTTCCCATAGGGCTCCGTGATACGGATCGCCTGATCCGGCTGCTGGAAGACCTGGGGGGACGGGTTACGGAAGACTTAAGAAAAGAGCGGGGCCGGTATCTGGATGCCATGGTGGATTCCCACAAGTACAACGCCCGTATTGCGGCGGCGGTATTTGGGGAACCGGATTTTGTCTATTCCCTCTGCCGGCTCCTCATGGAAAACGGGGCCCTCCCCGCGCTTGCCCTGACCGGTTCCCCCTGCCCCGGGTTTACGGCCCTGCTGGAAGAAGAACTGGCCCCCGTCAGGGAATTTCATGGGGATCAAAAGACCGCGGTTATGGATGACCGTGATTTTGACGCCCTTGAGGAACTGGCCGGGGACTATGGGGTGAATATACTCATCGGCAGTTCAGAGGGCAGGCGCATAGAGGAGCGTCTGGGCATACCCCTGGTACGCTGCGCCTTCCCTATCCACGATCAGGTAGGGGGGCAGCGTATCCGTACTCTGGGCTATGGGGGATTAACCCTGCTTGACCGGATCACCAATACCATCCTGGGGGAAACCGAGCGCCATTTCAGGCAAGAGCTCTACCGGAACTATTACCGCGGCGGGGCTCCCGGGGCAGCGGAACCCGAAGAGTCCCCGGAGATCCGGGAAACGGCCCCGGTGATTCAGGAAACGAGCAGGGCTCTCAACCTGCGGAAAAGCACGGCGCATCCCTGCTTCTCCGGATGCGGCGGCACCCAGGGGAGAATCCATCTGCCCGTAGCGGTACACTGCAATATCCAATGTAATTACTGTATCCGTATGTACGGTTGTACCAATGAAAGCCGTCCCGGTCTTACCGCGGCGGCGGCGTCCCCGGCTAAGGCCCTGGAACGGTACCTCAGGGCAAAGGAACTTATGCCGGAGATTACCGTAGCGGGCATAGCCGGTCCCGGGGACAGCCTTGCGGATTTTGAAAAGACCCGGGAAACCCTGACCCTTATCAGGCGATCCGATCCTGAGGCGATCTTCTGCCTTTCTACCAACGGCCTCCTGCTCCCCTTCTATGCGGAGGAGCTTGCCGGATTGGGGGTTTCCCATGTAACGGTAACGGTGAATGCCCTTCACCCGCGGATAGGGGCGCAGATTTACCGCCATGTGGACTATCAGGGTGAACGGTACACCGGGGAAACCGGGGCGGCCCTGCTTCTGGCCAACCAACTGGCAGGGATACGCCGGCTGCGGGAGCTCGGGATGGTCTGCAAGGTAAATGCGGTGGCCCTCAAGGGTATTAACGCGGATCAGCTCCCGGCCATAGCGGAGAAGGTGCGGGAACTGGGGGCGGATCTCTTCAATATCATGCAGCTCATTCCGGTAGCAGGCACCGCCTTTGAAAAGGCGTCCATGCTGAGCAGCCGGGAAATCATGGACTTGCGTAAGAGCTGCGCATCCCGGATCCCCCAGATGTATCACTGCCGCCGCTGCCGGGCGGACGCGGCGGGTACTCTGGATTGGGACCGTTCCGGGGAACTGGGGGAAGAGGCGGAGGGTAGAACTGCCGAAGCAATCCTCGCAACGGACAGGAGCGGAACCGCCGGCTTAGAAGCCGTCCCTGCGGACAGGACGCTGCGCTTTGCCGTCTCGTCCCGAGGCGGGGTGCTGGTGGATCAGCACTTCGGCCATGCCGAGGCCTTCTACATCTACGAATGGCAGGACGGTGAAGCCCGTTTTAAGGAATTCAGGAAGGCCCTCACCTATTGTACCGGGGACCGGGGGGCAAAAGAAAACCTCATGGATACTATGGTAAAAACCATCGGAGACTGTAACGGCGTTATAGCTCTGCGCATAGGGGAAGCCCCCAGGAACCGGTTCCGTACCCTGGGGATTAGCACCTATACGACCTACCGCCCGATTGAGGAGGCGGTGAAAGAAGCGGCGAAGGCATATTTGAACCCTGCACCGGAAGGGACGGTTCCACATAAGAACCGGGGCCGGTTCTAAGCAGGAACCGGGGGAGGACTCCCCCGGTCCACAGGGTAAGGAATGGTGTCCACCGACGGCGGGCTCAAGCCCGGCACCGGTGAAGCGGATGTTTTGGACAAACCAGCGGTGTAATCCCCTTAATCGGTGGGCCTCCTTTGTTTTCCGGCCCCTTACCTTGTTGACCGTGGTG
>JAITRH010000165.1 GCA_031288495.1 Treponema sp. | reverse complement strand
GACCGTTGGGAGAGTTTTTTATCGGTATTTGGAGAAGACAACCATGAAGTAGGAAAGAAGCACCCGGTGGGGATAGCGGGGAATAAGTGCCTGCCGAGGCATTGGATACGGCGGGTATTTCGCAGGACCTGCTGTTTTTCCAAGACCTTGTTTACCCATTGGAAGGCATTAGGGCTTTTTTTGCATCAATTACGGCTCCGTTTAAAGCCCATCATACTTTGTGGATCACCTCCGTACATTTTATCTATACATATGTCATAATGAGCGGGGATAGCCCTCTAGCCTGAGGTTTCTTCGGGGAATATACTGATACAAATGGAAACAATAGAAAAAATGGGGGGGAAACCTCGGTGGAAGCTCACCACTATCTACCCGTCGTTTGATGCTCCCGAATATGCCCGGGATAAAGCGCTCCTCCATGAACGAATCCACGCCCTTCTGGGGTGTTTAGGGACTCCCCTTTCTTCCCCAGAAGCGTTTTTGGGCTTGATACACGCCTATGAAGCCGCTGCGGGGCTTGCGGAAAACCTTAAAGCCTATGCAGAGGCTATCTACACCACCGATACCCGGGATGAACGGGCTTTGGGGGAGATTAACGCCCTTGAAGCGGCTGCTTTACCCTTGGAAAAAGGGAGGGTCCTGTTTAGGAACTGCCTGAAAGAACAGCAAGGGCTGGCGCTGCAATGGATTGAAGCTGAAGACGCCTTGAAGCCCTATGCTTTCTTTATTACCGAGTCCTTGGAAAAGGCCGCGTTCCAGATGAGCCCCGATATGGAAGATTTGGCCAATGACCTTTCCCGCTCCGGGGGAAATGCCTGGACCCGGCTCCATGAGGCCCTCTCTTCCGCTGCGACGGTGCTCTGGGATGAGGCTGCGGGGGAATGGAAAACCCTCATCAGCCTCCGGGACCTGGCCCATAGCCCGGATCGGCATATCCGGGAACAGGCCTATAAGGCGGAATTGGAAGCCTGGAAGTCCCTGGCAGTTCCCCTTGCTGCGGCCCTCAATGGAGTGAAAGGGACGGCTATCACCCTGGAAACCCGGCGGGGTTGGAAATCACCCCTGGAAAAATCCCGGTTCCAGTCCCGCATCAGTGAAAAGACCTTCGCGGCTCTCATCGCCGCCATGGAGGGCGCCCTTCCCCTCTTTCGCCGGTATCTTCAGGCTAAGGCCCGGCTTCTGGGGCTTCCGGTGTGCGCTTTTTACGATCTCTTTGCGCCCGTGCCCCGTACCGGTGCAGCCCCAGAACGGCAATGGACCTGGGAGGAAGGGACGGATTTTATCGCAACACAGTTTGATGCTTTTGATCCTGGTATGGGGACCTTTGCCCGCCATGCCTTTGCCTTTTCCTGGATAGATGCGGAGCCTCGGGAAGGTAAAATAGGAGGGGCCTATTGCACGGACTTTCCCCTGGCAGGAGAATCCCGGATCCTCTGCAACTTCGATGGTTCTTTTGATGGGGTTACCACCGTAGCCCACGAATTGGGTCATGCCTGGCACCATGAACTGGTCAAGGATCTTTCCTGGAGTCTTGCCCGGTATCCCATGACTCTAGCGGAGACGGCCAGTATCTTTGCGGAAACCCTGGTTTTTGAAGGGGCCCTGCAGCACGCTTCCTTTCAGGAACGCCTGGCCCTCATGGAAGGAAACCTGCAAAATAGCTGCCAGGTTATCGTGGATATTCTGTCCCGGTTTTATTTTGAGGAAGCCCTCTTTCAGCGCCGGGCTCAAGGAGAACTTTCCCCTGAAGGGCTTTGTGAGCTTATGGGGGATGCCCAAAAAAGAACCTATGCCCAGGGCCTTGATCCTGAGCGGCTGCATCCCTATATGTGGGCGGTAAAAAGCCATTACTACAATCCTGCCTTAGGGTTTTATAATTACCCCTATGGGTTTGGACTCCTTTTCTCCCTGAGCTTCTATGCCAGGGCAAGAACCGCCGGTCCTGGTTTTAGGGCTGTTTATCGGGATCTCCTCAGGCTTACCGGGAGGGCTTCCGCTGAAACCGTAGCTCAGGCTGTAGGGTTCACCCTGGAAGATGAGGCTTTCTGGAGGCAGGGTATTGGGATTATCGCAGCCCAGGTAGACGAATTTGAAAGGATGGTTACGCAGATTACTGGATAAGCGCCACTGAGGCAACTTTTCCGTCTTTAGTATACACCCGGTTGGGGTTATGAGGATCCAGGATCCGTTGCCCCCGGTGAAAGAACACGTACTGATAGGTTCCCGGCGGCAGGGGGAGGGTGAGGGAATAGGAGCCGGGAGTTTTTTCTGATAAGGTATACATAAAAGGATCCCACCCATTAAAATTGCCTGCCACGGTAATCGACTCTCCGGGGGGCCCCGTATAGCTGAAGCTGAGACTTCCCGGGGGAGCGTCAAAGGTAGAAGGGGACTTTGCTAAATCAGGAATAGACACCACCGAATGGGTCAGGCCTGAAGCATCCATTCGGTATTCCGGGTTTCCCGGATCAATGGTCCAAAGGCCGTCTATGATGAGGCGATATTCCAATTCCCGGATATGCTCAGGCAGGGTATACACGTGGAACAAGATCCCCGAATCAGTATAAAGGGGCTGTTTTTGCTTTTCTTCCTGTAGGGTGGGATTATCCTTGGGGAATAGGAGCTTCCGAAACCAATACACTTGAGCAAAACCCTCATGGGCAAAGGCAATCCCCACCCTTCGGTAGGAAGAAGGAGCGGTAAAGATAACCCCGTCTTCAAATACCTGCGGCCGCCCCGGCTCGCCGAGACTTAATAAATGATCAATAAATTGATAAGATTCTGTATCTACCGCCCCAATAGTGCCGATAATAAGCATAAGGAGCCCTATAACCGTAATCGTTTTCATAAACTATTTACAATTATCGGTGGATAGCTCAATATCTTAATATGCCGTCATTACAAGAATTGGAAGCATTTAAAACCTCCTTTCGTAACGTTGGGAAGGAAGCTCTTATTTTGGCTGAACAAAACATTCCCCCAGAAGATTTTCCTTTGCCTGATTCCGATGTACCCCTAGGCTCTCCTCCACAAGAACCGGGACCAATTCCTAAAAACAGCGGTGATACCGGTGCTGTTCCTGATCCGGTTGAAAGTACGAAGCTTCCGCCGGATACCGCTCCCCAAGCACCCGAGGTTTCCTCGGAACTCGAGTGGAATGATGATGCTGATTGGGATGACGAGGATTTTGATTTTGGTGATTTATTCAGCCCTGACTTGCCCGCCACTATAGCGTCCGAGGAAGCTCCTAAAGAGAATGTTCCTGAGATGCTCATTCCTGAAAAGGAAGAGGCTTCCATCCCGGATAGGGAATATCCCCAGGACTCTGAGACCCCGCCATCCGAAGGGGATACGGTCCCCAATGAGACGGCTTTTCCTCCGGTAGAGGATGCTTCCTCCGCCGATCTTGAAGATGCTTTAAAGCCTGAAGCCTCGTCATCCGAAGGAGATACGGTCCCCGACGAGGTGGATCTTTCTCCGGCAGAGGATTTTTCTTTTGCGGATCTGGAAGATGCCTTGAAACTTGAGACCCCGTTATCCGAAGGGGATACGGTCCCCGAGGATGCGGATCTTCCTCCGGTAGAGGACGCTTCCTCCGCCGATCTTGAAGATGCTTTAAAGTCTGAGGCCCCGCTATCCGAAGAGGATACGGGCCCCAATGAGGCGGATATTTCTTCGGCAGAGGACTTTTCTTTTGATGATCTGGAAGATGCCCTGAAACTTGAGACCCCGCCACCTGAAGGGGATGCGGGCCCCGAGGAGGCGGATCTTCCTCCGGTAGAGGACACTTCCTCCGCCGATCTTGAAGATGCCTTGAAGTCTGAGACCCCGCTATCCGAAGGGGATACGGTCCCCGATGAGGTGGATCTTCCTCCGGCAGAGGATTTTTCTTTTGATGATTTGGAAGATGCCTTGAAGCCTGAGACCCCGCTATCCGAAGGGAATGCGGTCCTTGATGAGGCGGATCTTCCTCCGGCAGAGGACGTTTCTTTTGGTGATCTGGAAGATGTCCTTAAGCCTCAAGGCCCGCCATCAGAAGAGGATGCGGGCCCCGATAAGGTGGATCTTCCTCCGGCAGAGGACGTTTCTTTTGATGATCTGGAAGATGCCCTGAAGTCTGAGAACCCTCCCCCTACATGGGATGCGGTCTCCGAGGAGGCTCCTTCTTCAGGAGAGGATATTTCCTCGGATGATCTTGCCCCCCCCCTGCCTGATGATTTCCAGGTCGCATCGGATAGCTTGGGAAATAATCCGGTATTCCCTCCCTTTAATCAAGAACAGGACAACTCCATTGAAGGATTACCCCCGGATACCTTTGATCCCTTTAAAATTCGAGACGAGACTGGTTCAGGGGAACCGGGTCCTGGAGGTTCCCCTCCATTTTCTTTAGGGTCCTTAGATGAGGATCTGGCGGCGATCAAACCTTCGCCGGATGTGGAAGAAATTGAATTAAGCGATGAAGAATTGGTCTCCCTTAACAAGACCTTGGAATCGTATCCCCTGAATCTGCGTATTGCCTGCGAAGAGGCAATCGCTGAACAGGCGGTAGATCCGGCCTTGATGTCCAAGTTGATAAAATCCCTGGTCAAAGGCGCATCGGTTAAAGAAATGGTTCCCTTGGTGGGGAAAGTTCTGGGGCGAATTATCATCATACCCAAGAACTTTGAGAAAAGGACCGGGGAAGCCCGGGAAGCAGCCCATGCTGATTTTTCCTATATTTTTGTCCATAAATTCCTGCCCCTATTCCGGCTTTTCCTGATCATTGCCCTGGTGGTAGTTTCTCTAGGCTATTTAGCCTATCGCTTTGTTTATACCCCAATCCGTGCGGATTTGGTGTACAAGAAGGGATATGCAGAGCTCCATGCCGGGAACTATAGTCAGGCAAACGAAGGGTTTAAAGAAGCCCTCCGTATTCATCCGTTACGGAAGTGGTTTTATCGATACGCTGAAGGGTTCAGGGACGCCCGGCAGTATATCTATGCGGAAGAGAAGTACGAGGAACTCCTGCGGTATTTTCCCCGGGATAAGCAGGGCGTCCTGGATTATGCCTCCATGGAAACGAATCATCTCAATAATTACGCCAAAGCGGATAGCCTCCTGCGAAGAAATATCCTGGATTATGCGGCGGATGATAAGGAGGGGCTCCTCGCCGTAGGGGATAATGCCCTTGCCTGGGGTACTATAGACCCCAAGCGGTATGAAGATGCCCGGGATGCCTATGCCCGGTATCTGGAACGGTACGGTTGGGTTGATCCGGTGGTAGAGCGGATGCTGAAGTACTTTATCCGGACCGACAATTTAAAGGAAGTCCTTCCTCTGCAGGCCTACTTCATGGATAACCGGGGAACAAAAATTAGCCCCGGTGCGTTAGCGGAACTCGGGGGGTATTTGCTGGATAAAAAGCTCCAAGAAGTCCGGGGGGTTCCTAATGAATATATCAGCTATATCGACGGCATCCGGGATATTTTGACGAAAGCCGCAGAAGCGGATCCTGCGTTACCGGAACCCCATTATCATCTTGCCCGGTATTATAACTATTTCGACAATGTAACCGATGAACGGATAACCCTGGAACGGGCTCTTAAGGCCTTTGATGCAGTCAGGGAAGAACCGGTGCAGCGGTTAAACATGCGCATTGATGCGGAGCGACAATATGCCCAGTTATTAATGAATCAGAAGGAATTCTTTGCCGCTGAAGAACATCTGGTTAAAGGGCTTGGATTGTACGAAGACGGGGTAAACCGGCAGATCCTTTCCCGTTCCCCCCAATTTGGCCGGCTCTATGCAGACCTGGGGGATCTGGCTTATTTCACCCAAGAGGGGAATATGGCCAGGGCCCTGGAGTATTATGTACAATCCGAGCAGAACGGCTGGGCCCCTCCTGAAGTACAGTACCGCATGGGCGCCGCCCACTATCATCAACGGCAATGGGCCCCGGCGCTGGAGCGGTTTTTTGCCGCATCTTCGGAGATCCCCTTAAATCGGCGGCTGCTCAATGCCCTGGGAAGCGCTTCCTATATGCGGGGAGATTATTTTACTGCCCAAGGGTATTACAGCCGTTTGCTGGATCTCTTGCATGCCGACCGGATCCGTTTTACCCTCTTGCTTCCCAATGAGCGGCCGGACCATTTGGAATTGGTGGAACGCCTCATGGTGGTCTGGAATAATTTGGGGGTAGCCCTGGAGGCGCTGACGGAACAGACCGGAGACAACCGGTACCGTTCTCAAGCCATGGGATTGTACACCGAGTCTGCCCGGGCCTGGGATACCCTTACCCGAAATCCCGAAACCTTGGTTCGTTCTGAGGTGGTTAATTTGGCATTCCTCAATTCCCGCAATAGCCTTCACCCTGAGCCTGATTATGAACCGCAGATATACATCCAGATTGATAAGGATGTGCTGGAACCTTCTCCCTGGGAAACGCTGGCCCCCCAGAACTTCCGCTTATCCGATGGGCTTTTTTAAATCCCTGTCCATGCAGCAACTTCGGGGTGTGCGCCCTGTGGTGCTCATGGGCCGCACAGGTAAAAGGGAGGGCCTGTTCCCGCGCTTCCTCCCCTCACCCCGGCGGCTCCTTCCCCGCTAGGAATGATCCGGGTTTCTCCCCTCAAGGGGCATGGGGAACCATGCCGCTACCCAACAAGGTAAGGAATTGTGTCCCCTGATGGCGAACTAACCTTCGACCCGGATTGCGGGCTCAAGCCCGACACCGGTGAAGCGGATGTTTTGGACGAACCAGCTGGGTAATCGCGGTCCGAGGGGACCGCTTTTGTTTTCTCGCCCCTTACCCTGTTGACCGTGGGAACCACGCTTCGGGGTTTCGGTTTAGTCCCTATATGCAATAGGAAATACCAGGCGATCCCGGGAGAGCAGGGTATCCGGGAAAATGGTCTGGGCTTCTTGCAGAAGCTGTTTCAGATTGTACTCGGTATACCGGGGGCTGTAGTGAATCAGGGCGAGCTTTTTCACCTGAGCTGCCGCGGCAATCCGGGCGG
This sequence comes from Treponema sp., assembly GCA_031288495.1. Taxonomy (GTDB): domain Bacteria; phylum Spirochaetota; class Spirochaetia; order Treponematales; family Breznakiellaceae; genus JAIRLU01. Next base: position 15 of record JAITRH010000165.1, on the reverse strand, counting down.
CCTGTTGGGCGGTCA
>JAITRH010000150.1 GCA_031288495.1 Treponema sp. | reverse complement strand
CTGCTCTTCAATGATTTTTAACCGATCGGCCGCGACCTTTTCCCAAATCACTTCTCAGGTATAGACAATATTTTTGACTTAATCAAGTACTCTCTTGTTCCGTTTTCCTGGTGAACGGTTACCTTTATTTTATCCATGTTTGTGCCACTCTTGACTAGGGAGAATACCTTACAATATCATTTTTGTCTATAGGTAATTGCCATTCTCTTGCCTAAAGTAGTATATGTGTAAATAAACCTTACGTTGTTCTTCTTCTTTCCTACAGAGGTCAAAAACTCGTCTATTTCAAGGCAGTCATAGTGGGTTTGTTTCGGTCGTATCACGTATTTACCCGATTGGTGGACTTGTAAGACGTTGGTGATACTAATTTTTAGCACGGTACTGATGGCTCCTATGCCCATTCCCCGTATCAGTATGAAGTTGACCATCGTAACAACCCAGGAAAAGTATCCCCGATACGTCATGTGATAATCACCGATACACTGCCGTCCGCACTGGCTGCACCGGTACTTTTGTTTGCCCTTGTCTTTTTTCCCGTTTCGGGATAGGGTGGTACTATGGCAAGGGGGCATTTGATTGCTATGGTTATTGACATAATTTCATAGTATTTCCTTATGTCCCTGTTGTCATTGCCCCTTATCATACTTTGTAGATCACCACCTGAAAATAAACTCTTTCTTTTTGTCCATTGTATCGTTCTCCTTCCAGCCCATAGCCAAATCCCCCTGTGTTTCGATTAGGCTCTGATTCTACTCGAAAGTGTTACCGATGTGTCCGGTCACACCGGGGTTTTTGTCCGCCTATAAAGTAATGCGTAGCATTGCTGAGGCCGAGCCGCCATAAGGCGGCGAAGCGTAAACAGTCCTGTTATGTGCATACGGGCGTACTTTATTTATATAGAAATTCGTATTTATTATTATGCATATTATTTACGCCATTTATTGCCTGTGAGTGAATATATTGTTTTTCCTTGTCGGATATATTCTCTGCAATATTTTCTAAAGGATCAGATGGATCAATTAACCACAAATTGTTCCGACTATAACCAGAATTAATATCTGCATTATTGAAATATTCATCCCAATCCACAGGTACAATTGCCCGACCATCTGTAAATGATTGTATGGTCCTAAAGTACATCTCAAGAAAGAATGAAAATTCTTGATCTTTCCTCGTATCATATACCGCATTTTAAACGATCAATTCGAGCATATATGAACTTAAAGGAATTTTCTGTGTATTTTTCCATAATTTTAATAAACGTACCAAATCATTAAAACGTCTATAGTTTTTAACCACATTTTTGAAATATTTCATCTGTAACAATGAAGTTGAACCATAATAGGCATTCCCATTTTTAACTGCCATCACCTGGGACGGGCTATTAATTTCAAAGGCAGATAAAAGATCAACAGAAACACATCCTATTCGTTTGTTTAACTTAAATGATATTGAGTGATGATTTATTTTAAATTGCGTTTCTTGGGGAAGGTTTTCCCTTAAACATCTTTGAATTTCCCATAAATTATTACCATAAGAATACCCATTGTGTTCTAAAATATAAACACAATCAACTTCCAAATGATTTTTTAGAATTGTTTTTTACCTAATGAACCGGCGGGAGTGACTCTCTTAACTTTTAGGTAATTGCTCCCATTTTTAAGTATGTTTCCAATTGATGAAACAACACCCGACAAACAGTTTATCTGATTTTCATCAGGATAAATTTGTCTTAAGATATTATCTAAATCCATAATATATCCTCCGGAATGAATGGTTTTGAAAAACTATTAAGCCATATATGTAAAACTTTAAGATTGTCAATACCCTTCATATCAAATTTCAAAAAATTTAGCCCCCATGTCGTATAACGTCCGGCTGTAGCGAACCTGCGGTTTGACGATGGTTTGGCCGCCCGGATAAGGACCCTGGAAGAGATGCGGCAGAGCATGTAGACGTGGAACGATGTACGGAAGGAAAAAGGCAGTAACATCAAATGGAGGCTTACGGCTGCCGAAGCCCGGATAAAACTGAAGTATCTTTACCCTCAGTTTGCTTCTTGACTACCTGCTCGGTATACATGCGAGACTGGCTGAGACAGGCCGAACCCCGCATTGAATACTCCTCCTCATTCGGGTATTTCAAATACCCCTTCTAGGATATGTCTTGGCTGATAGGGGAACCGGGAGATGTCGGCGATGTTCGTAACACCGGAAAGGACCAGGATTGTTTCGATTTCCGCTTCCACTCCCGCGACAATGTCCGTATCCATCCTGTCACCGATGATGACCGTATCTTCCCTCCGGCTGGTAAGCCGCCGTAAGCCGTGGCGCATCATCAGAGGGTTGGGTTTACCCACAAAGTAGGCCTTGGTTTCAGTGGCCAGCTCAATAGGCGCCACCAGGGAGCCGCAGGCCGGGACAATGCCCCCTTCCACCGGGCCGGTCAGATCCGGATTCGTACCGATAAGCCGGGCTCCGCCGGTAATCAAGCGGACCGCCCGTTCCAAGGCTTCAAGGCTATAGCCCCGGCCTTCGCCGACCACCACATAATCAGGATTGACATTGTTCATCGTGAAGCCCGCATCGTAGAGGGCCTGAATAAGCCCAGGTTCACCGATAACATATACCGAACCGCCGGGACGTTGGGAAGCCAGGAAACCTGCGGTGGCCAAGGCGCTGGTATAGAAATGTTCTGGGGCCACCATAACCCCTAAGCGGGCCAGCTTTTGAGAAAGTTCCAAAGGAGAACGTTCACTGGAATTGGTTAAAAAGAGAAAGGCCTTGTGGTTATGGGAAAGCCATTCTACGAATTCCAAGGTTCCTTTCAGTAAACGGTTTCCGTGGTAGATAACCCCGTCCATGTCAATGATAAAGGCCGTTTTAGACCTGATATGGGCTAAATCTTTCATGCTTTTCCTCACTTTGACATAGTAGAATAGATATCCTTCCCGATCAATGGGGAAGGTCAGGGTAGACCCAGAGAAGATTTCCGGGATGCGGAGACTTTCGACCCGTATGATACCATGGTGCAGTCCGTAAAGGTCCGGCTTGTTCCACAGGAACGGTCTCCTGCAGGAACTTTTCCGCCGGGTATAGCCAAGGGGTCATTCCGCTCTAGGGAAGACCCCCGCATTTTTGGGGGTTTCACCGCTCTTTTAAAACGGGCGATCGATCATAGAGAACAAGGTTCCGCGAATTGACGGGAGTTACCCAAATTACCATCACCCTTGGTGAACCCAAAGGTTCATTCGTGGGCTTCCGGCATATTCCATCGAACCTAGGGTTTAAGTAAAAAGATGAAGCCCGGTCACCTCCACCATTCCAACCGTTTCTGTCCCCGTATCCTGGGCGAGTACCCATATACTATTGGCAGGAACGGTATGGTCGAGTATGATGAATCCATCAGGGGAGAAACATCCAAAGGAGCACAAGCATGGGAGGAAAGGTTATGGCAGTCTGTATCAGCCCGGTTCGAGGGGTAAGCAAACAGGAAGTCCCCGGACGGATCCGCATAGCGGAGGGGTATGGTATAGAAGGGGATGCCCATGGGGGTAATTGGCATCGGCAGATAAGTCTTTTATCCTATGAAAAGATAGCCGAATTTAACCGATTAGGCGGAGGCGTGGAAAACGGGGATTTCGGTGAAAATATCGTAGTTACCGGGATCGATCTCCGAAACCTTCCGGTGGGTACTCGGCTGCGTTTAGCCGATGCGCTCCTGGAAGTAACCCAGATAGGCAAAGCATGTCATGCACATTGCCAGATTTATCAGCGGGTAGGGGATTGTATCATGCCCCGGGAAGGTATTTTTGCCAAGGTTATTGTGGGGGGCACCGTGGAAAAAGGAGATTCGATTGATGTCATTTAGGGCGGCTATTATTACGGTCAGCGATACAGGGTTTGCAGGAGAAAGGGTGGATGAGAGCGGCCCCCTTATTCGGGATATGCTCATCCAAGGGGGCTATGAAGTCGTCCTGTACCGGATTCTTCCCGATGAAAGAAAGGAGCTCGCAGAATACTTGAGAATTCTCTGTGATCAACATCAAGCTGACCTCATTCTGACTACCGGCGGCACGGGATTTTCTCCCCGAGACTATACTCCTGAGGCAACTATGGACATTGCAGAACGCGTGGTTCCGGGGATTCCTGAGGCCATGCGGGCCTATAGCCTGCAAAAAACAAACCGTGCCATAGTAAGCCGCAGTGTCGCCGTACTTCGCAAGCAAGCCCTGATCATCAATTTACCCGGCAGTCCCCGGGCTGCCAAGGAAAATCTGGAATGTATCCTGCCTGCCCTGGAACATGGGCTTGCCATCATGACAGGAACAGCCAAGCACTGCGCCCAAGCCCTGGACTCGGTATGATCAACCCGGGGCATCCGGTTTCTTAAGACCCTTACCGCAGGAAGCCGCCGTATCCTCGGAGTTGGTTGCGCTTCGCCCATAAAACCGTATAACCATTCACGAATGTGCATGTTATACCGTGTAAACGCCGAAAACGTGCCCATGTATCGGGATTTTTTGCGGGTATATGCAAAAAATCTATATGTGCAACCGGGTGCTAGAAAACAGAGCGAGGGGGCTATGTTTTCCATAGGACTCTTGCCTTGTGTGGGAAATTGCAGCTCCCCAGTGAATCGGTTCAATCCCTTTATCTTTGCCTACAAACCTGAGCCGATCCACCGCCGCCTCGGCTTGTGCGGTCATCGCCTGAGTAGTAATCGGGGGGTTTAATCTTGCACAAAACATTGACAAGTTGCCATAATATTGGTATATTAGAGATTATGAAAGCAATGCCTGTAGGGGAACTTAAAACCCATTTTTCAGAGGTTCTTGAAACCGTCAAACAAGGAAATAAGATCGGTATATTATTTGGCAGGACAAAGCGGCCGATTGCTATGATTGTGCCTTATGTCGAAGAAAGGGTTATGAACCGCAAGATTGGTATCTTGGACGGAAAAATAACCATAGCATTTAGGGATAATTTTGAAATAAACCCTGAGGAATTGGACTAACATGACCTTCGTATTAGATACCCGTACCTTATTATGGTCGATTGGAAAAAGCCATGCCTTATCAGCCCCTGCCCTGGAAGTAATAAAAGACGGTAATAATGATATACTCATCAGCGCCGTCTCTTTATGGGAAGTATCTGTCAAGGTGAGCTTGGGAACCTTGGTTATCGGCTCATTGGAGATACAGGATATACCCTCTTATTGTAAGGAGCTGGGGTTTACCTTGATTCCCTTAGATCCGATTGATGCCGTAGCAAGCGCTACCTTGCCGCGGAAAGCCGCTCATCATGATCCTTTTGAACGGATGCTCCTGTACCAATGTATACGAAATAACTATACTCTGGTAAGCCCTAACAAGATCATCAGCCTCTACAAAGAAGACGGCTTAAAATATATCTGGTAAACCGCCGGGTTCTTCCGGGCTGTCTAGCGGTAATAGGCGATGTTCCACAAAAAAAGCCCTTGAGGCGGTACCGTGGGACCTGCGAGGCTTCGGTCTCCCGCATACAGGATAACCTTAAAATCCTCAAGCGAAAGGCCCTGTTCTTCGTAGTGGAGCAGGGTCCCCAGGATGGAACGGATCATCTTCCACAAAAAGGCGTTGGCGGTAATTTCAAAGACCAGCATATTCCCCTGAATAAAAAAAGATGCGCCGAATATATACCGGTTTCTGGAACCGCTGGGGTCTCTGGCTTGGGCAAATATCGAACAGTCCAGTTCCCCCTTGAAGAGCCGGGCATAGCCGTTTAAGCGATCTATCCGGGGACGACGCCATAGTTGATAGGCATAGCGCAGTTCCTGGGGAAGCCCTGGCCTGCCGCAGATCAGGTAGTAACGGTAGGTCCGTGATTTAGCGTCGAAACGGGCATGAAAATCAAAACACCTTTCCTCCGCCGCTAAGACACGGATATCCTGGGGAAGGAGGCGGTTAAGAGCAGGAACAAAGCGCTCAGGCGGGATAGTCCGTATATGCGTATAAAAATGAGCCACCTGCCCTGCGGCATGAACCCCCGCATCGGTCCTGCCTGAACCGGTGAGGCGTATCTTTTGCTTATGCAGCCCCTCCAGAGCGGATTCTAGGGTTCCCTGCACGGTACGAGTCCCCGCCTGACGCTGCCAACCGGAGAAATCCGTGCCGTCATAGGCCAAAAGAAGCCGGATATTCCGTTTCTCCTCCCGCTCCTGGACGTCAGGGCTCCCCGGATTCATTCATCGATCTCGTTCAATTCTTTATTAATATCATTGTAGATATTCCTGGCGTGCTCTAAGAGAGGGCCCGGTTTCTCTTTGGAAGATTTTCCTAATCCGAAGATCCGGGCAATGATCCGCTTTGCCTCGTGTAAATAGGCCCTCCGCCGGGACGAATCTTCCCGGGGGCCATACCTAAAGTTCAACAGCGCAGAGAGGTACAGCATCCCTTCATACGCATAATTTTTATCGGTATCAGGGCCAAAGTTTTTAATCCCGGAAAGAGGTTCCGTCCCGTTTTGTTCTCGGTTTACGGCTTCCTCATAGAAAAACCGAGCTTTTTTCTTAAAAAGCACGGCAAGCCAATCATAATACGCTCCGGGCTTCTTCGCATGTAAATCTTCACAAAGCCAAGCGGTCCGCAAGCTGGCGATTCCCTGCTTAATAGTAGGCGAGACTTCCTTAGAAAAATAATCATACCCAAGGATTACCAGGTACAGGGAAGCGGCCCCGGAAACTAATCCCCGATTTTTATGGAAATCCACCCCTGGAAAGATAAGGGAGGTATGGGCAATCCGCTGCTCTTTCTCTCGCATCACCGCCTCATTAGCCCGAGCAGGAAGGAGGAAAAAATCCTTATCCATCGAGGCAAACCAACATTCAGGACACACCGTAGCCTGATACACCAGGGGATACACGTTCCCGTATCGGGCAGACGGTTCATAGAGCCGGTGCAGTTCATCGGTAATGGCTCCGGCAATGAGCCGTCCGCTGCCGGAAAGAAGTTCTTCCCGGTGAAACGAAGTCTCACATACCGGACAGATCAATCCATCTTTAGATATGTAGGATACTTTTGGTTCTTCAACATCCATAATACACCTTGTTTTACCCTCAGCATAACAAGACTTACCGGTAGGGTCAATTCATAGGGAACGCCAGAAAACCTTGGGAGCTTGGAAGGACCGGTTACTCGAGTAATCCCTGAACATGGTTCTGCACTTGGGGTATGCTTATTTTTATTATAGGTAACATAGAGAGAGGGCTTTGGCTTCCCGAGCATAGCCATGGTGGATATGCAGAACCGTACCTACCGGATAACCCATACTCGTCCGTCGTACAAGATAGGGGGCTTAAGCCCCCTCATAAAACCTCTGGTGAAACCTTACTGAAACTGAGCAATCGGTACAAAGGTATCCGCTTTGAGGGCCGCCCCGCCCACCAGGGCGCCGTCGATATGCTCCTTGGCCATAAGCTGGGCGGCATTGTCGGGCTTCACGGATCCGCCGTACTGGATGAGGATCTGCTGAGCCGCCTCTGCTCCATAGAGCCTTGCCACTACCTGGCGAATAGAGGCATGAATGGCATCGGCATCCTCCGGGCTCGCGGTCTTGCCGGTACCGATGGCCCAGACCGGCTCATAGGCAATGGTTACCCGGGAGAGGTCCGCAGCAGCTACGCCTGCAAGGCCCTGGATGGTCTGGGTTTCACATACCTCCTCGGCTTTACCCGCTTCCCGTTCGGAGAGTAGTTCTCCCACACAGAGGATCACCTCAAGGCCGTGGTATAAGGCCAGTTGTACCTTTTTATTGATAAGCCCGTTATCTTCTTTGTAGATATGCCGTCGCTCGCTATGCCCCAGGATCACCGCGTGAACCCCCAGGTCCTTGAGTTGGAGGACCGAGACTTCCCCGGTATGGGCTCCTTGTTCTTCCGCAGCCATGTTCTGCGCCCCCAAGAGAATATTACTCCCTTTAACAATGGCCGCCACCGTTTCCAGGGCGGTAAAGGAAGGGGCCACCAGGTACTTGTGTTTCCCGTCCTTGAGCCGGGTTACCAGGGCCTTGGCGAGAGCCGCCGCCTCAGCGCGGGTCTTGTGCATTTTCCAGTTTCCCGCAATATAGTAGGTTCTCATCGTGTTCGCTCCTTGTGGTATAGGAGGAGCAGGAGGTTCCCTGCTCCTCCCGCAGTGCTTACTTTCCCCGGGTTACTTCAATGCCGGGGAGTTTCTTCCCTTCCAAAAGTTCCAGGGAAGCGCCGCCGCCGGTGGACACATGGCTCATCCGGGAAGCAAGGCCGAATTGGTTCACCGCGGCCACCGAGTCGCCCCCTCCTACCACGGTGATGACCCCTTTACCGGTGGCTTCTGCCACGAGTTTGGCTACCCCTTCAGTACCTTTGGCAAAGGGGGCAAATTCAAAAACCCCCACCGGGCCGTTCCATACAATGGTTTTGGCTTTGGCCAGGACTTCCTGGTATTTGGCCAAGGTCTTGGGTCCCACATCCAAACCCAAGAGATTATCGGGAATGTCGATACCTGCTATTGCTACAGGCTTGGCCCCCGCATCAAAGGCTTCAGCCCCTACATGATCCCAAGGGAGCAGTATCTCCACCCCCACTTTTTTGGCGGTGTCGAGGATCCGCCGGGCCGTATCCAGCTGATCCGCTTCCACCAGAGACTTCCCGACCTTATGGCCCTGGACCTTGAGGAAGGTGTAGGCCATGCCCCCGCCGATGATCAGGGCCGCGGCGTTTTCAAGGAGGCTTTCCAGCACCGCTAGTTTGGAAGACACCTTGGCCCCGCCGATGATGGCCACCAGGGGTTTTTGGGGATTGGTAACAATGGGCTCAAGGTAGGCCACCTCTTTTTCCATGAGGAAGCCTGCCACCGAAACCGGAACGAATTTGGCGATAGAGGCGGTGGAAGCGTGATCCCGGTGGGCGGTTCCAAAGGCATCGTTGACAAAGATATCCCCATAGCCGGCCAGCTCCTGGGCAAGTTTATCCCGCTCCGCCCCATCCTTGAAGGTTTCTTCCTTATGAAACCGGGTGTTCTCCAGCATGATCACCGAACCTGCAGGCTGGGCGTCGATGAAGGCTTTCTTGCCGTAGCAGGAATCTTCCCCCGCAAAGATCACCGGCTTACCGAGCTTCTGTTCAAGATAGGCGGCCACCGGCGCAAGGCGGTGTTTGCCCTGGATGTAGGCTTTTTCATCAAAGCTCTTGCCCGCCTTTTCCGCTTTCTCCCTGGCTGCCTTGGTATCTTTAGCCGGGTCCCCGAGATGACTCATCAGGGTTAGGGTCTTTATCCCCTGGTCCAGAATGTATTGGATAGTAGGAAGCGCCGCAATGATCCGGGTGTCATCCTGGACGACCCCGTCCTTCATGGGTACGTTGAAGTCCACCCGCATGATGACCCGTTTTTCTTTAAGGTCTACGGTTTTAACGGTTTTTATCATAATAGTACTCCTTGAGTATAGTAAAAAGGCCCCGGCCAAAAGGGCGGAGCCTTGCATCTTCTGCCTCAGGGCTGCTGCCGGGATGGGACAAACAGACCCTGCGGGCTTGAAGGTTCGCCCCTATTTCCTGCTATCAATGTATTTCAGGAGATCCACCACCCGGTTTGAATAAGCCCACTCGTTGTCATACCAGGAAACCACTTTGAAGAACCGCTTTTCTCCGGGAAGGTTGTTCTGTAAGGTGGCCAAGCTGTCGTAAACCGAAGAATGGGCGTTATGGATGATGTCGGAGGACACGATTTCCTCATCACAGGCCGCAAGAATACCCTTGAGATAGGAACCGGCCGCCTTTTTCAGGGCCTGGTCGATTTCCTGAATGGAGGTATCTTTAGTGGAGCGGAAGGTGAGGTCTACCACGGAACCGGTAGGAGTGGGTACCCGGAAAGACATACCCGTGAGCTTGCCCTTGGTGGAAGGCAGCACTTCCCCCACCGCTTTTGCCGCGCCGGTGGTAGAGGGGATGATATTGATGGCTGCGGCCCGTCCGCCTCGCCAGTCTTTTGCAGAGACCCCGTCCACGGTCTTTTGGGTAGCGGTATAGGCATGGATGGTCGTCATAAGCCCGGTCTCAATACCGAACTCTTCTTTAAGGAGGACATGCACCACGGGAGCAAGACAGTTGGTGGTGCAGCTTGCGTTGGAAAGGACCGAATGGGTGGAAGCATCATACTCGCCCTCGTTAACCCCGATGACGATGGTCTTGATGGGCTTCTGGGCATCCGCAGACTTACCCGGCGCGGAGATGATCACCTTTTTCGCCCCCGCTTCAAGGTGGCCGTAGGCTTTCTCATTGGGATAAATCCCGGTAGATTCGATGACATACTCTATCCCCAGGTCTTTCCAGGGGAGCTGTGCAGGGGTGAGCCCTTTGCCTGAAAGACATTTGATCTCATGGCCATTAACCACAAGAATATCTTCCCCCTTGACGCCAATATCAGCCTTCATCTGACCCTGGGTTGAATCATATTTGAGCTGATAGGCAAAATATTTCGCATCCGTAGAAATATCCACTACCGCGACTACATCGATCTTGTCTTTTCCGAGCAGTCCTTGTCCTACAAGCGCCTGAAACACGAGGCGGCCGATACGGCCAAAGCCATTAATCGCAATCTTCATACATACCCCCCAATCAATAGGCCATTTCTTTACCTATTGATAGTTTGTCTACTTACTAGAACAAAGTATAGAAAGAAACGAGAAAAGATCAAGAGGATCTAAAGGGCCTACCGGAATAAACCCGCCGTACAGGGGAAGACAGGGAAAAGGGCGGGTCTTGATCTTTATTAAAAGAAGGGTGAAGCCGCTCAAAAACCGGGGTTTATTTCCTTTGAGAAGCAGGATCCCGCGGCTTTATCGGACTAAAGCGCTGCGGCTTCTGCGGGACGAACCAAACCTCGCTGCAGGGCGGGCGGGGCCCCAAAGGGTCAACAGGGTAAGGGGCGAGAAAACAAAAGCGGTCCCCTCGGACCGCAGGTCCGCCGGACCGGATGTCCGGGATTACGCAGATTAACACCGATTTTTAGTAGCTAACCTTTCTTAATCGGTGAAAATCTGTGGACAGTCAGGATCAGGTCGCTCGGCGTCTTTTCCAGGCGGCTCAGAAACACCTCTGAATGACTCAGCATCTTTTCTAAGCCGCCCAGCCGTGCGGCGACCGCCCGCCCAGCCTTACAGCGGCCACCTGCTTAGCCTTACAGCGGCCGCCCGCTTCGCCTTGTAGCGGTCGCCCTTTTACAAAACAGCATAACGTATCGGCGGACACAATTTCTTACCCTGTTGACCGTGGGAGGCCCTGTCCCCGGAGGTTTTCTACCTTGGCCCTCCCCGGGGCGATTTGCGGCCTACCGCGATGAGCATCTGCGCCCGGTTATCATAGGCCCCGTTGTTCCAATCGCCGTAGAGTTCCACCGCCGCAAAGCCCGTATCCACGAGTAAGCGTCGCAGCTCCGACGCGGCATAGAGGCGCTGGGTAAAGGTCCGCTCGCTCCATGTTCCCTCTTTGAGGAGGATCCACCGGTTTTTAAGCCCTGCCCAGGAATCCACCGGGGCATACTCGGTAAGTACCGTAAGCCCCGCCCGGGTAAACCATTCCCGCTCCACAAAATCCCGAACCGCAATTTCTTTTCCCAAGGTTTCTATGATAAAGGCCCCTCCCGGTTTAAGGGAATCATAGGCATTGCTCACCATGAGCCGGTCGTCATCGGGATTTTCAAAATAGCCAAAGGAAATGTACAGGTTGACGGCCACATCAAAAAATTCGGGACGGGTAAAGGAACGGGCATCGGCGTGGATAAATTCAATATCCAGGTTTTCATAAGCCGCATCTTCCCTTGCGGTTTGCAGGTAACTTTTGGTAATATCCACCCCGGTAGCGGCAAAGCCCCGCCGAGCCAGCTCCAGGGTGATACGCCCAAACCCGCAGCAAAGATCCAGGACCCGCGGGCCGGCGGCAGCGTCATTCCGCTGCATCAGGGCGGGGTCATACAGGTTTAGTTGAGCGAGCCGGGTGATACTATCCGCCACCAGAGGAACCTCTGCCCAATGCTGGCTGTCAAACATGATGGGGGCATACTCCTCCCAAAAGTGCTCATCTTCAAACCACTCTTTATCTGTCATAGCCAATGAGTATAGGGTGAATGGAGGATCCCTACAAGCAGAACCTGAAAGCCCCCACTTACCCGAATGAGGACCGCTTGCCCGCGGCATCCCGGCCTTTCCCGAAAGGCCGGGAGGGGCCTCCCCTCAACCTGGAACACCGCGGTTCCTCGGCCTGGAACGCACCGGTTCCTCAGCCTGGAACGTACCGGTTCCTCAACATGGAACGTACCGGTTCCTCAACATGGAACGCCGTGGTTCCTTAGCCTAGAACGCCGCGGTTCCTCAACATGGAATACGGCGGTTCCTCAGCCTGGAACACAGCGGTTCCTCGCCCTGGAACGTAGCGGTTTCTCAACATGGAACGCCGTGATTCCTTAGCCTAGAACGCCGCGATTCCTCAGCCTGGAATACAGCGGTTTCTCAACATGGAATGAAGTGGTTCCTTGGCCCGGAACACCGTGGTTCCTCAGCTTGGAACGCCGCGGTTCCTCAGCTTGGAACGCACCAGTTCCTCGGCCTGGAACGTCGTGGTTCCTCAGCTTGGAACGCCGCGGTTCCTAGCCCGGAACGCCGTAGTTCCTTAACCCAGAACGCCGTGATTCCTTAGCCTGGAACACAGCGGTTCCTCGGCCCGGAACGTAGCGGTTTCTCAACATAGAGTGCGGCGGTTCCGTAGCCCGGAACGGGTCCTCCCTTCAGGCTGAGATCGCGGGTCTTTTACCCTGAGGGTTTACGCGCCTTCCCTTCACCATAGTACCTATTTTTTTCTATGGGTTTATCCTGAAGGCTATGGGGGGTACATTGACAGAACAGGGACATTCTTAATAAATAGTAAAGACGGAGCATATATGAACTATCTTGCAGATGAACTTAACTCCTTGCTGGAGGGTACCGTGGCAGGACGACTGCTTTCTCCATTAGGACGGCGGCTTTATTTTCCCCAGGGAATCATCGCCCAAGGGGCGGAAGCCAAGGAGAAGGCCCATAAGGCAAACGCCACCATTGGTATGGCCTATCACCAGGGCAAACCCCTCATGCTGTCGGCCATCGGGGATCAGGTACCGGGTCTTAAACCGGAAGAAGCCGTGGCCTATGCCCCGACCGCGGGGATTCAAGCGGTCCGCACGGCATGGAAGGACCGGATCCTTCGGCACAATCCCGGGTTAAGCCCTGAAAACCTGTCCCTGCCCGTGGTGGTTCCAGGGCTTACCGCGGGGATTGCATATATGGCGGACCTGTTCCTGGGGGAAGGAGACCCAATCCTCCTAAGCAGCCCCTGTTGGGATAACTACGAACTCATTTTTCAGGAACGCCGGGGGGCGGTGCTGCGGGAAATCCCTTTTTTCGGTGAGACCTGGGGTTTGGATATGAGCGCCATAAGGAATGCCCTGGAAGGGGCCGCAAAAACCGGGACCACGGTCCGGCTCATCCTTAACTTTCCCCATAACCCCTCAGGGTATGCTCCTACCGCCGCCGAAGCAGCGGCCTTGCTCGCCTGTATCAGGAAAATCGCCCAAGACGGCACGGATGTGCTTGTGCTCTGTGACGACGCCTATTTCGGGCTTTTTTATGAAGGGGACTGCCTGAAGGAGTCCCTGTTCAGCGGGCTTGCCCAGGCCCACCCGCGGATCTTGGCGGTTAAAATCGACGGCCCCACCAAAGAAGATTATGTGTGGGGGTTCAGGATGGGATTCATTACCTTTGGTTCCCAGGGTTTACAGGAGCGCCAGTACGAAGGCTTGGTGAAAAAGCTCATGGGGGCCATCCGGTCCTCGGTTTCCTGCGCCAATACTCCGGCCCAATACCTGCTGCTGAAAACCCTGGAGGATGAGCGGTCAAAGGCTGAAAAGGAACAGTACCACACCCTGCTGCAAAAGCGGTACCGGCGGGTAAAAGCATTGCTTGATGCGCATCCTGCTCATCCATACCTCCGGCCCCTGCCCTTCAATTCCGGGTATTTTATGACTTTTCGGTGTACGGGTATCGGCGCGGAAGCATTACGCCAGGAACTGCTTACAAAACACGGGATAGGGACGATTTCTTTTGGAGAAACCTATCTCCGGGTAGCTTTTGCGAGTATGGATGAGGAACAGATCCCCGGGGTATACCAGGATATATACGATGCGGCTCGGGACCTGGGGGCAGGGATTTGAAATGCTTAAGCGGGTTTTGCCTGGGTTAAGGAATTACCCGTTTTATCCGATAGGTCTTTTGTTATTTTTTTTAAAATACCTAGACAAACCAATGGGAATGTGCTACAGATTAGTAATAATCAAAGGATGAACTTGCCTTGTATGGGGCTTGCATCCTATAACGAGAATCCGGGGGTTCTCAAAAAGAGGAGCAATAGCGGCAGGCGCTATAAAAGGGTAATATTACTGTTGTGAAAGATACTTCTAATTTCTTATACCATAATGAATTAGATCCCTTCCTTGTCAATGTTATAGTAGTGCTGACGCTGGTACGGCCCTGGCGGGGAGCCTCCCTAAGGGGTTGAGTTTTTTGTTTTTACCGTCATGGCCGATCAAGGATGATCCGGTCGGGGACAAGCTGATGTTGCTGAGCAGCTAACAATGATTGATCTTGTTAGGTTACTGCTTCAGGATCCGGTATACATGTTGATGATGTTACGGCTCACCATATGCATCCGGTGGTTATACCTATGTCTGGGGATCGCTGTGTCATTATCCTGGAGCAGGATATATGGGTGCAGGGGTAGTGTCTCAATTTATAAAACTGAAATACGGTGAGTATTATGGAAATAAGCAAAAGTGTACGAAAAAGAACGGGGTTTTCGGGCCACGCTCGGTACTTAAGCGCTACGGACGGTGAGGGGGAAACCGAAGCATGGAACAGGGTATACCATCCGATCCCAGGGCATGATTGCTTTAAAGATAAGCCCATTCTTTAGGCACTTGCGAAGCCTGCTGCTCCGCCGCCATAAGGTACAGTTGATCCTATTGGTGTTCCTTGCCATAGGATTATCCCTGGTGGAGACTGCGGCGGTCTCTGCAATCATGCCTTTTATTTCAATCGCCACCAATACGGATCTGCTTGATAGGGGGCTATACAAACAGGTCTTTGATGCTTTGCATTTTACCCACAAAAATAGCTTTGTCATTGCCCTGGGCTTTGCCATTATTGGGTTTTATATTTTCCGTGCGTTCTATAATGTGGCCTATACCTACCTCCTTTCCCGGTTTTCCTTTGGGGTGTTCCGGTATTTCAGCGAGCGGCTTTTTAGAACCTATCTGGCCCTGCCCTATCTGCGCTTTATCCAGCGGAACTCATCGGAATTAACCCAGCATGTTGTTACCGAGGCAAGCAATACCGGAGTACTCTTGTTGAATGTCCTGCAAGTATTTGCCGAGGCATTTACCGTTTTATTGCTTTATGGATTTATGGTTGCTATCCAGTGGCAGATAACCCTGGTCTTAACGGCGATACTGGGCTTGGTGGTCCTGTTTGTGTTGACTGCGGTATTACGCATAAGCAGGCGTCAGGGAATAGGGCGAGCTGAGGCGTATAAGAAGGTATATCAAATCCTGGGGGAAACCTTCGGGAACTTTAAGTTTATCCGGCTTAAAGGCAATGGGGATAGTATGGTTCAGGAGTTTACCGGGCTTACCCGAAAGATTGCCCGGGCTCAGGGGATAAACAGTGTATTGGGAATTATACCCCGCTGTATCCTTGAAAGTACCGGGTTTGCCCTGATTATCGGGACGGTTAACTTTATCCTATGGCGGTATCGTTCTGCGGAAACCGTCATACCGGTTATTTCCCTGTATGCCCTTTCTTTGTACCGGATATTGCCTGCAATGACCAGGATGCTGAGCAGCATCAATACCATCATCTTTTTTAAGCGGTCCCTTGAAATCGTGTATGAGGATATCCACCAGGAAACCCTACGGGAAGGGAATGATGCCCTTGCCTTTACGAGGACCATAGGGGTAACCAATCTTTCATTCGCTTACGTTGCGGAAAAGCAAGTACTGCAAGACATTAATCTGCTTATACGCAAGGGCGAAAAGGTGGCGCTTGTGGGAGAAAGCGGCAGCGGGAAGTCTACCCTGATCGATGTGCTTATCGGTCTCCATAAGCCTCTGGGAGGGGGGTTGTATGTGGATGATGTACCGGTAACCGATGCAAATATCCAATCCTGGAGACGTAAAATTGGGTATATACCCCAGAGTATCTATCTGTTTGACGGGACCGTTGGAGAGAATGTGTCCTTTGGTTCTGTTGTGAAAAAAGAACGGATCCTCGAGGTATTGAAAATGGCGAATATCTGGAATTTTTTAAAAGAACGAGAGGGCATAGATACCCGGGTTGGGGAAGGGGGTATTCAGTTAAGCGGCGGGCAGAAACAGCGCATAGGAATTGCCCGGGCCCTGTATACTAATCCCGACGTCCTCGTGCTGGATGAGGCCACCTCGGCATTGGATACCGAGACGGAAGGGAAGATCATGGATGAGATATACCGTATCAGTGCGGATAAGACGCTGATCGTGATTGCCCACCGGCTTACCACCGTGGAACGATGCGATAGAAGGATAGCCATTGAAGCAGGAAGTTTAGCAGGATAGGGTTGGTACAAGCCCATTAGTCATTTTAATGAACGGGGAAAATTCAACACCTATTGGTTTGTAACCGGTACGCCTACTTTTCTTATTACATTAATAGAAAAGCAGAAGATGGATATTCTCAATCTGGAGAAAAAGGATATAGCTTCTTTATGTTTTCAGAAGTTTACCGCTGATACTATGGATGCATTGGCGGTGTTGTATCAGTCGGGGTATTTGACGATAGGTGATTATAATGATGAATTCGGATATATACCCTGGACTATCCGAATGAGGAAGTCCGAGGATCTTTTGCGGAAGCCCTGCTGGAACACTATGTACAGGCATCAAGTACGGACATCAATTCCTTGGCGGTATCCCTGCCCTTAGCATGTATGAAAGGGGATATAGAGACGGTAATGCAGAGCCTCATATCGTTTTTTGCATCGATTCCTTAAGACATACTATTAAAAGACGAGAAATATTATCAGACCATAGTACATCTGATATTCAGGATGCTGGGCTTGGGTTGTCGTTCTGAGGTACGATAGCTGCAGGCCGCATTGATACCTTGGTAGAAACCAAGAGATACGTGTATTGTTTTGAGTTCAAGTTGAATGGAAGCGCTGAAGAAGCCCTGGCCCAGATTTACCGTAAGGAGTACTTGCTGCCCTGGCAGGGGAGCGCTAAGCGGCTTGTCAAAGTGGGTGTGAGTTTCGATTACGAGAAACGGAATATCGGCTGTTGGAAAGTAGAACCATAAAGATAGGGGTCTTTGTAACATCAGTAGTGATGTTTATGAATCAGGAGAATTATCTCCTAAAATGAACTATTGTAGAATATTCGTTAGTATTACGTATTAATTCCATACAAAACAGTAAACCGGTGGTAATGATTTCTCACTCTATAAATAAAATACCTAAACCTGAAAAATCGTAAATCAAAACTAAAGATTTAATCGGATATATCGTTATGAAAGTAGTCATTCTTGCCGGCGGTTACGGTACCCGGCTTTCCGAAGAAACGGATTTGCGGCCCAAACCCATGGTGGAAATCGGCGGACGGCCTATCCTCTGGCATATTATGAAGCTTTATTCCCATTGGGGTTTCGATGAATTTGTGATTCTTACCGGGTATAAATCCCATGTCATTAAAGATTATTTTATCAATTATTATACCCGGTATTCTGATATTACCGTAGACATGAAAAATAATTCCCTGGAAATTCACAGCCACCGTTCAGAACCATGGAAGGTAACCATGTTGTATACAGGCCGGGAAACCATGACTGGCGGCAGGCTTTTAAAGGCAAAAGAATGTATTGGCAATGAACGATTTATGTTAACCTACGGCGATGGAGTAAGCGATATCAACATTCCCGATCTATTGGATTTTCATATAAAGAGCGGTAAAACGGTTACCTTGACCGCGGTACAGCCTACGGGAAAATACGGCTCTTTGAAAGTAGAGAGTGATAACCGGGTTAGTTCCTTTCTTGAAAAGCCTGTCGGCGACGGGGCGTGGATTAACGGCGGTTTCTTTGTAATGGAATCAAAGATTTTTGACTATATAAAAAACGGAGACGCGACTGTTCTGGAACAGGAACCTTTAGAGCGTCTAGCCGCCGATAATGCACTTGTTGCTTTTAAACATACCGGTTTCTGGAAGGCCATGGATACCTTGAAAGATAAAAATGAGTTAACCGGTATGTGGGTACAGGGGAAAGCGCCCTGGGCTTTGTGGCTGAGATAATATTGAATTGCTGAAATCAATAGTTAAAAAAATTCTAGCGATTTTTCATTGGGAGCTAAGAAAGACAACTTCCTCCAAAGGCAAAAAAACCTTTTGGGATGTAAAGCATCCAATCTATGTTTATAATAACAAAACGGGCCAAGAGGACCCCCTGCAAGAATTTCAAACGGTTGGGCGTCTCCTAAAAAACGGTAGAGAAAAAGATTATCCTGATTCTAATATTGAATTTGGCGATTTTACTTACGGAAACCCAAGAATATGGAACTGGGATAAAAGGGCTGATTGCAAAATAGGTAAATATTGTTCAATCGCATTCGGAACAACTATCCTCATAGGAGGCGAACATTGCATGGAATGGATGACAACCTATCCGTTTAGCGCTTTTGTTAATTCGTTTATAAATACCCCCCCCCCCCCCCCGATAAGAATAACAGTATATACATAGGAAACGATGTATGGATAGGCAGTGATGTAAAAATCATGGGCGGGGTTACTATAGGCGACGGATGTGTAATCGGCGCCAATTCATTGGTATTAAAAAATACGATTATTCCGGATTATGCAATCTGGGCCGGAGTTCCGGCAAGACAAATACGGGAAAGATTTCCTTGTGATATAGTAAAACAATTAAAAGAAATGAGATGGTGGAATTGGTCTGAAAAAGATGTCTGTAATGCGATA
>JAITRH010000109.1 GCA_031288495.1 Treponema sp. | reverse complement strand
GTTGCAAAACAAAACTATCGGAGGCAAACGATGCCGTATACGCACTATACCACGGATGAACGGAATGCGCTACAGGCAATGGAGGGCATGGGATTGCCCAAAAGCTTTATGTCGGTGATACTGGGCAAGCACCACAGCAGCATATACCGTGAACTCAACCGCAACGGGTCAGGCGGTGTCTACACCGGCGTTGAGGCTCAGGCGGCGAGTGAACAGCGACGGCTGGAGAACAAACCGAGCCCCAAAACCGGCGATGCGGCGCCGATGAGGGAGATTACCGGTCTATTTAAAAAAGACCTGTCGCCGGACCAAATTGCAGGCCGGCTGAGGGTAAAACACCCCGGCCGGCCGGAAAAGCAGGCTTCAACATCAACCATATACCGGCATCTCTATGAGGAAACGGCGAAAGACCCGTCGCTCAAAGACCATTTCAGGCAAAAACAGGTAAAACCGCGCCGACGAAGCGGGGCAAAAGACCGCCGGGGACAGATAGTCGGCCGCGTTTCGATTGATGAACGCCCGCAAATCGTTGAAGAGAAGAGCCGGGCGGGCGATTGGGAGGGAGACACTATTGAAAGCGCCGGCAAAAACGCCTATATCGCCACCTTTGTGGACAGGAAGACCAAGTTGCTTTTGGCGAAAATAATGCCGGACAAGCGGGCGGACACGCTGAACAAGGCGGATGTTCGGGCGTTCCGGGGAATACCGGCCGGGGCGCGCAACACGCCGATGCCGGACAACGGCAAGGAGTTCGCGGCGCACGGTGCCTTGTCGGAGGCGCTCTCCATCGACATTTTTTTCGCGCATCCCTATCATTCCTGGGAGCGGGGGCCTCAACGAACACACCAACGGGCTCATCAGACAATACCTTCCGAAAAAAACGCCGTTTGACACCCTAACACAAAAACAGCTTGACAGGATCGTTGATAAAATCAACAATCGTCCCCGCAAGGTTTTAGGCTACCTGACTCCTTACGAGGTTTTTTCGCCATAAAATTCGCACTTCAGATTAGAATTGGCCTAAATAAAAAAATAGATGCCATGAAAAAAAACATTGGCTAAATAAATAATTTCACTGAAAAAGGGAAAACGGCACATAACAGGTCTATGTATATACTGCGGGCGCAGTAGCGCCCTTGGCTTCCGTTCGTCTAGGTCAGTCGCTTCGGCAACGAGGTTGCCGAAGCATCGTCCTTATACGGCCGCAAAACATCGCCAGCTGAGATGTGAAAGATGCACTCCACTAACGGGGGAGGAACGTTTCCTGCTAGCAAGGGGACGCTGGTTCCACCTAAGGACGGGGGCACCTCTCTTTGAGGGGAACCCCTAGTAGGCCCGGCCCGGAAACAGTCTGAATCCCAAACTGGCAATGAGCCCAATGGATCGAGGGTACTCAGCCGTATCAATCACCCAATACCCTGAAGGACTCCCCGAATTGGCCGGCCCTGCAATATTGGTGAAATAGGAAACCACCACCCCGGCTTCGCCAAAGATTTGCACCGGCACTGGGGATTGGGCAAAGGAATAGTTTGCACCAATCTTGAGAATATGCTGCCACTGATACGCTCCATCCCGCAAGAAGAATTTCCTCAAAACCGGTTTAGTACTCCGGTCATGGGGATCCAGTTCAGACCAAAAAGAACTGCCGTCCACGGCGCTGCTGCCATAATCCGCTCCATGACGGATCATTTGGTATTGCAGATGCACCCCGGCCTGACTCGACCATAGGGTCTCCACCCGAAACAGCAGTTCATCTGAGTTGGGCGGCAAATAATACCCGAAGCCGCTGCCTTTGTTGATATAGGCGGTTTCCATAAGATTTTGACCGTACCAGGGAACGGTTTCTCTCGTATGGGTGTAACAATAAGGTTCGATCTTGGTATACCGCAAGGACAGGGTGGCAAAGGGCAGCCAGGGAATAACCAGGGTCGTTCCGGTCTGAAAGGCATACATGGACCGGTCTTTTTCAAGCAACCCAGACTCAAGACTCACCTCATCCAGGAACAAGGAAACCCAGAGGCTGCCTATTCCCGGGTATTGCCCCTTCAGACTGCCAAAGATGGCCAGGTTATCAAAGTCCCCAATGGTATTCTGATAGAAAAAATTATCCGTTACGGGAAAGAGGTACCCCAGTTCGAACCGTTTCGGCCATAGGGCGGCGCTTCCCATATCCAGGTGCAGATAGGCCCGGTAGTTGATTTCCACCATAGCAATGGAAAAGGCGTTCTGATAGGTGGCCGCAGAGTCTTTGATGCCTCGGGCGTTGTAATACTCCAACACCCCGGTTAACGTTGAAAAATAAAGCCATGGGAAGGGATTAACCGTGGCTTCCAGCGCCAAGAAGGGGGAGGCCTGCCGGTTTAAGACGAGGCTGCTTCCCTCGGTCATAGCCCCCCATTCTCGATCCAGCCGTCCCCCCCGGTAACGTATATGCCCGTCAAGGAGGGAACCGGCTAGTTCCGGCAGCATCGCCGAGCCAACCGAAAGACCTGAAGGCCAGGAAGTATATCCCGCTGAGGAAATATCCGAATGATTAAAAACCGAGCCGTCCCACCGTGGTTTATAGGTATAGGGGAAAAAGGCTAAGGGCTCACTGTAGACGGGGATCTCTTGATTGTAAGACGACGGCGCTGCATCTTGAAAATCCTGGTAATAGGTGTTATAGGTCCCCAGGGTAGAACGGGGAGCCCGTATCATGCCCCCGGCCGCGGTGATCCGGTAAGAAAAATGCTCCCCCAGATCCCCATTGAAAAAAAATCCCGGCCATATATCGGTTCCCCATGAGGAGTCTCCTTCCTGGGGGTAAAGGCCCAAAGAAAAGAAAGAACCCACCATGAGCCCCGCCTCTCCGGAAAAGCGAAGGTTCCCGGTTCTCCCGGAGTGTTCAAAACGGTAGGTTCCCCGCTGCCAATCCAATCCTGGGGGTTCTTGGGCGTAGATTTTTCTTATATCCTCCAGGATCCGCCGCTCCTGGTCCCCCAGTTTGCCGAAACCCTGAGGGGAGCTTTCGGCATCCAGGATTTCGGTGATCCCCGAAAGGATATGGTTCCGGGAATAGGGTTTTGCTCCAGACAAGGGCGCGCATAAGCCCCGCAGCGCGGCCTGTTCAAGAATCCGGTACACCGATTTATCAAGGGGTACAGACCCGTAGGTTTGCCCCTCAAGGGGCAGGATCATGCTTATCAGGATGCAGAAAACCATACTGCAACGGAGGGATGGGATCATCGGATATTCCTTTTTTTCTATTTTTTCTATTTTTTCTATAAAGCCTTTTGCAAAACCCGGTTGATTGTGCAAAAACGGCTATCTTGTACGATACAAGTCGAACTACCGCACTAAAGCGCCTTTGCACAGCCTTGAAGGGCCCCGTCAAAAGCTCCCGAACCGCTGTTCCATGGGTAGCATCTACTCCCGCCTTTTTAACGTGCCTCAGATGGCATACCGGGGGTCCGCGAATGCACGCTAGGGTTCGCTCATTAGGGGGATGCCCTCGGCGTAATTCGGGTACATTCCCGGTCCTTTTTTTCTTGGTTACCCTCATCTTATGTATTATACGCTATTCTGCATGCCCCTGGGGGTTTTACCGGACTATGCGGCCCTTCCAGATGAACCCTCGGCCGGAAATCGTGCGGAACCATGACCACAGGGCCATAGCCATGAGGTTCAGGATCATCAGGGGCCACAGCAGTCCATAGTACCAAGGGATCTTCCGATCAATAAAAAGCATCCCCCACGTAAGGGTATACAGGATATTCACCGCAAGAAGGTTCATCTGATAATGCCTTGGGATAAGGCGGAACAGCAACAGCAGGGGAAAGGGGAGGAATAAAAAGAACAGGACCGCGAAGATCACCAGCCCCAGGATCATCGAATGGTTCCCTAAAAAGTCAAAAATATTTTTACCGATTCCTTCTACCGCGGCCTTGTACCCGGTATACATCCTGCAGTGAACCTGTTCCCCCACATCAAGAAACAGGGTCTTAAATCCCTGGGATTTAACATACCGGGCAAGGTACATATCCTCACTGGTTTTTTTCCGTACCCTGGTAAACCCGCCGATATGCATAAAAACATCCTTCCGGATGGCGATAAATTGCCCTATGGCAGCGGAAAAAAAATTGCATTTGGTATACTTGTTTAAGCCGAGGGGGATGATAAAGCCGGTCAGGAAAAACATCAGCGGCACGGTGATCTTTTCTCCAAAAGAGAGCAGCTGCTGCCCCACATACCCGGAGATAAAATCCGCCTGGGAAGCCTGTATATTCGTAACCGTCCAGGAAATGCTGGAAGGGCTATGGACCGTGTCCGCATCGGTCATGATGAGGATCTCCCCTCGGGCTTTACCGGCCAGTTGCTGCAGGGCATAGGGTTTGCCGTACCAATCCTCCGGCAGCGGGGCTCCGGAAAAAATACGGATCCGGGAATCAGTCTGGGCCACCCGGTTGAGGATTGCCCAGGTGCTGTCCTGGGAATCATCGTCCAGCACAAGGATCTCGTAATTCCGGTACTCTTGCCGCATGAGCGCAGTAAGACAGCGGTGGATATGGTTCTCTTCATTCCGCACGGGGATAAGCACTGAAACCAGGGGACCCTCTATGAGGGAGGGAGGACGGGTATATCGCCGTATTTCTACGATATTGGCCCCGGCCAATATAAAAAAATAAAACGCCACTACCACAATACAAGAAAAATATAAGGCGCTCATGGTTTCTACCATCCCCACACCTCACACCAGCCAAGCCGCATGACCGTGGTTCCTGTTTCTCGTTATAGGGGACCCCTCTAGCATCTTATCAAGGGGCATACAAAAAGCGCGGGAATACATTTTTTTCATCTCTCTCTTTTTTACATTTTTTCTTACGTATCAAAGCCTGTTCCAATACACCCCGAACCGCCCGGTGAAGCCGCTCCTCACCGCCCGGTTAAAGCACCCGGAACTGGGCGGTGAAGCCACTCTTCACCGGACGGTGAAAACACCCTGATCCGGGTGGTGAAGCCGCTCTTCACCGGACGGTGAATGCACCCTGATCCGGACGGTGAAGCCGCTCTTCACCAGGCCGTACAGTCGCCTTGGGCCGGGCGGTGCAGCCACCCAGAACCACCCGGTGAAAGCACCCTGCACCAGGCGGTGAAGCCACTCTTCACCGGACGGTGAATGCACCCTGATCCGGGCGGTTAAAGCCTTGTATCAGACCAAAGGTCCGCTCAAGCCGGTTTTGATAAAGGCCCTCCTTACAAGCCAAGCCAAGCCCTTCAATCGTCTTCCGGTTCCAGTTCCTCGAGTATTTCCGACGCCGATTCAGCGGATTCCTCCCTGCCGGGCAGAACACCGGAGGAATAACCCGAAAAAACAGACTTCCCTAAGAGTTCTATCTTGGCCTGTACATAATCAAGCCGGTCTTGGTTAAGCACCGACCGGCAATAGGCGGTTCCCTTAAGTTTTTCTATGGTATACCCTCCCCGGCTTACGAATTTTTTCCCCCGCCCTTCGATAAACCAGTAAACCAGGGCAATCGTTTCGTTGGTCAGTTCTATGGCATTAACGCCCTTCCTGCTGATGGCGCTGCCGGAATTAAAAAGGCAGGGCACGGGTAATTCATCGCCGTAAAGGCTCTGCCGGGGGACATTCCGCCGCTCAGAACGTTTCAGCTTGCTCAACTCAAAGCGCAAGGCCCATACCTCCGAAGCGATCCGTTCCCGGTCGGCTCCCCGGGATGCAGGA
Source organism: Treponema sp. (assembly GCA_031288495.1). Taxonomy (GTDB): domain Bacteria; phylum Spirochaetota; class Spirochaetia; order Treponematales; family Breznakiellaceae; genus JAIRLU01. The sequence continues at coordinate 8,867 of JAITRH010000109.1, read as the reverse complement.
TAGTCCCGGCACAACCGCTCAATCTCGAATTTGATATACTCAAACCGGCCCAGAGACTCAAAGAGGACCCGGTGGGTATGCCCAATAATGGATATGCAGTGGTTATCCAGGGAGAAGCGGTAAGCATGTTTTTCCACATGAAAACGGCGGTTGGGGTTGCGGGCGCTGGATATGTTCCGGATTCCTATGGGTTTTAAAAGATACCGAATACCCGCATTAATCAGGTTATTATAGCAGGTATATACCTTGGATGACTGGTGTCCATGGTACACATAAAGGGGAATAATACCGGTCTCGATCCGGATGGCGTTGTACAGCGGATAGGGATAATTGAGCTCAAACAGGAGGCCCTCATCGTGGTTGCCCAGGGTTTTGTACAAGCGCCCGGCAGCTTGAAACCGATCAAATACCTGGTAAAGCCGTACCCACTGTTTCTTGATGGTATCCAGGGAATACCGCAACAGCTCTTCGATGTCTCCATTCAGCACCAGGGTCCAGCCCTCCTGCCAATAATAGCCCTCCAGCATATCCAGCAGGAGGGTACCGTTATGGGCCAGATCATCCCGGTAGCCCGCCCCCATGTGCAGATCGCTTATCACCAGTACCTTACCGCTTTGGGAAATATCCAGGACCGCCGCAGGATTAAAACGAGGACTTACCATTTCGGCAAAAAAAGTAGCAGGGGTCATGGAGTAGTACATAGGGGCATCACATCCTTGATTAGCGCTCCCTGGCCGTTATTTTTGCCAGAACGATTTCAGCCAGTTTTTTAAACTGTAGGGGGAGCAACTCCGCATCAGGGGTCTCATACCGGCTGAGCAGGGCCTGGAATTCGCTTTTGGCCAGTTCGTACTGTTTTTGTTTATAATGAATGAAGGCAATCTCATATTCCGCTGCGCATACTTCATCTATATAAGAAGGATACCGCTCAATAATGGCCTCATAATACTGCAACGACTGCTTATACTTATTCCGATCCGAGGCTTCCTGGCCTTTTTGGATAAGCTCTGCAGGACTTACATGCTCGGGTATGGAGATGGTCGATGTACAGGCTGCAATCCCCAGCAGGATCGGGATGATCCTAAGCCCCATATCCCCATATTTCAAGGTGATCATAGTATGAGCATACTTCTTTATGGGTCTTGAAAACAAGTAGAACCGGGACCATTCGGAAAAACCAGACCGGTCTTTTGAGAAACCTTCCATATCAGAAGGCATCTTTATCGGATATGGTTTTTCTCAGTTCCCGGATAAACTCCTTGGCGTCTCCCATAGCTTCATAGGCGTCGCAATAATCCAGATAACGCCGGATAATGGTGCTGTACTTATACAGCTTTTCCTGGCCGAGCTTTTTCTTCCATTTGCCCGCAGCGCAGCGGATCCGGGGTCTATCCTGGTCCTCCCCATCCACCGGTAGGGACATTACCGAAGATGCGAGCAATGTACTGGTAAGTAATTTACAATGCCTACAGTTAGCGCAGTATATTTTTCCGTGGTATAGTGCGTCATCCCGAAATGACTCCTGGCATACTCCCTTACATGTCCGGTTGGGCCTTTCTTGGAATGCCTCATCCTGGAACCTCGGTTCCTGCTGCAGCCTATCCTGTTCTATAACCATAGAGGTACCTACCTTAATACCTTCAGAGTGTATAAATATTCTAAAAATATACGCTTTTTGTCAAGGGTGGGACTTGACCTCATAGGATTTGTACAGGATCATGGCTCTTTAAGGAGGAATGATCCCATGATTGCAGGCATTATCGGCGCTACGGGATACGCCGGAGCGGAGCTTGTCCGGCTCCTTGCAGGACATCCGCAGATTACATCCCTGGCGCTGGCTTCCGTGAGTTTTGAAGGAGAGCGGATGGACTATATCTATCCCAATCTTTTCAGAAAGGTCCGCACCCCGTTAATCCAGCCCGAAGCGGTACTTGAGGTTGCGGAGGTCGTCTTTACCGCCCTTCCCAGCGGGGTTGGAGAATCCTATGCTCAGGGGTGTATGGAAAAGGGGATTCCCTGTATTGATTTATCCGCGGATTTCCGTTTTGACGATGATGAGGCCACCTATTGTGCCTGGTACGGCAAAGCCTTCGTATACCCGGCACTGCGAACCCGTTCGGTTTACGGTCTTCCTGAATTGAACCGGGAAAAAATTAAAGCCCTCGCCGCTTCAGGTCCGGTGATTATCGGCAATCCCGGGTGTTATCCTACCGGGGCTTCTCTCGGAGCCTATCCCGCCTTGGCCCTGGGCTTGGCAGGAACCGGAACCATCATCGTGGATGCCGCTTCGGGGATTACCGGAGGAGGCCGGGAACCGAGCCGGGCCTTTCATTACCCTGAATGTGCGGACGCCCTGGCCCCCTACAAGGTAGGCTGTCACCGGCATACCCCGGAGATCAGCCGCAATTTCGGATTCATGGCGACCGGCAACGGAACGCAGCCTCGGGAAGCCTTACCCCTGATCTTCACTCCTCACCTCGCCCCCATGAACCGGGGTATTCTCAGTACCATCTATATACCCTTATGCGAGGCCTGGCAGATCAAAGTTCCCCGGACTAGCGGACCTCGTCCGCCGGTACCGGAAATCCTGGATCAGGCAGCGGTAATCCGGGCACGGTATGCGGCCTTCTACCGGGATGAACCCTTTGTGCGGGTCCTCCCGTCGGGGAGTATAGCCGCTACTAATCGGGTGCGACAGTCCAATTACTGCGATATTTCCGTACACCTGGACCAGACCGGCACCACCCTCATCCTGGTTACCGCCATTGACAATATGGTTAAAGGCGCCGCAGGTCAGGCAGTGCAGAATATGAACCTCCTCTTTGGATTTGATGAAAGTGCAGGACTCACCGCAATCCCCGCGGCTTTTTAAGTTGGGCGGGAACCGGGCAGGATCCCCCAGACTGCATAGCGGGGGCTTGAGCGAAGCCACGGTTATGGGGAACCCCGTGAAAACACGAACCTTGGGTTCGGCGGTTTTCAGCCCGTACCCTCTGGAGAACATCGCCTTATCGTACTGTCTTATGACCATGAAAGAGGGATGGACCTGAGTCCCCTTTCTCCTGCGGCCCTTGGCCGAAACCTACCCAGCCGGGGTTTCCCGAGGTATGCTGGTGTATAAAAAATAAGGAAAAACCATGAAACCCATACATGGGGGAGTTTGCGCTCCCCAGGGATTCCAAGCCGGAGGGATCCGGTGCGGCATCAAGGGAGGTTCCCTCAAACGAGACCTAGCCTTGATATATTCACAAGCCCCCTGTACTTCGGCAGCCCTGTTTACCGCCAATCGGGTTAAGGCGGCCAGCGTGCTGGTAAGCCAGCAGCACCTAGCCCAAGGGCCCATCCGGGGGATTATCGCCAATTCAGGGAATGCCAATGCCTGTACCGGCGAGGCGGGCATAGCCGCGGCCCGGCGTATGGCGGAACTTGCCGGGAAAGCCCTCGGTATTCCGGGAGAACAGGTGGCCGTAGCATCCACAGGGGTCATCGGCGTGCCCTTGCCCATCGAGGCCATTGCAGAGGCCATGGAAGCGCTCCGGCATTCCCTCCGTTCCGATGTTCAGGGACATGAGGCGGCGTTGGAAGCGATCATGACCACCGATACTAGGAAAAAAGCCGGGGCCCTGGAAATTGCAATCGCCGGTTTCCCGGTGCGGCTGGGAGGCATGGTCAAAGGTTCGGGTATGATCCATCCCAATATGGGAACCATGCTCTGTTTCATCACCACCGATGCCTTCATTTCCCAAGAACTCCTGGACCTGGCCCTGCGAAGGTCGGTACAACGCTCCTTTAACCGGGTTACCGTGGACGGAGACACCTCCACCAATGATACGATCCTGATCATGGCCAATGGGGAAGGGCATAATCCGCGGATCCAAACCCAGGGGCCTGACTTTGCGGTCTTTGCCGCAGCCCTGGAGGAACTCTGTATAAGCCTGGCCAGGGCCATGGCCCGGGATGGGGAGGGAGCCACCAAACTGCTTACCGTTACCCTGCGGGGAGCCCCGGATGAAGCAAGCGCGGCTGTTTTGGCCAAATCCGTGGCGTCCTCAAACCTGGTAAAGGCCGCATGTTTCGGTGCCGATGCGAATTGGGGCAGGGTCCTGTGCGCCCTGGGCTACGCGGGCATTGCCTTTGATCCCCATCAGGTGGAAATAGCCTTTGCAAGCGCCGCAGGGCGTCTTGAGCTCTGCAAAGGAGGCACCGGGCTGCCCTTTTCCGAGGATAAGGCAAAGCAGATCCTGTTGGAAGATGCCATCGAGATTATCATTACCCTGGGGCATGGTCCGGGAGAAGCCGTGGTATGGGGCTGTGATTTGACCTATAATTATATCAAGATCAATGGCGATTACCGGTCATAACCTTGAGGCCGGGCTTGGCCATGATCTTTGAGCCTCTTGCCCCCAAAAGCACGGAAAAACGGAGGGGAGCCTTTTCCGTGTTCTTTTACAGCATGTATTTGCGTAGCAAATACAAAGGTACCGGCTGAAAAGCGTCGGGTCTTTCCGCCGGTACCCAAGAGGCTTCTATAGGTTCGTATGTAAGAAGGTTTTGTCTTTGAACAGCACCCGCATGGCGGAAAAGTGGAATAATCAAGCCCTGGTTCGGCTCCTATGGCCTTTAGTGATAGAGCAGATCCTGGGGGTTACTATGGGCATAGCCGATACGGTGATGGTAGCCGCCATTGGGGAATATGCGGTTTCAGGGGTGTCCCTGGTGGACGCCATTAATACGCTGCTCATCATCGCTTTCGGCGCCTTGGCCACCGGAGGCGCGGTGGTGGTCAGTCACTACATCGGACGGCAGGACATGCAAACCGCAGGCCGTGCATCCAAGCAGCTTATGTACGCCAATACCGCAGCGGCGGTGATCATCATGGGCCTTGCCCTGGCAGGGCGCCGTCCTCTTCTGCAGGGCCTATACGGACAAATCGCTCCGGACGTGATGGAAGCCGCGGAAACCTACTTTTTGTTCAGCGCCCTGAGCTATCCTTTTCTGGCGATCTATAATGCCGCAGCCTCCCTCTTTAGGAGTATGGGGAACAGCCGGGTTACCATGCGGGTAGCCCTGCTGGTAAACCTTTTGAATGTGGCCGGTAACGGGCTTTTCATCTACGGTTTCCATCTGGGGGTAACCGGGGCGGCTATAGCTACCCTGGTAAGCCGCATGGCGGCGGCGGCGGTATTGACCTGTATGCTCATAACCGACCGCCGGCTTCCCTTTTCCCTTAGGGGGATAAGGAGGATTACCCTTGAACCGGTTTTGCTCCGCAGCATATTACGGGTGGGCATACCGAGCGGATTGGAAAGTTCCCTGTTTCAAATCGGTAAGATCCTGGTCTCCCGGATTTTTACCTCCTTCGGTACCGCGGCCATTGCGGCCAATGCCGTCTCCGGGGTGATTAATTCCTTTTCTTTTATGCCTGCCAATGCTTTTGCCCTGGGGATCCTCACCGTCGTAGGGCAATGCGTAGGGGCTGCTGATTATGGGAGCGCCCGGAACAACACCGCAAAGCTGATGAAACTGACCTATGGTTCGGTTTTTTTCTTGAGCCTCCTTATCTTGGTGTTCATGGACCCGCTGCTGGGTATTTTTAAGCTCAGCCCAGAAGCCCATGAACTGGCCAGGGGTTTTCTCTATATCCACTGTATCATGGCCCCTATTTCCTGGCCTGCGAGTTTTACCCTGCCCAATGCCTTACGGGCTGCAGGAGACGTCCGGTACTGTATGGCCGCGGCGGTCCTATCCATGTGGCTTATCCGGGTAAGCGCCGCCTATATCCTGGCCTACCCCCTGGGCTTGGGCGCCCGGGGAGTCTGGTACGCCATGGTGTCGGATTGGTGTGTACGGGGTATCTGTTATATCCGGCGCTGGAAGCAGGGCCGCTGGGAGGATAAACAGATCCTGGCAGGCTAAACCGGGGTATTACCGGGGCGCAGCGGCGGGATATGGGGGCCTATGAAGCCATAATCCCGGGGCATACCGGGTTTACGTGACGCTGCGGGTCAAGGGTATAACCTTAGACGGGTAGAGGTCCTCAAGGCAGGATAAAACCATAGGCCATGTTTGACCCCTGACACAGGCTTGGTCTGACTCCTGACACAGGCTTAGTCTGACCCCTGACATAAGCTTGGTCTGACTCCTGACATAAGCTTGGTCTGACTTCTGACACAGGCTTGGTCTGACCCCTGACACAGGCTTAGTCTGACCCCTGACACAGGCTTGGTCTGACTTCTGACACAGGCTTGGTCTGACTCTTGACACAGGCTTGGTCTGACTCCTGACATAAGCTTGGTCTGACTCCTGACACAGGCTTGGTCTGACTCCTGACACAGGCTTGGTCTGACTCCTGACACAGGCTTGGTCTGACCCCTGACGCAGGCTTGGTCTTACTTCTGACACAGGCTTGGTCTGACCCTTACCACGGCCTATATCAGCCCCCTGATACGACCTATATCAGCTTCCTGATACGGCCTTGGTCTGACGATGAGGATGCATGCATTTCCCTGGAGCGGCGGTTCCCTCCAGCATCCTGCCCATTGCTCGGGGTGTATCCTGAGGAATTGCAATTCCCTTGACCTAAACCTTTAAAATTGGTAGCATCTTTCCATTACTATACTAAAAGGAGCAATGTCAACCAGTTAAAAAAATCGTCTGTTGATGGTGTCCAATTCTCCGGTGAATTCCAGATAACCTATATGAAAAAGTATACTTTTTGCCCGTATCGGTAATACCTTCCAAAGCTCAATCCCCTTAACGTGTTGACATTGCTACAAGGAGTGCTCCATGATAAAAAACCCGGTTGCCGCGTATCTGGCGGCGAGGTCTCCCGATAGGGTGAATACCTCCCTTTTGGCCTACCTCTGCAACCTGGAAATAGTTGCCCAAACAGCCCCGGATATCGCCGCATCCATCGTGCAGGAACTGGAAAGTCAACGCAGCCGTATCAAACTCATTGCCAGTGAAAATTACTGTTCTTTTGCGGTACAGCTTGCCATGGGTAACCTGCTTACCGACAAATACGCCGAAGGCGTACCGTACCACCGGTTTTATGCGGGAAACGAAAACGTGGACGCTGTAGAAAACCGCGCCGCAGAAGCGGCCCGAAGGCTCTTCGCCGCAGAATACGCCAATGTACAGCCCCACTGCGGCGCGGACGCCAATATGCTCGCCTACTGGGGGATTCTTTCCACCTGCATCGAGACTCCCCTGCTTGAAAAGTACCGTGAGACCAACCTCTATAAGCTCACCACGCCCCAATGGCAGGAACTCAAGGCCAGCCTGGGCAATCAACGGCTCCTGGGGCTTGACTACTATTCCGGCGGACATCTGACCCACGGTTACCGGCACAACGTGTCGGGTAGGATGTTTGAGGTGTACCACTATTCGGTCTCCAAAGAAACCGGGTTCCTTGATTACGACGACATTGAAAGGCAGGCCCTGGAGGTCAAGCCCCTTATCCTTCTTGCGGGCTATTCCGCCTATCCTCGGCGGATCAACGTTAAGCGTATGCGGCAGATTGCGGATAAAGCAGGGGCGGTATTAATGGTGGACATGGCCCACTTTGCCGGTCTTGTAGCGGGCAAGGTCTTTACCGGCGATTATGACCCGGTTCTCCACGCCCATGTGGTTACCACCACGACCCACAAGACCCTGCGGGGCCCCCGGGGAGGATTGGTCCTTTCCACCAAAGCCTTCGCCCAAGCCTTGGACAAGGGCTGCCCCCTTACCATGGGCGGTCCGCTGCCCCATGTCATTGCCGCTAAAGCGGTCGCCCTAGAGGAGGCGGGAACCCCGGAGTTCCGGGATTATGCAGCCCGCATCGTAGAAAACGCTCAGGCCCTCGCCGGTGCTTGTATAAAGAACGGCCTAGAAGTACTCACCGGGGGTACGGATAACCACCTGTTCCTCATGAGGCTCCAAGAGCTTGGTATAAACGGCAGGCAAGCGGAGAACGCCCTCCTGGACTGCGGCATTATCCTCAACCGTAACACCCTCCCCTTTGATCCAAAGGGGCCTTGGTACACCTCGGGATTACGCCTTGGTACGGCGGCACTTACTACCCTCGGCATGGGTACTCAGGAGATGGAAGAGATAGGCTCCATTATCGCGCTGGTCTTAAACCATACGGCTCAGGTATCGGACCCTAAAAACCCAGCGGTGAAGAGTCTGGTAAAGTACGGTATTGAGGAAAAAGCCCGCGCCCAGGCGCTCGAGCGGGTGAAGCGCCTGATGGCCCGTTTCCCTGTGTATCCTGAACTGGATATAGAGGTACTCAAAGCGGCGTTCCTGGGACGAGCGGATCAACCGGTGCAATTGACTTCGGATTTTAATCCGATGGGAAAAGCGGTCTAAAACCCCCTTTTTCCCTTATAGCCTCAGGTGACTGTTTCAAAATCTGCCCGCTTGAAACAGTCACATCTGGGTAGTTCCCTCCCTTTTCAAGGGTAATTCCGCTTGAACCGGTTTTATTACCGGAGTACCGGCCCGGAAAGCCTACTCCATCCTTCAGCTTGAGATGGTAATGAAACGTACTGCGGGGATAAACGCTACAATACAGCCCGCGATCCCGATATATGCAATTACCGATAAACCCCTGTTGATTTTTTCCTGCGGGATTTTTCCGATAACATCTTTAATTTTCATAATGTACCCCCTTACTGATTTCAGATCGCGGAATTTTTTCTGAAGTGCGAATTTTATGGCGAAAATACCTCGTAAGGGGTCAGGTAGCCTAAAACCTTGCGAGGTCGATTATTGATTGTATCAACGATCTTGTCAAGCTGTCTTTGTGTCAGGGTATCAAAGGGCACTTTCTTAGGGAGGTACTCTCTGTTCAGCCCGTTGGTATGTTCGTTCAGACCCCG
>JAITRH010000108.1 GCA_031288495.1 Treponema sp. | reverse complement strand
TAATCGGCGGATCCCTTGCAAGGGGCAGGGGCCCTTCTATGACTTCTTTATCATAAATTGGATTGACATAATACAATAATCTATCATACTTAATACATTATCGAGTTGTTTGGAGTATCGAGGATATGCCTTTCATTCGATAAAGAAACTAACGAGAAGAACCAGAGGGGAGCAGTTCCAGCCTTGAGGGGTGAAACCTGCAATCATGGTTCTTACGGTAAGGAGAAACAATGAAATTAACCAGTAAAACATGGTGCTTTTTGGGAATGATACCCTTCATTGCCTTGGCAGCCTGTTCCAAGAAAGCGGGAGATGCCCAAGCCCGGTCCGCCGACGCCCGGATTGAAATCCGGGTTTTAAATTACCTGGATTTGACCTCTGCCAACAGCGCCGACGAAATTTCTCGGGTCTGGGAAGCCTTCGACAAGGCCAATCCGGATATCCGGGTGATCCGGGAGGATTTGTTCAATGAACCCTTCCATAACAAGGTGGAAGCCTATGCTGCGGCAGGGCAATTACCGGATGTGCTGTATGCCTGGCCGTCGGGAAGGTCAACCACGCTCCATACCCAAAAACTTTTGAAAGACCTTTCGCCGCTGGTTCAGGGTGAAGGAAGCCTGGTAACGGAATTCCTGCCCCTGGCCTTAGAGCCTGCTTCCCAGGGCGGCGGATATATGGCTATCCTGCCCCGGGCCGTTACTTCAACCCATGCCTTCTACATCAATACCGAAGTCCTGGTTGATGCCGGCCTCATGCCGGCCCAGACCTACGACGAACTGAAAGCCCAGGTACCGGTGCTCAAGGCCAAGGGCTATGATACGGTGCTCATGGCCAATCAGGAATCCTGGGTCATGCAGTCCTGTCTCTTCTCCCTGGTGGCCGGACGTTTTTGCGGGGAAGGCTGGGAGCAGCGCATCCTTGCAGGAACCGCCAAGTTTACGGATCCCGACTTTCTGAATGCCCTTGCCTTCATCAAGACCATGTATGCCGACGGGGTTCTTTCCCAGGCTACCCTCTCCACGGATTACGGCAGCGTCGTCGGCCAGTTCGGCACGAACAAGGGAGCCTACCTCATTGACGGCGACTGGCGGGTCGGGGCCTTTATCACCGATAAGTCTACCGGGCAGGCGGTCATATCCCCGGAACGGCAGGAGAAGATCCGGATCACCGTGTTCCCCAACATTCCCGGGGCAAAACTTAACCAGTCAACTTCCGGTATCCTGGGTACGGGCTGGGGCATGAACGCCAATATCGAGAGGGGTTCTGCAAAAGAAGCGGCGGCCTGGCGTTTGATTAAGTGGCTTTCAGGCAAAGAGATTCAGACCTGGCTGCTTGAGACCGGCAGTATTGCGACCCCTACGATAAGCACCATTGATGCAAACAGCCTTTCCATGGAACCCATGCAAAAAGCGATCAGTAACCTAGGAACCCAATATACCGCGGCTACCGCGGTTATCGACGGGGTTTTCCACAGCGATGTCTTTAATCCCCTCAACGATGGCTTGCAAGAGCTTGGCCTTGGAAGCAAGACGCCGGATCAAGTGGCCCGGGAGGTTCAGCAGGCCTTTGATAACTGGAAGAACGCCAACCGGTAGGCCCGGGTGTTGTAGTACCTGCCCTTGTATGCTCCGGGCTATACCATAAGGCGGGGCGGTTTCTCCATATCCCATGGTGAAACTCCGGCCCTGATTAAGGGAAAAGCCGAGGCGCAAGGCCCTTGTGGGGGAAGCCCATGCATCGGCTATGGGCTTCCCCCATGAACCGGGGGTTTGCAACCGGTTCAGGAAATACCAGGACTACAGGGTTCCGGTATTTCCGCGCAGGTTCTTAGGAACGGAAAAGAGGTTGTCCGTTTTACGAACAGCCTCTTTATTGCTTTTATTACGTATCCAAGGAGCTTATTCATGAGCGAATTGACTGCAAAGAACGAGCAGCGGGCGGCATATATCATTCTGGTGCTGCCGGCGGTGCTTATTTATTGTTGTGTTATGGCCTTTCCCACCATCTTCTCGGTGGTATTGAGTTTAACTAACTATAACGGCGGAAAGATTTTCGGTAATTCCCGGATGCATTTTGCCGGTATTGCCAGTTATATCACCATATTTAAGGATTCATACTTCTATTTGGCCCTCAAGAACAACATGCTTATCGTCCTCGTATCCGTATTTGGACAAATTCCCTTGGGTTTTGTCCTTGCGTATATCCTATCCCGGAAGCTGGTCCGGGGGACCGATTTCTTCCAAACCATGATATACCTGCCCAATGTGATTTCTGCGGTTATCATCGGTATTCTCTTCAAGAGTTTTTACCAGAGCCAGGACAGCGTCTACATGGAAATTGTCCGGTTCTTTAATCCCGGGGCCGAGTTTACGATTAATCAGTATCCCATGATTCCGGTCCTGGTGGTCATGCTCTGGATGTATACGGGGATGTATGTGATCATCTTCCTCGCCAATCTCCAGCGGATTGATACGTCTATCATCGAGGCCTCCAAGATCGACGGCGCCACCGAAGCCCAGGCCTTCTGGCATATCATTCTTCCCGCCCTTTCGGGGGTAATCGTTACCAGCGCCATCCTGGCGATTTCCGGGTCTCTCAAGTCCTTTGACCTCTTATTCGTGATGACCCAGGGCGGACCGGCCCAGCGGACCAGTGTGCTGTCCCTATATATGTACAATAAAGCCTTCCGGGGAGCCCCCAATTACCCCTTGGCAAACGCCATTTCCACGGTCATGGTGATTATCAGTTTTATCCTTATCGGTATAACCCGAAACGTGGAAAAACGGTTCGGAGGAAAGGAGTAGGCTATGGCGGATGTACGCGGCGGGAATATCCCGGCCAAAAGTATCATTTATCTCGTGATGGGTGTTTTTACCGTTATGGCTATTTACCCCATCCTCTGGCTCTTTATCCAGTCCTTTAAGACGACCCAGGAATACCTGACTACGAGTAAACTGGCCCTGCCCACGCTTTGGTTTTCCGGCAACTACCCCTACGCATGGAAGATCGGTAATTTCGGCATTTTATTGCTGAACAGCATCTTCTATACGGTGGTTACGGTTATCGCCGTGGTGATCTTCGGCTTTATGGCAAGTTTTGCCTTTGCCAAAATAAAGTGCCGGGCCACCCCGCTCCTGCATGGCATCTTTATCATCGGTATTCTGCTTACCCTGCAATCCATTATGGTGCCCCTCTTCCTTATGGTGAATGCGGTGGGGCTTTACAATACCCGGCTGGGAGTGCTCATCCCCTATATCGGCCTGGGGCTCCCCATGGGGGTGTATCTGGGTACGGAATTTATCAAGGGGATCCCCGAAGCCCTCATTGAATCGGCCCGTATAGAGGGGGCTAAATACCTGAAAATCTTTAGCAGCATCATTTTCCCCATGACCGCTCCGGTGGCCATGACCGTGGGGATATTGACCTTCACCGGTACCTGGAACGAGTTCATGCTCATCAATATCCTCAGTTCCAGCGACCTTATCAAATCCATCCCCGTGGGGGTTAACCGCTTTTCCGGGGCTTTGGCTTCGGATTATGGAAAACAATTCTCTGCCCTGGTGATCGGTATGATCCCTATGCTGCTCTTCTATCTGGCTTTCCGAAAACAGATCACCCAAGGGGTTGCCGCAGGAGCGGTCAAAGGGTAAGCCGCGGAGGCAGGGATGGCGGTTTTGGTACGGCCCGCCTGCGGGCCGGATCTGCCCTATTTCTATGAAATATGTCTCAAGACCGGAGATGCGGGGAAGGATGCTTCCGGTCTTTTTTATGATCCCTTCCTCTTAGGCCAGTACTACAGCGCCCCGTATTTCTTTTATGACCAAAGGCTCTGTTTTGTAGCAGAAGCGGGGGGTATCCCTCAGGGGTATATCCTGGCCGCCCAAGAGACAAGGGCGTTTAACCTGTGGATGGAACAGGTATGGCTTCCGCCCCTTCGCCGGCGTTACCCGGAGCCTTATCCCGGGGAACGGATACAATCCCCCGCGGAGGGGCAGGCGGTCTCATTACTCCACCGGTCCCTCCTCCCCGCGGATCCCCCGCCCCGGTGGTGGTCTTCGTATCCGGCTCATCTGCATATTGATCTGCTTCCCGCCATACAGGGGCAGGGAGTGGGGAAAGCCCTGATGCATAGCCTTTTTACGGCATTGGAGCGCCGGGGCTGTCCCGGGGTGCACCTTGGGGTCGGCAAAGCCAATACCGGGGCGATTGCCTTTTATGGGAAGCGGGGCTTTTCGGTGTTACAGGAACAGGAACAGGTACTTATACTGGGGAAGACCCTCCCGAAGTAGCATGAACCCCTGGAAGCCCTGAGGAGAGGGGAGACGGGGGTCCACAGCTTACGCCGGACTTGAGCCCGGGATTACGCTGATTATGCGTTCCACAATCGCGTAACCTGTGGACAGTGGCTGGAAACCCCCTCTATCCGGCTTACTACCCCATAGGGTGAGGTACAAACCCCATAGGCCGATGTTTTGCACCCCATGCCATGAGGTCCTTGAGGTCATAGCATGGGCTTACTACCCCATAGGCCGATGTTTTTTACCCCATGCCATGAGCTCCTAAAGGTCATAGTATGAGCTTAATACCCCATAGGGTGAGGTAAAAAGCCCATAGACCGGGGTTTTTACCCCATGCCATGAGCTCCTAAAGGTCATAGCATGAGCTTAATACCCCATAGGGTGAGGTAAAAAGCCCATAGCCTGATGTTTTGTACCTCATGCTATGAACTCCTTGAGGTCATAGCATGGGCTTTATTCCTCATAGGGTGAAGTAAAAAGCCCATAGGCCGATGTTTTGTACCCCATGCCATGAAGTCCCGGCGTGTATGGTATGGCCCGGTTACCCCATCGAAAGACCCCGCTATTCCCCCTCCTTGGCTTGCCTCCGGCCCCGGCGGAAGCGTTTCCCCAGATCTTCCGCCACCAGCTTCGCGTTCGGGATGTCCCGGGCCGCGGCTTGCTTCACCGAGTGGTAATAGTCAAGCATCCAGTGGTAGGCTTCGCTTCCCGCGAGGTACTGAATGTTGTAAAGGGCCTCCTGCACCTGATCCGCGAGGTTTTTGATGGAGGTAATGTTCTGCACGTCCTCAGCATCCACCGTAAAGTCCTCCTTATTGAGCCAGGAGGGAACAAGATCCGGGTAGAGGTCGATGTATTCCTTCCCCTTTCCCAGAAATCCCAGGCTTTTGTCGCCGATAATGACCATTTCCCGGCGTTCCTCCGTGGTGAGGGGCGTCCGGTAGGGTTCCAGTTTGCTTAGAATCTGATGAAAGAGGTCCCCAATCTCGCTCAAGACCTTGGCGGGTATGGCGGTATGGTGTTCGTTGTGCATGGTCCTTCCTTTTTGAACGCTGGCGCGTCCGCATGTGATAGGACAGTGTACCCCAAAGCGCCGGGATAGACAAGAATCCGGGAAGGGGATATAAAGCCCCGGGGGCTGTGGTATACTGAAACCGCTGCGTATCATCACAAGAAAGGAGTAGGGTATGAAGAAGGATATGCGTATCCCCACGGCGCTTCTGCGGTGGGGCATGCTTTTCGATGACCCCTTGGATTCGGAGAAGGGGCTTTCCCTGGAAGAGGGGATCTCCCGGATTGCCGGGGAACTTGAGGCGGGCCTCCCCCAGGGACGGCGGATCGCGGCGGTGAACCTGGAGTCTCCCTCCGCGTATTTCAGTTACTATGTGCTGGAGGAGCTTCAGGGGCGCCTGGTAAAGGGCAAGGGCCTCCAGGTGATAGACCGGTCGAACCTGGACCGGCTGCCGGAGGAGTTCGATTACCCGGTGTCCGGGGCGGTGCGGGATGAGCAGGTGGCGGGCATCGGCCGCCGCAGCCTCGGGGCCGACCGCAGGTTTCATGCCGGGCATAAGGAGGCTAAGCGGGGCGGGGCAGCCGCGCTTACCCTTACCGGGGAGGGCAGGGCGAAGCCCCGGGAAAAACAGGAAAGGCCCGGCCCGATGGTGAAGGGCCGGGGACTCCTCCTCCGGGCAGGTCCCCCTGAACCCCGGCCGGGGTTCAGGGAGATAAAACAATGGGTTCGGTTAAGATCTCCGTATGATCCCTGAAAATCGCCACGGTGTGTTCCCAGTGGGCGGAGAGCCGGCGATCCGCGGTAACCACGGTCCAGCCGTCATCCAGGACATCCACGTCCCCGGTACCCAGGTTGATCATCGGTTCTATGGCGATCACCAGGCCCCCCATCATCCGGGGATTAGGACCCCGGGGGTGATTGGACACCTGGGGGTCTTCATGGAGATCAAAGCCCACCCCATGACCGCAGTATTGATGCACCACCCCATAGCCCTGGGAAACCGCATGATCATACACGGCCCGGGCGATCTGCAAGAGCCGTTCCCCTGCCTTGGCCGCGGCAATGCCCTGGTAGAGACATTCCTGGGTAACCTTATTGAGCTTATAGGCTGCCTCGCTCACCGGCCCTGCCTCAAGGGTAAGGGCCTGATCGCTTAGATACCCCTCAAACTCAATGCCGCAGTCCAGGGATACCAGGTCCCCCGGGGCAATCCGCCGTTTAGAAGGAAGCCCGTGGATAACCTCGTGGTTAATGGAAATGCACAGGGCCGCAGGAAAGGGATTTTGCCTGGAGCCATACCCCAAGAAAGCCGGTCTTCCCCCGGCTTTCTTGATCCAATTCCGGGTCCAGTGCTCCAGTTCCAAGGTTTCAACCCCGGGAACCACCAGGGGAACCAATTCCCGGTACATGGCAGAAAGCATACGGCAGGAAGTACGAATCCCCCCGATCTGTTTCTCATTCTTTAAGCGAATCATTGTTGCTCGTTTCCTTTTCTCTTATCCTGAGCCCTACAGCTTGAGTTTCCGCCGCAGCTGCACCACATTGGGAAGCCCGGGGTCCCGCTTCAAGGCTTCCCGGAATATCCCCTGGGCGGCGTCGAGATTTCCCATCTGCACCAATGTCTCCGCCATAGAACGCATCCATCGGGCCTCATCCCGGGAGGAAAAGCCCAATTCCAGGAGCTTTTCTATACAGGCTATATAGGTTTCTGCATCCACTGCAGATTTAAGCCTGAGCCGGACCAGCTCTTTCAGGAAGCCCTCAATGTCGCTCATGAAATGCCGGAAATAGGGCTGCCGCCGTTCTTCCCGAACAAGATGTACCAAAAGCACAAAGGCCTCATAATAGCACTGCCGTTTCTCCAGTTCCTCTGCCAGAATAAAGGTACAGTCCATCCAGTCTTCCCGGTTAAGGTATTGCTCCATAGGGAAACCCAAGCCTCCCTGGGTTCTCCAGACCTCCAATGCCTGTTCCCCATCCAGGTGCAGGAGATCAAAAAAAACCAGTTTAGCCTGGCTTTCAGGATCATCCTCTTGGGATTCCAGGAAGGACCGGTAGTCAAAGTTACGGTGCTTGAAAAAACGGCTATAGGCCCTATCGTATTCATAACGCCGCTCCCGGTCAGAGAGCACTTCATAGGCGCACAGGAGCTTCCGCATTTCCGCTTCTCCGGATTTTCCCGCAATATCCGGATGCAGCCGTTTTGCCTGCTCACGAAAGGCCCGCTTAATATCCTGAGAAGAAGAATTTTGATCTATTCCAAGGAGGTTGTAATAATTTTCCACACGTTTTCACATCCTATTATGCCCCAATGCGCTTTCCCAGCGATTCCGCGTGAGGCGCGTTAAGGATAATCTCACTCCAGTTCACCAGCATCCCTTCTTTTTCCATGGTCCGCATCAGATTGGTCAGGGCCTTGGTGGTAAAGGGCCCGGTTTTTTTGAGAAAAGCCGCCCCTTTTTTGCCCATGAGCCGGTCGCCTAGGGAGAGAATCTTCGACAATGCCTCGGGCATCTTCCCTCCAAAGAGAGACACCGCTTCGGCGCTCACCGCAATATAGCTATAAGCGGGAAGACGGAACCCGTCTTCCGTCCACGCATCAAGGATATCCACTTGATGGCCCATAGATGCCATGCCTTTTGCCAGGGCCCTCACATAGTCAGGAATTCCCCGAGATTGTACCGGAGCGCTGATTACCGCTATTCGCATATATACCACGTTCTCATCATGATCCTCATCCCGATACTTCCCCACGGTCTAGGCGCGTTTAAAAAGCTGGTCAATCGAAGGTTCTTTGACCAGCAATACCGAACATTTGGCATTGAGCATAATTTCCCGGTGGGCATGGGAAATGATGTCCCGGGGATTCCGGTTCTTTTCCAGGCCGCCTAAAATAATCATATCCGCCTTCTTGTCCTCTGCGGCGGTGAGAATCTCCGTATACACCGCGCCCCGGCGGATCTCCCGTTCTATCTTAATGCCCTTAGTATGAGCCAGTTCTTCCACAAAGGAAAGGTACCGTTCCCCATTTGCCTCAAGACTCTTTTCATACTCCTGACTCTCTTCCTGAATGAAGAGCTTGCTCAAGGTTAATTGACGTATGGTGGCAATATCCACCACATACACCGCGGTGAGACGGCACCGATAGAGCTTCGCCATAAGAATCGCGTACTTGGCCGCTGATATCGAAGCATCAGAACCGGTAACCGCGACAATAATATGGGAAAAGAGCGATTTTATCATTCCTTGCCGGCCTTCCTTTTTAACAGCTTACTGGTAAAGAACGCGTCCCGGTCCCGTTCTTCCAGGGCTGATTCAATATATCCTTTTGTTTCCAGGGCGATGGGAATCACCATTTTTTCCAGGGCGTTCACCCGGCGTTGGGTCTTACGGACTTCCCGGGCAAGACGCCATGCAATGGTGCGTACCGCCGCTAGTTCGGTTACAATCTTCAGCAATTTAAAGAATTCTACTACGGTTTCATCACATTCTGCAAATGAATTCGTCGGCGCATATTTGAGTTCTACCTGGGGAAGGTGGATTTCAAGCCCCGGGAGGCTCATCCCTGCGATACCTACCTTTTTTTCTTGCAGCTCAAACTGGTAGCGGATGTTCTGGGAAAGCCGGTTCGCCCGTTCCCGGCCCACCACGACGAGCATCCGTTTTAATGCAGGATAGGCCCGGGCAATCTGGGCGTCTAAGTCCCGTTCCAGGAGCTTTACCTGCTCCACCCGCTGCATCAGTTCCATCACGAGGATTTCCCGTTTCTGTTCCAGCAATTCGTATCCTTCACTGGCCGTAGCCAGGCGTTCCTTAACCCTGATGAGGTTGCTTTTAGTAGGGGCAATGGATTCTCGGGCCATGATCTATGAAGCCTCCTGGGTTACGTGCAGGGGTTCTTGTTGTGCCGCTATAAGGGGGTCCAGGTATTTTTCGATCAAGGCCTGCTTGATCCGCAATAATTCGTCCCGGGGGATTTCAGTAAGCACGGTCCAGCCCAAATCCAAGGTCCGGCCTATATCCCGGTTTTCAAATTCCCCCTGCGTGAGGAAGATCTGTTCAAACTTCTCCCCAAAGTGCAGGAACTGTTTATCTTCGAGGGACAGTTCTTCTTCCCCAATGATAGAGGACAAATTCCGAATCTGCTTTACCTTAGAATAGGCTGCAAAAAGCTGACTGGACACATCGGGGTGATCATCCCTGGTCATACCAGGCCCAATCCCGTCTTTCATGAGCCGGGAGAGACTCGGCAGTCCCGCCACCGGAGGATAGACCCCTCGCTGGGCAAGCTCCCGGTCAAGCACGATCTGACCTTCGGTGATATACCCCGACAAGTCCGGAATAGGATGGCTTATATCGTCGTTAGGCATGGTGAGGATGGGGATCTGGGTTATGGACCCAGAGGACCCGGTGATCTTCCCTGCCCGCTCGTAGAGCGCGGCCAAATCAGAATAGAGGTATCCCGGATAGCCTTTACGGCTCGGCACCTCCCCGCGGATGGACGATACCTCCCGCAGGGCTTCACAGTAATTAGTCATGTCGGTCATCACCACCAGCACATGCATGTTTTTTTCGTATGCCAGGTATTCTGCGGCAGTGAGGGCACAGCGAGGAGCCACGAGCCGTTCCAAAGAAGGAGCATCCGCCAAAGACAAGAAGATCACCACCTTAGCCAAGACTCCGCTCCGCTCAAAGTCATCCAAGAAGAACCGGGCCACATCGTGTTTGACCCCCATGGCACAGAAAATCACCACAAAGGACTCCTGGGCAGCTAAAATTTTCGCCTGCCGGACGATCTGGGCGGCTAAACGGTTATGGGGCAGGCCGTTTCCCGAGAAGATCGGGAGTTTCTGCCCCCGGATGAGGGTATTCATACCATCAATCGCGGAAATACCGGTCTGGATAAAGTCCCGGGGATAGATCCGGGCATAGGGATTGATGGGAAGCCCGTTTACATCACGGCACATAGAGGAAAAAATAGCCCCATACCCATCAATGGGCTCTCCCAGGCCGTTAAAGACCCGTCCTAAAAGACCGGGGCCTACCCGGATTTCCATGGGTCGACCGAGGAATTCCACCTGGGCTTCGTCTGCAGAAAGGCCGGTATTGCTCCCGAAGATCTGGATCGCGGTCCAGTCTTCACTCATATCCACCACTCGGCCCAAGCGCCGGCCCTCTTCCCGGTCATAGACCGCCACCACCTCGTTAAAGCCCACGTTCTTGCTTCGGGCGGTGATCACCACAGGCCCTTCAATCCGGGTCAAGCCCCGGTATGCTACCCCTCTCATAGAATCTCCTTCGTCCGGTAGGTCCGTTCCAGTTCTTCCAAGGCCCCCCGCATGTGCCCTTCAAATTCCCCAAAGCCCAGGGAATCGTCGTTTTTTATGGTACTCTTAAGACGGGAAAGCTGTTCTCGAATAGAAAGGGAGGCTTCACTCCTTTTAAGGGCGGTGATCTTAATCAAGGGAGCCCCCAGTTTAATACATACCTGGGCCCGCTCGTGAAATTCCATGATAAGCTCCAAAAGCCGCACCTGTTTTGCAGGAACACAGTACATGTCTACAAGGTCAAAGGAATTCTGCTGTAAGAAACCATCCTTAATAATATCCGCAGTAAGCAGAATGAGCCGCTGATCGTCGGGCAGGGCATCAGGCCCAATGAGCCGGACGATTTCCGCCAAGCGCTGCTCTTTCTTGAGCAGATCCAGGGCTTGCTGCCGAACCAGGGCCCAGGCAGGATTCACCCGTTCCCACCAGGGCTTCACCTCTTCCGCATATTCAGAATAACTGTCTATCCAACTGATGGCCGGGTAATGCCGGGCATTCGCCAAGTCCCGGTCCAGGGCCCAAAAGCAGCGGATGAAACGCTTGGTATGCTGGGTTACGGGCTCGGAAAAATCCCCCCCTGGAGGAGATACGGCTCCAATGATGGAAACCGAACCTTCCGTACCGGAAAGGGTACGCACCCGGCCTGAACGCTCGTAGAATTCCGCAAGCCTTGTAGGAAGATAGGCCGGGAAACCCTCTTCCGCAGGCATCTCTTCCATACGGCCGGAAAGTTCTCTAAGGGCCTCGGCCCAGCGACTGGTAGAATCCGCCATGATCGCCACATGGTAGCCCATATCCCGGTAGAATTCTGCCAAGGTAACCCCCGTATAAATCGAGACTTCCCGGGCTGCCACAGGCATGTTCGAGGTATTTGCGATGAGGATAGTGCGCTCCATGAGGGATCTGCCGCTTCGAGGGTCGGTAAGATGGGGAAATTCGGTGAGTACATCGGTCATCTCGTTGCCCCGTTCTCCGCAGCCAATATAGATGATCACATCCGCATCGCACCATTTAGCGATGGCATGTTGGGTCATGGTTTTACCGGTACCGAAGCCCCCAGGGATGGCCGCAGTCCCCCCCTTGGACAAGGGGAAAAACACATCGATCACCCGTTCCCCGGTAACCAGGGGCTGATCCGGCGCAAGCCGTTTTGCGCTGGGCCTGGGAATCCGTACCGGCCACCAATGGGCGAGGCATAGCTCCTCTCCCCGGTCGGTCCGCCCTATCACCCCATGACAGGTATATTCCCCCCGAAGGGCTAGTTCCTGCAGCTTTCCCCCGTGGAAATCGG
The DNA here is from genome assembly GCA_031288495.1 of Treponema sp. Lineage (GTDB taxonomy): Bacteria > Spirochaetota > Spirochaetia > Treponematales > Breznakiellaceae > JAIRLU01. The sequence goes on along the minus strand of JAITRH010000108.1, from coordinate 15,965 downwards.
GAGGAACCATGATTGTACAGGTGATACTTTCGGTCTCCTTGACCGTACCCAGAACCGTACCGGACCGAATCGCCGCCGGTGTTCCTGCAGCGACCTGTTCCGCTAGCTGTGGATCAGGAATAAAGGTCCATAAACGGGAAGGGTCTAAAGGTTCTCCCCGGGCCCCGGGAGACATAAAAGCCCCGGACTGTTTAAAAAGGAATTCCAAGGGCCGCTGGATCCCATCATAGATGGTACCGATGAGTCCTGGCCCAAGGCGCACCGAAAGGGGCCTGCCTGTAGAGGATGCGGTAGCCCCGATCTTGAGGCCTGTATCATCCTCATACACCTGGATCACCGCCTCGTTCCCCTCAATGCGGACCACTTCCCCGATGATACGCTTCTCTCCAATCTCCACCACGTCAAAGAGTCCGGCTCCCTTGAGCCCTGCAACCCGGATGATGGGACCGGCGATGCGTTTTACCCGGCCTTCGCTCATAGGGATACCTCTTTGGTTTCAGGCATTTCCTCGTTCCCTAAGGCCGCTGATCCTATGAGGGCCTCCACCAATTCCGCCCGCTTATCTTCCAAGAGGGCCTTTTCGAGCCCGCTGATGGAAACGGTAATCCGCAGGGTCGGAGCATCCGCCAGGATCTCCGGGAATACCCCTTCCTGTATACGCCTCGAATCAGCCGGGATCAGCGTCCAGGTTCCCTGAGGAAGACCGGCATTAAGGACCCGCGCTCCCTCAGCATCGGTTAAACCCCAACACTGCACCGTAAAACCGCTAAGCGGTTCTCCGGTTTTCTGCACTTCCCCTACACATCGTTGCACTGTTTCTTCTAAAAGGAAAAGCACCCTTTCCCGGGGGAGACTGAGGAAATACCCATCCAGGGCCGATGTGAGCAGGGCTTCGATTTTTTCCATCCGGATCCGCCGCTTATCCAGAACAAGCCGAGCCTTGAGCTCCCGCTGTATTGTTTCGAAATCCTGGGTATATTTTTGTCTGAGCCCGGCAATGGCGGCATTGGTCTTTTGTTCCCAGGCCTCAGCCCCGGCTTTCACCGCTTCATCTGCAGCCTTGAGTATACGATATGCCTTTTTCCGGGCATCCTCCAATATTTCCCGGTCTAAGAGTTCAGTGGATTGCAATTCTTCCATAACATGTCCTGCTTTAGTGTATTATACATGGATTCCGACAGCCTCTCGAATAGATTCCACCAAAGTCCTGCGGCCGGGCAGTTTACCCATCATCCCGGGAACCTCCACCACCAAGGGATACTGATCCGACAATTGCCATTGGACCAGGATATCCCCCAGCCAATCCGCCACCTCTTCGGTGATAATCAGGATCTGACAATGCTCAATTTTTTCCATCTGTGCCAAGACGGTGCCGGAAGCTTCATTCCTCCCTTGGGTGATACCCAGGAACGCCGCTCTTGCCCCATCAGCGGTAACCACCCCTTTTCCCCGAATACCGATGAAGCGGAAAGCGGTTACCAATTCCGGGTCACCGATAAAAAAAAAGTCCACCCTTAGTTGAGGACCAGGATGAGCAATGCCACGAGGAAACCCCAGAGACATATCCCTTCCGCAAGACCGGCATAGGGCAGGGCCTTTCCTGAAAGCTCAGGGTTTTCGCTCATCGCTCCCATAGCTGCCGCTCCAATCTGGCCCACCGCAATACCTCCGGCAATACAGGAGATACCCACCGCCAAAGCCGCGGCAATATACTTCCATATTGCAGACCCGTCACCGGCACTGGCTTCAGAGGACACCGGAATTCCAGCATTTTTGGCTTCTTGAGCAAAAAGCAGAACCGGTGCAGTGGATAAAAGCACAAGCCCCAGTAGAATCATAACCCGTTTCATGACTTAACCTCCCTACGAAATCGGAAGGGAGAAAATTCCACCCCGGTTTCAGTAAAAAATTTGCTAAAAAATTCATAATATTGAAGACGCACCACCTGAATGGCCACGATCATTCCCTCTAGGAGTATTATCACCGTGTTCCCTACCAGCATAATGATCAGGAAAAATAGGGAACCTCCCCTTAGGTTGGACACCATACCCGAAAGGGTAAAGACAATAAACGAAAGCACCCCATGGGAAAGGGCAAAAGCCCCCACTCGGAGGAAACTTACGGTGTTAGAAATATAGGTGGATAGGGTTTCAAGAATTTCCACAAACCCTTCCATAATGAACACCATCAATCCCTCGGCCAGGAGGGGCCGCTCTTTGGAAATAAGGCGCCCTATCACCGGACCAAAAAAAATACCGCACCCCGGCACCATAAGTCCCAGAAGATCAAACCAGACAAAATGCCCTCCCCTAAGACAGCGGACCGCGATAAAAAGAGCATACCAAAATATCAGCACCCCGGCTATTCCTGTTTTCGAAAAAAAAGCCTTTTCGTATTTCTTAAGGATGATTTGATTGATGATATTGACCCATAGGCCGATGGACGTAAGGAGGATACCCACCCCAATGGTGAAGCCAAAGAAATAAAAGAGCTTTTCTATATTATCCGCTTCAGGCATCAGGTGCAGAATACGCTCCGGCGGTTCCCCGGTTTGCCCGGCAAGGCCCATGAAAAACCCCAGGATCTTCCGGGTAGGTACCACGAGGAGTCCCTCATGGGCAAAAACCTCACCGTTCAGCAAGCCCATAAGCATGGAAGCTATGCCTACTCCTATAAGAGGCGTTGAATAAGACCTGAAACTAGCCAAGGCCTTGATATCCCGTTTTCTGAGCAGGATCCCCAGCATCAAGAGCACAAAACCCTGCCCCACATCCCCGAACATGATCCCAAACAGAACGGTAAAGAACACCGCCACAAAGGGAGTCGGATCAATAGTTCCGTAGAGCGGGGCTCCGTAGGAGAAAACCACCCTTTCAAAACTCTGCACAAAGGCGCCGTGTTTGAGTAAGACCGGAACCTTTTCCTTCCCTTCCTTAACGGTTGCTATTTCATCAGGGTCAAAGGCCCGCACCGCTACGCGGCCGTCGGTGAGTTGCTCTAATTCCGCCACCAGGTTTTTCAGCGTATCTGCCGGCACCCAACCGGATAAGGCGTATAAGTGCTTTGAAACTACCAGTTGACCCCTGAGTTGAGCCGCTATGGCAGCCATACTATAGGATCCGGCCAAGGCTCTGAGCTTTGGCCCATAGTCATTCCTGAAATGCCTTTTACGTTCTTCCAGGTTTTGCAGTTCCTGGACCACCTCCTTAAGGCGCCTCTCAAGGCTGGTAAGGAGTTCCTGCGGAATGGACCCTTCGGGAATCGTGATGGGAATAAAGGAGTGTTTTTTGAGTTCCGAATCCAGGGCGAAACGACCCTTCCGTGAAGCTGCCGCCACCACCCGATCCTCTCCCAGGGGAACGACCACCGCCCGGTTGGCGAGACCTTCCTGTAAGCCGGTCTGTTTCTTAGGATCCAGCCGCCCAATCCGCAGGGTCAGATAGGAAAGCTGATCCAAGGCACGCAAGGGGGCATTAAGATTGGCAAAGGCCCGGGTTTCGTTCAGCGTGGCTTCAAGGTGCCCCCGTTCCTGGATCAACTCTTGCTCTTGGGCATTGAGGGAGCTTACGGTGGTATGGATCTCTTCTACCAAGGCTACCTCAGCAGGTCCGGGCAAGGGGCTCGTCTCCTCTGGTTCTGGGGACAGCTCAATCCCCAGATACCCCGAGGCCCTCGTGAGCTTTTCAAGCTGCGCTTGGATACTCTGATAGAGGGCCTCATCTCGGGCACGAGCCATCCCCTTTTGTTTTTCCTGAGCTTCATCAAGCGGAACCGAATGCTCATGATTTTGGGAAAATTGCATCACCCCTTTCCGGCCCAAAAAGGTAATCAGCCCATCCACATCCCGCTCAAGTACGGTCAATTCGATTTGTTTCATTCTCCGGGGACGTATCACAATGCTACCTCCAACAGGGTAAATACATCCTCAATGGCCATACCCATACCCAGCCCTTCGGCAACACTGGTCAAAAGGTTCTCTTCAAACTGCTTCAACTTGATAAAACAAAAAACCGAATTCATGGAAAAAGGCCAGTGCCGAAAGGACAAGCGGACTAAACGGTACAGGTATTCCGATGCCCCGTTCTGCAGATACCGGGGATCGGCTTTCCAATGCCCATGGGGGTTTTCAGGATTGAGCAAGGATGCGTATTTCCAATCATGCCAGTCGGTCCGGGTATCCAGGGACAGGGAAAGCAGGGCCTCTGCAGGGGCAAGGAATTTTTTGGATTCCGGGGCTATGAGTTTTTCCCGGATCCTTTCAGGGGGCATGTCATAATAGGTTCTCAAACGCAGGGCCCACACCGCGTTTTGCAGGGCTATCTCTTCACCGAGGATCTTTTCAATGCTCCTGCGTTCCCCTCTTCCTAGAGCCATCAGGTCCTTCCAGAGGGTGGTGTAATACAGGGCATCTATCTTGAGTTGCAGGTCCACCGTATCCTGCAAAGACCAAGGCTCAGGGTGGTTCAAAGTCTTAAGAAAGCCCTCAAATTCCGTACCTTTCACCATGGCCTCCACATGAGGATAAGCTTCAAAGGCAACTCGGCGAAACCGGCCTATATCGGTGAATCCCGGGCTTTTTGTTTCTCCCGCGGCCAGGGCACTGAGGACCGTTTTCATATCTCCGTATTCATAACTCCGAATGAGCTGAACCAACAGATTCGGGGGGTTTATAAAAGCCGTCACCAAGGTCATGATCTGCCTTACCGAGCGCTGAATGATACGAGCTTCTAGGTCAGCGAGGAGTTCCCGTTCAGGAAGCCCCCCCTTGGTTTCGGGAAAGATCAAACGATCCAGATCAGAAAGCCGGCTCACCCCCCTCAGATCAACAATCCTCTTGCCCACAAAGGATTTTCCGATGATCCCACAGGCCTTGGCGTAACCGTAAGCCCGTTCCCCTGATCTCAGCATCACCCTTCCTTTATCTACGGATTATCCCGAGGAAGCAGGGTAGCCACCAGCGCGGAAAACCGTTCCTTGTAAACTACCAGGGCATTAAGGCTCTCCCGATACTCATCCAGTTCCTGTTGATACGCTGCTTCTAGGGCAGCGCGTTTTTTGGTATATTCCGCATCAATAGACGCCGCTTCCCGGCCATACCGTTCATCGTAGCGTTTACGGTTTTGTTGCTCCCCTTCTGCAAGCCGCCGGTCCGACTCTGCCTCGGCATCCTCCACCAAGGCCGTAGCTTCGGTTTCCACTTGCAGTAAATGACGCAATACCGGTTGTTCATTCATACCAACATACCGCCCTTAATCCAAAGCTATAAGGATATCCTCATACTTTTTAATAAGCCCCGAAGCACCTTGCGCGTCCTTCTGTACCATCAGGTCCCGGAAAAACTCCCCATTATCCAATAATTGGCACAGGCGTTTTAAGAGCCGCAGATGGATTTCCGAATCCTTATGAGGGGCGAGGATCATAAACACCAGGTATACCGGCTCTCCATCCAGGGCATCGTACTCTATTCCCCGCTTTGAAATGCCTAAGACCCCATAAATATGCTCAATCACATCGGTTTGACCATGGGGAACTGCAATGCCTTTCCGTATCCCCGTAGACATTTTCAATTCCCGGGCCTTTAGAGCCTCAAGAATTTCCTCCCGATCACCGGATCGTTGCACTTGGCAAAAATAATCCACTAATTCCTCAAAAACCTCATCTTTGTCTTCCGCCTCTAAACCAACTTTAATGAGTTGAGGAGGAAATAAATCATACAAAAACATAGCGCCCTCTCTCTTATATTCCTATTCAGCGGTCTCGGTATTTGGGTTTACCTCACCCGGCTCTTCTGTAAGCGGTACTGCATCCAACGGGGTTTCAAGGCTCGACGGTTCTCCAGAAGACGTTTCAGCAGGGAGCGTTTCCTCAGAAGAAGGGGCAGGTACATCCTCTTGCTCCTGCCACCAATTCCGGTCTCCCTCGTTTGAGAGGGACCGGGCCGCAGATTCCACCCCGGATCCACTGGGACTCCGGTTAACCAGCGCAAGACTCAAGCTCAGCACTAAAAAGAGGCCCCCCAGAATCGAGGTAGCCCGGGTTAATACATTCCCGGAACGAGAACCGAATGCCGAAGTACTTCCTCCGGCAAAAATACCTCCCAGACTATCCCCTTCTTCATTCTGTACCAAGACAAGGAGCACCAGTAGAATTGCCACGATAATAAAGAAAACCAGTAGTACCACCCCGAGTATTGTCATGTATAAAACTCCATACACCTTAGTTTAATGAACCCACCTTCAGCAGGGAAGATGGGATAGAACTGCTTCATATTCATTCTAGCGGAATCTAACAGAAAAGTACAAGGTAGGCAATGGGGAATTCAAAAAGATACCGGTATTTGCGTTTGCCGGTGGTTTCCGTAATAACCCCGCCGGTAAGGAGGAACCCCTCCTTTTTGCCGGGGTTCACCCTCAGGTATAAATTAAGGAAGATAGAGAAGCACTATGAAGGGCCAGTCCCGGGGCGGCCGGATGCGCCCATCGCCGTATGGCAATGTCCTATGATCCTACAGCACAGGCCTGAAGGGACTCATAGGCCCAAATAAAAATTCCTATGGATGTATTCTGATGTCCAGAACGCTTGACCTTTGTCCGATGATTGTCTACAGTCATAGATGAAGGTTTACTATGGAGTTTGTATCGATACGGGAATTGAGTAAATCCCCACAGGCCGCTTTTGATAGACTCACCGCGGACGGAAAAGCCGTGATTACTAATAACGGCCAACCCCAGGCGATTTTGGTCAAGGTGGATGCATCCTCTTTTGAAAGCACCCTGTCCATGCTGCAAAAGCTTGAGTTCATGCAAAACCTGGCCGAGATGCGGCTGAGTTCCTTGCGTAACGGCAATTCAAGCCTGACATTGGATGAAATCAATGCGGAGATAGCCGCCACCCGGGCCGGGCAGCAGAATGAAAACCCCTCATGAACCGTAATCCGGTGCGAAACACGAAGGTTTCCTCTTGAAAAAACTAAAAGGCCCCTTATTTGTCGTAGTGGATACCAATATCCTCGTATCCTCACTCCTTGCCGATGGGCCGCCCGCTCTTATCGTTGATCGGATTGCCGAAGGAAAAATCCGGCCCTGTTTTAATGAACCTATTCTTTCTGAATATTGGAATGTACTCAGCCGGCCAAAATTTGGTTTCAACCCGTTGCAGATTAACCGCCTTATGTATGACATTATCAGGGTCGGGTTCGGCGTGGAGGCAAGCGCACATACCCTTCCCGGCAAGGTTTTAATGCCTGACGAAAGTGATCGTAAGTTCTACGAGGCTGCCAAAATTGCGGGTGCATTGTTAATAACCGGTAATACAAAACATTACCCTGATGAACCGTTTATTCTTACCCCTGCGGCCTTTGTTCAGAGGTATTATGCGGCAGAATAGGACAAAAGGGTTTACACGGAAAGCACGCTTGAAAAGCGCCGGTAAGGGCATTAAAGCCCGTGGAAGTACGCCCGGTCAAATAAGAGATCCCTCCTTTACCCGGTCAATACGAAGGCCCGGATCCCCGAAGCGCCCAGGCGCCGGCCGTTGACCGGCACCACGATGGTTTTGACCGGCTCATGGGGATCCGCCACGGACAGTTCCACCGGGGCTGGGGATGACCACTATTGGCCGGGGGAGGAGGCCGCGTCCCGGATGACCGGAGCGGGCAGGGGCCGCCCTGCAAGGCGGGCCTCCACCGCCTGGGGCTTGTAAAAGACGGAACGGTAGGCCTCTATGCCGTAGACCTCGTTCCCCACCCGGACGTTGAGGTATTGGTCCCCCTGGGGGGAGGCGGTGTAGTACCCCTCCGGGGTGATGCAGACCCATTCCCCGTCGGTAAAGGCGATGCATTGGACCAGCTCTTGGCCGCTTTCCGTGTCCCAGAGGCGGGTCGTTCCATCAGCGGAAGCGGAAACAATACGCCTTCCGTCGGGACTGAAGGCCGCGGAATTAACCCAACCGGAATGGCCCGAGAGGGTACGGAGTTCCCTGCCGTTCCCGGCGTCCCACACCTTCACCATCTTGTCATCCGAAGCGGAAACAATACGCCCTCCGTCGGGGCTAAAGGCCGCGGAATTAACCCCCTCGGCATGGCCCGAGAGGGAGAGGAGTTCCCTGCCGTTCCCGGCGTCCCACACTTTCACCGTCTTATCATCCGAAGCGGAAACCATACGCCGGCCGTCGGGACTGAAGGCCGCGGAAGTAACCTCATCCCTATGGTCCGAGAGGGAGCGGAGTTCCCGTCCGGTCCCGGCATCCCACACCTTCACCCCATCCCCGGAAGCGGAAACAATACGCTCTCCGTCGGGGCTGAAGGCCGCGGAATAAACATCACCGCTATGGCCCGAGAGGGAGAGGAGCACCCTGCCGTTCTCGGCGTCCCACACCTTCACCGTCTCATCCCCTGAAGCGGAAACAATACGCCTGCCGTCGGAGCTGAAGGCCGCGGAACGAACCCCCTCGGCATGGCCCGAGAGGGAGCGGAGTTCCCGTCCGTTCCCGGCATCCCACACCTTCACCATCCCATCCCGGGAAGCGGAAATAATACGCCTGCCGTCGGGGCTGAAGGCCGCGGAATTAACCCAATTGGAATGGCCCGAGAGGGAGCGGAGTTCCCTGCCGGTCCCGGCGTCCCATACCTTCACCGTCTTATCATGCGAAGCGGAAACAATACGCCCTCCGTCGGGACTGAAGGCCGCGGAATTAACCCAATTGGAATGGCCCGAGAGGGAGCGGAGTTCCCTGCCGGTCTGGGTATCCCACACCTTCACCGTCTCATCCCGGGAAGCGGAAACGATACGCCCTCCATCGGGGCTGAAGGCCGCGGAAGTAACATAATCGGCATGGCCCGAGAGGGTACGAAGTTCCCGTCCGCTTCCGGCATCCCACACCTTCACCGTCCCATCCCAGGAAGCGGAAGCGATACGCCTGCCGTCGGGGCTGAAGGCCGCGGAACTAACCCCACCGGAATGCCCCAACTGGGGGTACACTTCCTGGGCCGTCCCCCGCCCCTCCAGGAGCGCGGTCAAAGCCGCGGCAAGAACCGGCATCTTCTTTTTCATGGTCTCTCTCCTTTGAGGGGGTTCGGGACCGGGGAGAACCCTCCCTCCTCCCCAAGTCCCCTCCACAGCTTAAGGAATAATGGCTTCCACAATTTCCCCGGAAGGCCCCTGCTCCCCTTCCCGGTCGATTTGCCAGGCCCCGCACATATAGACCCGCTTGCCCCGCTCATGCTCCTCGAACTCCAGGGTCAGGGGCGGGTTGGTGTCGAAGGAGGACCGGGTAAGCTCCACGGTGTCCACCGGGGGATGCTCCAGGATGGCCCAGCGCAGCTCCATGCCGTGAACTCCCTTGGGCTTGCCCCGGCGGCCGCTCTTTTCATCCTTGTAATAGATGATGAGCCTGCGGCGGGTGCCGGTGTCGATGGAAAGCCGGGGGCTGGTCTTGGGAACCGCCACGGGGCTCTGGGACTCGGAGGCGTTGGGGATGTTCATGGCCTTGCGATCCTCGTTGCTAACCGGCAGGAAGCGCAGGTACTGCTTGACAAAGGGCCGGATGAACCCCACGGCCCGCTTCTTCGCGGCGTTTTTGGCCTCCGTATCCACACCGGTGTGGGGGGCCAGGGTTTTTTCATAGGCCCCGTGCCAATCCGTATACCCGGCGATGAGGGCCGTAACCTTTTCCCCGGGAATGTGGGTCCATAGGGGACTTGCCCCGCCGGTCTTGGCGGCCACATAGTTTTTGAGATTTTCGAACCAGGGGTCGAAATCCGCGTCCCTTGTAGGGATGTAATCGTTTGACATCGTTCCAGCTCCTTTTCTGAGGCGAAGGCCCCACAGTTGTATACTCCCGCGATAGGTTTGGGCCAAGGTCTAAGCTCCTCACGCCAAGGCCTGAGCCCCTTACGCCAAGGCCTGAGCCGCTTTCAGACCCTGAGGGCCGGATCAGGCCTCCATGCCGAGGGCTCACCCGCCGGTACGCACCCGTAGGTCCTCCCTCTTTACGGTAAGCCTTAGTATACCACAGGGGATTGAAGGAAGCAACGCCGCGGCCGTGGGAGGCCCCGCCGCAGGGTATGACCACCAAGGGGATTTCCCCGGGGGCCCCTCGGGCGTAAGCCCGGAGCAGGGGGATTTTTCATGGCCCAAACCGCTTAATCCCCGGGCTTTTTGCTTGGCCGGGGGGCCTTCGGACCCTATGAGTCCGGAACCGGCGCTCCCTGGAGGTAAGGCCCGGGAGGGGATGCCTGGGGCTTAAAGGAGCCGGAAACCCACGGTGCGGGCCCCGGCGCCGCCCGGCGCAAAGGAGCTTCTTCTTGGGGGATTCCCCCTTGGAGGACACGGGCCTGATGGGAGACCCCGGGACCCAGGAAGTAAAGGGCCCCCGCGCACAGGAGGGGCTGCACCGGGTTCCCTGAAAACGTCCTTATCCGCCTATCCACCGCGGGGTCTCATCCCAGGCCTGCCCCCGGGAAATACAGGGTCGTGCAGGAAGGCATCCTCAAGGCCTCCCGTGGGTATGGTACGCAGGGCCCAGGGCCCTTTCTTGGCGCCGGCCCTTGTCCTCAAGGGGTACAAGCCCGGGTTCCGCACCGGGGTGAGGTTTTTCGCCTCCCGGTTTTTCCCTGCCTCCCCAAGCGCCCTCCCCAGGGGCCTTTTGGGCGCCCCCGCCGGCCATTTCAGCCCTTCCCCGGGGTTTGTGGGGGCGCTTATCCTGCCGAAACTGCGGTCCTCCGCAGGCAACCCAAGAAATTACCTGAAAAAATTCCCTTTTTGCCGTACCGGATTCCTCCCTTTCATGCCGTCATGGCCCTGGGCGAGGGCAAAAGCCCAGGACGCCGCCTTGCGGGCCCTTCCGCAACCCCTTGACGGAGCGAACAGGCCTGGGCTATAACTATACTATTCTTGAGAAAAAGGACAATCGTTCATGTACGCATTGATAGAATTTAAGGGAAAACAGTATAAAGCCGAACACGGGGCCCTGTTGAGGGTTGACCGGATTGACGCGGCGGTGGGGACCACTCTGGATATTGATGCGGTGCTCCTCATTGCGGGAGAGACCTTTCAGGTGGGAACCCCCTATGTGCCGGGCGCCAAGGTATCCGCGGTGGTGGAAGCCCATACAAAAGACCGGAAAATTATCGTTTTTAAGTATAAACCCAAAAAGGATTACCGTCGTAAGCAGGGGCACCGGCAGCAGTATTCGGTCCTTAAAATCGGGGAAATTGCGGGAGCATCATAAGCTGCATGATCGGGATCGACCTGGCTTTAGATGAAGCGGGGCTTCTCGTAGCCTGCGGCGTGCAAGGCCACGCCAAAGCGGGACCTAAGGGTAATGATGTGGTTTGCGCCGCGGTGTCGGTGCTGACGAAAACTGCCCTGCGGGTCCTTTCATTGCAGGAAGGGATACGGGTACAGGGCGGTGCAGAGCCGGGGGTTTTCCGGATGGAGCTTGCATATACTCCCGGGGAAAGGGATTTTCTTTTGGGGGTGGGCATGTTCCTCAAGGAAGGACTTGAAGCGGTGGCTGCGGAATACCCGGATCATTGTACGATAACTATAACGACAGAGCGGAGGGGCTACTATGGCTCGAAAACGGGGCGGCAGCGGCGCTAAAAACGGACGGGATTCCAATCCCCAATATCTCGGTGTCAAGGCTTCAGGGGGAACCGCCGTGAAGGCGGGGACCATTATTGTCAGGCAGCGGGGAACCAAAATACACCCCGGCGTCAACGTGGGCTGCGGGGGGGATTATACCTTGTTTGCCCTGGTGGACGGTACCGTAAGCTTTACCCAGCGCCGCGGCCGGAAGCTGGCCGCGGTTCTGCCCGGCGTTTAAGGCGGGATACGGGCAGGGCGGCCTCCGGCGCGGCAGACCCGGTTATCAATGGAAAAATTTGCCGATGAGGCGCTTATAGAAGTCTCTTCCGGTTCCGGCGGAAACGGCTGCGCGGCCTTCCGGCGGGAAAAATATGTCCCCAAGGGGGGGCCTTCCGGCGGCGACGGGGGGAAGGGGGGCGATGTGGTTTTTACCGTCCGCCGCAACCTCCGGACCCTGGCCCACCTGCGGTATCGTCATTCTTTTAAGGCGGAAAACGGCCGGGACGGGGAAGGTTCGGGCCGTTACGGCAGGAACGGCGAAGACGTGATCATCCCCCTGCCCCCCGGATCGCTTCTAAAAAACGCCGAAACCGGGGATCTTCTCCGGGATTTCGGCGCGGAGGCCGGCGATTTTGTGTTTCTCAAGGGGGGGAACGGCGGCTGGGGGAACATCCACTTCAAATCTTCGGTGAACCAGGCCCCCCGGAAGGCCCTGCCGGGGCGGCCCGGCAAAACCGTCCGGCTTAAGGTGGAACTGGCCCTGATGGCTGATATAGGCCTGGTGGGGTTTCCCAACGCGGGGAAGTCCAGCCTCCTCAACTATTTTACCAACGCCCGGCCCAAAATCGCCCCCTATCCCTTTACCACGAAAATACCCAACCTGGGGGTTTTAAGCCGCGGAACTTTCCGCGGGGACGACCCCGATGACCGGGACGTTATTCTGGCGGATATTCCGGGGCTCATCGAGGGGGCTTCCTCGGGGGCCGGCCTGGGGATCCGTTTTCTCAAGCATATTTCCCGGACCGGGGCCCTGGCCTTCCTCATCGACCTTTCTGACGAAAACTACCTGGCGGCGTTTGACATACTTTGCGGGGAACTGGCGGCTTTTTCCCCGGAGCTTCCCAAAAAGCGGCGGATCATCCTGGGGACCAAAACCGACCTGGAGGCCGCCGCCGGCCGTCCGGAACGGCTGGCCGCCAAATACCCCGGGGAACGGGTCCGGGGGATTTCGGTTTTTTCCGGGGAGGGGCTGGACGATCTGGCCCTGGAGTTGATGGCCCTGGCGAATGAGCCGGAGGAGGGCCGGGATTGATGAGATACGCGATCCTGGGGGGCAGTTTTAACCCCGTTCATCTGGGCCACCTCTTTCTGGCGGATACGGTGCTTTCCGCCCTGGATTACGACCGGATCATTCTGGTTCCCGCCTTTCAGTCCCCTTTTAAGCCGGGGGGCCTGGAGGCGGGGGCTTCCCCCAAAGACCGGCTGGATATGCTGGCCGCCGCCGTTGCCGGGGACCCCCGGCTGACGGTGGACGACTGCGAGATCCGGCGGGAGGGGGTTTCGTATACCGTCGATACCCTGGAGGATATTGTCGGGCGCTATCTTCCCCGGGGGAAGCCGGGGCTTATCCTGGGGGATGATCTGGCCCGCGATTTTCCCCGCTGGCGGAGATCCGCCGAGCTTGCCGAAAAAGCGGAGGTCATTATCGCCCGGCGGTTCCTCGCCGGAGAGGCCGCCTATCCCTATCCGTGCCGGCAGATCGCCAACGAGGTGATGGCCCTTTCCTCGGCCATGATACGGGAACGGATCGCCGGGGGGAAGGGCTGGCGCAGCCTGGTTCCCGCCGCGGTGAGGACCATTATTGAGGACCGGGGCCTCTACGGCCTGGGGGAAAAGGCCCCCGGCGGGAAGCCGGAGGAGGGGGGGATAAGCGGGGAACTGGTTGTCCGGGTGGAAAACGCCGCCCGGGAAAGCCTTGGTACCGGACGCTTCCTCCATTCCCGGAACACGGCCCTCCTGGCCTGGGATCTCTGCCGCCGCTTCGGCCTGGATCCCCGGCTTGGCTACCTCGCGGGGATCGCCCACGACATGGCCAAACCCCTCCGGGAGGAGACCCTGCTGAAGCTTGCGGTCCTGGACGGCGGGGGCATATCCCGGCTGGAGCGGAAAAAGCCGTCCCTTCTCCACGGCCGGGCCGCGGCGGTATTGCTCAGGGAACGGTTTGACATTCATAATAAAGATGTTCTTGAGGCGGTGGCCTGGCATACCGAGGGGAATATCGATATGGGGCCCCTGGGAAAGATCCTGTACATAGCCGACAAGATCGAGGTGTCCCGGGAGGATGTGGAGCCCGGCCTGCGGGAAGCCGGTTTTTCCCCGGGGGAAGGAACGGCCGCCGGGGACGGCGGGGAGGCCCTGGACCGGCTTTTTGAGGCGGTTTTGGCCGAAACCGTAACCTTTCTTGAGTCGAAGCACATAGACCTGTCCGAGGGAACCCTCCGCCTGCTGGAAAAGATGAAGGGGAAAAACCGGTGAGAAAAAGCAAAGTTGACGCCAGCGCCTTTTTATTGGCCGCCATCGTGCTTCTGCTGGCGGGCGGCATCGTTTTTACCGTTTTTACCCTCCGCTCCGATCCGATAGAAGAGGCCCTTTCGGGCGACCGGGTTATTAACACCCTTTTTGTGATTGAACACCAGCGGAAACCCCTGTGTACCTATGTGCTGATGTACTATCCGGAGACCCGGCGGGCGGCGATTTTTGATATTCCCGGCGAACTGGGGCTTATCATCCAGCAGATTAACCGGGTTGACCGGATCGATACGGTGTATATTCCCGAAAAGGCCGGGGCCTATGAAAATGAGATTGAGGAACTGCTGGGAATCGACATCAATTTTTCCATAATTGTCAGCACCGGGGACCTGGGCGGCATGGTGGATTTAATTGAGGGGGTGGAAATTTTCATTCCCTCGCCGGTGGAGATTTACGATAAGGAGGATTCCATTCTCTTTCCTTCCGGGGTAACCCGGCTGGACGGGGACAAGGCCCGGCTGTATATGATCTATGAACTGCCCGAAGAGGGCCGGGATATGGTGGTTTTCCGGCGGCAGCGGTTTTTCCTGGGCCTCCTGAAACGGCTGGGGGAAATGAACGGGGCTTTAAAAAACCCGGCGGCCTCCCAGATTTGCCAGTCCCTTCTTTCTACCGCCATGAACCAGCGGACCCGGCTCCGCCTTTTTGACGAATTCGCCAGTATAGACACGGACCGGACCAATATCCAGTCCGTGGGGGGGAATGTCCGGGAAGTATCGGGACAGACCCTGCTGTTCCCCTATTATGACGGCAGCCTGATCAAGGAAATTGTCCGGCAGTCCCTGGGCGGCCTGACCCGGCAGATCGACGGGGCCCTGGGGGAGCGGGTCTTTACCGTGGAGATCCTCAACGGGACCGCCGTCAACGGCCTGGCGGGAAGAACCGCGGAACTTTTGCGGGGTTTCGGTTATGACGTGATCTCCATAGGAAACGCCGATCGCAGCGATTATGAAAAAACGGAGATCATCGACCGGTCGGGCTATGACGAGGTGGTCAGAACCCTGGGCGACATTATCCGCTGCGGGAACATCCGTTCCGAGTCTCCCATCCCGGATAATCTGGCGGATAATCTGGAAGGGGAAGTGGATATGCGGAATTTTGAATACCGTTCGGATTTTACACTTATTATTGGAAGGGACTTTAATGGAAGATATGTTTCAGGCGGATAAATCCACCGGGGCGGATATTGCCCTGGCATTGGGAAATTTGCTTCGGGAACATAAGGGCGGGGATGTTGCCGTCCTGGATCTCCGGGAACTGAACGGCTGGACCGATTTTTTTGTCATAGCCACGGTGACCAGCGGCGCCCACCAGCAGGGGCTGGAACGGCATGTCAAGGAATTTTCCCGGGAACGGGGGGTGGAGATACAGCGGAGGTCCCGCAAACCCGGGGCCGGCGTTTCCGCGGTCGATGAATGGTGCCTTATTGATATGGGCTCCATCGTCATCCACCTGATGACTTCCCAAGCCCGGTCTTTTTATGAACTGGAGCGGCTTTGGAGCGCCGCCCCGCGTATCGACATCCCGGAAAAAATCCCGGCCCATGAAGGCCCCCGCAAAACCCCGGAACCCGGAGTTTAGCGGCCCCCGCTACTCGTCAAAGTCGTCGTAATCCACATCCTCTTCATAGTCATAGTCGTCGTTTTCATCGTCAAAATCGTCGTCGTCATCGTCAAAATCGTCGTCGTCATCGTCAAAATCGTCATCAAAGTCGTCTTCCATATCGTCGAAGTTGTCGTCTTCGTCGATGTCTTCATCATCCTCATCATCGTCGCCGAAAGCAAAGAA
>JAITRH010000094.1 GCA_031288495.1 Treponema sp. | reverse complement strand
CATAACCAGCAGAAACATAAACAGAAGGAGAAGCCTCCCACCACAACCACTGCTTTCCATCCGCGCCATATTTCGTCCGCCGGCTATCCCCCTCGTAGTATTCAAGCCGGGCCTGGGTCGCCGCCGTCTCCCATGTTCCGTTTGAAACTCTATTCTCTCCAAACAATTCCCATTCCGTGGGCAGCCAGAGCCAGTCCTTAAGGGCGTCTGCGGCGGTTGCCCTGCCCCCGCCATTGGCGACGTACCGGGTGGGGGCGTACAAGACCCCCTCAGGCACTCCCGCGGCCATAAGACCCCGCAGGAAGTTCCCCGTCAGGTAAGTCCGCATCCCGCTCCCCCTGTAACCCCCGGCGTTGGTGTGCGAGGCGTTCATCCGGTGCATACCGGGGGTGTTCTGGAACTGAAACACGATGTGGGCCGGGGCGTCCCGGTTGGTTGCGGCAAAGCTGTCTATGCCCGCCACTATCAGGCGCAGCAGCTTTCCGTTCCCGCCCAGGTCAACATTGCCGGTATTGATGGCCCCGCCTCCGCCGTCCCCCTGTACCGTCAAATGGGGCAGGTCGATCCAGTCGCCGAGCATGATCCGCCCCGCTATCAGTTCCCTCCTGCCCTCGGCGCTTCCGGTGTTGCAGGTTTGCAGAAAAGCGTGGACGGCGTTGAACGTCGCCGCAACGTCCGATGTACCGAACACTTCCGCCAGGTCTTGGGGCAGTATCCGCTGCCCGGTTTGCCCGGCGGGGACCGCTCCGGGCTGCGGCGCAGGGGCTCCTGCTGGCCGCGGCGGGGACGCCCCGGCCAGCAATGCAGCGGTCTTTGCGTCCCTGAGGCTGAGGTCCACGGCGGAGAAAGCGGCCACCGCGGCGGTTTCCACCTCCAGGGCCTGAACCCTGAACCGGTACGCCCTTCCCACGCCGGTCAAAGAACCGGATACAATTACCTGGGCCCCCAGCTTTTTACCTATGGACTGCGCCGATTCATCGCTCACTTCACCGGAAAGCTGAAACTGTTCCTCCTGCCGGATAAGGTCAAGCTCCCGGCGGTCAACCACCACCAGCCTCCCGCCGTTCACAAGGAATCCCGACAGCTCTTCCAAAACATAGGCCGAAAATTCTTCCCGGGGGGAACTGAAGTTTAACAGGGCGATCTTCGTCCCCGCCTCAAGCCGCGCCTCAAGGTTCGCCGCCGCTTCCATAATCGCCCCCTCTAAGGACATGCCGCCGCTCCCTGTGGTGGCGCAGGAAGTACAGACCGCCGCGGCCAGCAATACCGCCGCTATCCCGAACAGCTTGTTTTCTTTCAGCTTCATACCGCCAACTCCTTACAAAAGCGGCGCTGCCGCCGCTTATGGTAATAGAATAAACCCTCCATGTTAAAACACCCGGTGTTCTAACACGGAGGGTTACAACTCCCCGACACAGCCTCAGTCAGCCCTCTGACATAGCCTCGGTCAGCCTCCTAACACAGCCTCGGTCAGCCCTCTGACACAGCCTCGGTCAGCCCCCTGACACAGCCTCGGATGGGATCCTCTACCATGGAGAACCGCTCCACGGGGTTTTCTCTTCAAAAAAGGAAAACCAGGGCCCCTTCAGGGATCTTTGAACTGCATGAATCCTGTTCAGAACTCCGGTTGCTCTGTTCTCAACACCGGTAATTCACCTGGGGACTCGATTAATCTCCCTCGGAACTGCATGAATCTCCCTCGGAACCACATTAATCTAACTCTGGGTCAGGTTAATCTATCTCGGAACCAGATTAATTTCCCTCGGAACTGCATGAATCTCCTTCGGAACCAGATTTATCTAGCCCGGAACCAGATTTATCTCGCTCTGAACTGCATTAATCTCATTTGGAACCAGATTGAGCTCCCCCGGAACTCCGGTAATTCCTCTCTGAACCGAATTACCCTGCGGTGAAACCCAGAGAAACCGTTCTCCCTGAGTTCAGTACCGGACCTCGGTCCGCAGTTACGAAAATTCACCCGTAGGTATCCGCATAAGCGGACCCACATCCCTTCATGCACAGGAGCGTTCATACGCGGACCCTCCTGTTCCCTCGCGCTCACCGCAGGTAAAGCGGGCCCGTAGCAGCTCCGGTCCGGGATTCCCTTTGTGCCGGGGGCGGTACGAGGAAAAAGGGTTATGGGGGTGTCTTAGCAACCGACCGGATGAGTTTTTCCACCATGCTTGCTATACCTGGGGTATCTGCCACCAAGGTCTCCATACCATACCCTGCCGCGGCAGCCGCGGTTTGCCTGCCGATGCACAGGGCCTTGATCTGCCGCATCATGTCCACCCCCGCGATTGCCCTGAAGCCTTCCACCGCGGAAGCGCTGGTAAGGGCAAGCCAGTCAAGGCCCTCAAGGAGCAGTTCCCCATAGGATGGGTCGTCTGCAGCGGACAGGGTGTCATAGATCGGAATATCCAAGGGGTCAATCCCGGCGGCTTCGAGGGGCCGGAGTACTTCATCGGTTCCAATCCTGGACCGGGGCAGGATGACCCGTTCACCCGGTTGGACTGCCTTGGCCAGGGCTATCCCCAGGGAACGGCCGTTGCAATGGTCCGGGAGGAGGTGCACCAAGATTCCCCGATCTGCCAGAGCCGCGGCGGTGGCCTCTCCGATAGCGGCAAAGCGAATTCCCCCAAGGCTGCGAATGTCCCGCTCATAGACCCTGAGCTTTGCAAAGAACACCTCCACCCCAAAAGGACTGGTAAAGGCCAGCCAGTCCCGGCTGCTCAGGGTAGAAAGGGCCTGTTCTAAGCGGGGCGTCTCTTTGAGGGGAACGGTCTGGATCGCCGGTATGAGGACCACCTCCGCTCCTGCCGCAGCCAGTAGTTCCGAGAGGCGGGATTCCTTCCCCGCGGGTCTGCTTACCCCGATCCTGAGCCCCCATAAGGGCTTTGCCTCGATCCACGAAAACCAGGAGGCTAGGCCGCAGACTTCTCCAATCACGATGAGCGCCGGGGCCTTGATACCGGCATTGGAGGCCGCAACAGGCAGACGGGACACACCGGAGAGCACGTTTCGCTGTTTCGCGGTAGTCCCCTGTTCGAGAACTGCCCCAGGGGTGTCCGGATCCAGCCCGGCCTGGATTAAGCCTTGACAGATCTCCTCCAGGGCGGTACGGCCCATGAGAAAGATGAGGGTTCCCCCGGCCTGCACTAAAGCCCTATAGGGTATGGTCCGGGGTTCTTTACCCCCGTGGCTATGGCCGCTGATGATATGGACCGACGAGCAGTAATCCCGGTGCGTTACCGGTATGCCGAAATAGGCGGGAACCCCCAGGGCTGAAGATACTCCCGGCACTACCTCAAAGGGGATACCCATTTCCTTGAGCCCTTCCAGTTCTTCTCCTCCCCGGCCAAAAAGGAAGGGGTCCCCTCCCTTGAGTCTCACCACCTGCTTGCCCTGGGCCGCTTTTTTCACGATGAGCCGGTTTATGTCCCCTTGAGGCATGAGGTGGGTCCCCGGCGTTTTTCCCACATATATCCGTTCTGCCTGGGCCGGAATCTGGGCAAGAATACCCTTCCCCACCAAGCGATCAAAGAGTACGACCTGGGCATGCCGTAAAACCCCTGCAGCCTTCACGGTGAGCAGTCCCGGATCACCGGGTCCCGCGCCTAAAAGCCACACCTTCCCCGGTGTACCGGTTTGCGCATGGTACTGGGCCAAAAGCCGTAAGGCCAAGCGCTCTCCCAAAGGCTTTCCCTCGGTCTTGGCCCCGGTAATACGGTCCCGGAGTATGGTTGCTCCTGATCCTTTCGCCGGTTCACAAGGACTATAGAGACCGGTGAGGTGCAAGGCCTCTCCTTCGAGAACCGCATAGGCCGCTATGGGCGTGCCGCATCCCCCGTTGAGGGTTCCGACAAAGGACCGTTCAGCCTCTGCACAGATCCGGCTTTCAGGATTCGTGATGGCTTGTACCAGTTCCTGTAGCAGCTCATGGACCGGGTCCTCAGGGTCATCCCGGATAACCACTGCCAGCGTACCTTGACCTGCGGCAGGCAGGATTTCGGAGACCCTAAAAATCCGGTGAATCCTGTGCTCAAGGCCAAGCCGCTTAAGCGCGGCCACCGCCAGCACCAAAGCCCCGTATTCCCCGGTATCCAGCTTTTCCAGCCGGGTAAGCACATTCCCCCGGATAGGCTTAATCCGCCAATCCGGGTACACCTGCGCCACCTGAAGCCGCCGCCGCTGGCTGGAACAGCCAATAGGTTTTCCTGTATCCGGTTCCACCCGCCCTTGGGGGAGGATCAAGGCATCCCGAGGATCTTCCCGCATACTATAGGCGCCGATCCGAAGGCGCTCCGCAAGGTCCATAGGCAGATCTTTCAAACTGTGGACCGCCAGATCAATCTCGCCGTCGAGCAAGGCCCGGTCCAATTCCTTGACAAAGAGCCCTTTTCCCCCAAATGGGTCCAGCGGTTTATCTACGAGGAGGTCGCCGCTGGTCTTCATGGGACGTATAACCCATTCGTACTGAGGATACCGTACCCGTAAGTCCTGGATTACCAGTTCGGTCTGTATCAGGGCAAGCCGGCTGTCCCGGCTCCCGGCTCGGAGTGTTCTCATAGAGGCTCCCTCGTTCCTTTCCCTTGGATTATAGGCTCATGGGTTTTACCGGTACCGGAAGATCGCAACGGGGCGGTCTCCAAAGCATGCAAGCAGGGCTCCCAAATACGCCGGTTCAGGGCATCCCGCAGGGCACAAAGTAATTTCCCCAAGACCCGCTGCGACGCAGGGGAAAGGGCATGCCCCAGCCGGTTCCGGGATGCGGCGTCAAGCCCCAGGGCCATATCCGCGGATGCCGCCTGCCGGATCGCGGCAACAGGGCCCGCATAATTCCGGAAAGCGTACCAATTCGTGAATTCCCCCAGCACTTCATGCCGTATACCCTGTATTGCCGCCTCATCAGCGGGAGCATGCTTTTTTGCCATGCCTGCGCCGAGCTTATCGATACCTATAAGGGTGAGCCCTTCCAGGCTGCCTAAGGCCGGCTCCATATCCCGAGGCATGGCCAGATCGATGAACAAAGGCTTGCGCTTATCCCATACGGGGGAAACCTGCTCACCGGTAAGGGTATAATGAGGGCTCATGGTGGCGCTTATGAAGACGGTATAATCCCGTAAGGACGCATACCGCCGATTGCAATCTATGCCGCGGCAGCTCTGAGGCACCGGGGTTTCCCCTTGCCGGTGATGGCGGAGGGTTACCGTAAGCTGACAACCGGCCTTGACCACGTGTTCCGCGGCCTGCCGGCGGATTACCCCGTTTCCAATCACCAAACAGGGAAGGCCATATTAAAGAGAGAGGCTGTTCATCCCCATAGGCGTGTACGCGCTTCGCCCCGCCGAGGGCCCTTTGAAAGAGCCGTTCAGGGGCCGGATCCGTACTTTTTGCCTTCTGCGCCCCCTCTAAGGCCCCCTTCACCTGTGCGAGGATTTGCTGTTCTCCCACAATCGGCGATTGTAAGCCGCCGGTCAACAAGAACAGGGGTTCCACCGCTTCCATACCCTGCCGGCATACCCACAGGCCGGAGGGAAGCTCCCCGGAACTATCGGGAAAGGACGGGGCTTTCAAGGGTAAGAGGACTGGTTCCGGCCCCGGATCTTCCTCCCGTTTCCCGCTGAGATACAGCTCGGTTCGGTTACAGCTTGCACTAATGACGCAGCCCAGATGAGGATAGGCCCGGGCGATCCATTTCAGCGCAGCCTCCAGATCACCGGAACTAAAGGCAAACCGCTCGCGCTGCTGCATAGCCGTCCTTGTATGGTTAATGCCTGCCATGGGTATATGCATCCTATACGCCTCTCCTTGAGCACTTCCCTTATACCGCTTTCAGGACCGGGCACGAACCGCTAGAGCGCCTTTGACGGTTCCCGGCTCCGTACAAGCTGCTTTCTTTTGTCTCGCCTGCTCGGTATGGTGGTATTTTTGAGGCTATTTTCTTTTAGTTCATTTTTCGGTAAGGCGCCGAAACTGAGTATACAGCGATTGGTTATACTCCGGTAGGTCTTACTGTATAAAATAATATTCATCCCATCCCCTCCGTTACGGCAGCGCCGCGGAAGGATCCGGCAAGACAGGGCGGAACTTCCAAGTTATGGACGGGGTCAATACAGAAAGTACGGACAGCAATAAAGCACATAGCGTCCTCCTCGGGACCGGTACGGTGAGGGCCAAGGCGCTTACCGTACCCCTGACCCCCGGATTATCTCAACGGGATAGTGAAGGAAGGGACGCTGTAAAACAGCGGGGTACCCGATCCGTTCTTCCGCAGGTGTCAGGTATATGCGTAAAGACCGTCTCCCGGCTTCCGGATCCAATTACTCACGACGCCTTCTTACCGGATGCTGCAATGAGGCGTAGGCCTTTGCAAAGCTCCAATAATGGCTTCTTCCCGGCTGGCTTCACAGGAAGCCCCGGATTGTCGTTTTCATCCCCGGTTACGGTGGCGGGACCGCCGCGGATTTTCACCGCATTCCGATATCTCTACGCATGGAAATGCGTATAAACATATAACGAGCCTTTTTCAACACTCGGAGAGTTTAAAAGGTCTCTGAAGTTGAGCATACCATAGGCAGGCTTATTATGTCAATTCACACGTACTTCATCAGGGCGGCGTCATGAAGTGTTTAATTCCTGGTAAAACAAGACGATAGGTTTCTCAAGATACCATGCAGATCAATGGGTAAATTCTTATATTAAAAAAACCGATACAATAATCCTATGAGCCCCTTTCAAAACCCGATTTGGATGGAAGCTGCCTTTCCGATGAACCTGGTTTTTGAAAACTGAAGGTTTCAGCCCTTCCCTAAACTCTATTGGGATAGAACATGGAGCGTATGCCGATAGTACCCTATCGGGCATGAAGCACAGGGGGGCATACCCTCACACTTCGTAAAGCTCCCGGGCAATCGGCATCCGCCGGCCCATGCCAAAGGCCCGTCTGGACACCTTCAGTACGGGTGGCGCTTGGCGGCGCTTGAACTCCGCCCTGGCTACGGTCTTGATGATCCACCCGCTCAGGGCTCCATCAAAACCCCGCTCCATAATCTCGTCTTTGGAGAGATTTTCAAAGAGGTAGAGCTTCAAAATTGCATCAAGCGTTTCATAGGGAGGAAGGCTGTCCTCATCCTTTTGGTTAAACCGGAGTTCCGCCGAAGGGGGTTTCGCGAGGATCTCCTCAGGAATAATCGCCTTACCCTGAGCGATACGCCCCTTTTCATTGATACGCCGGCAGAGGGCAAAGACCTCGGTCTTGAACAGGTCGCCGATAGGCCCCAAGGCTCCATTCATATCCCCGTACAGGGTACAATACCCCATGGCAAGTTCGCTCTTGTTGCCGGTGGTAAGGAGCATGGAATCAAATTTATTGGAGAAAGCCATAAGCAAGGTACCCCGAATCCGGGCCTGGAGGTTTTCCTCGGCTACGTTAAAGGGCCGCCGCTCAAAAACCTCCTCCAGGGTGGCGAGGAAACTGGTATATACCGGTTCAATCGGCAGGCTCACATAGCCGCAGCCGAGCCGCGCGGCCAGTTCCTGGGCGTCGTCTTTGGAACCGGAGGAGGAAAACCGGGAAGGCATACTGAAACAGACCACCTTATCCCTGCCCACGGCCTGGACCGCCAAATACGCCACCAATGCAGAATCAATACCCCCGGAAAGCCCCAGATGGGCCTTGGTAAAACCGCACTTATCCATGTATTCCCGGATACCCATAACCAGGGCAGCTTCCAGGACATCCAGTTCCTGCCGGGTCAAACCCACTTTGAAGGGATCCCGACCCCCCGAATCCTCTGCCTCCCCTTCATAAAACACCCCTCTCCCAGGGCTTGTAGACTCCCAGGTAAGGAGGTCCTCTTCAAAAGCCTTGGCCGTGAGCTTCAGGGGATACTCCTTCACCGCTTCCGCGCCCAGCCCTTCCTGAGGAGGAGCGATTATAAAGGAACGGCCGTCAAAGAGGATCGAATCATTAGCCCCCACCGCGTTGATATATACCAGGGGCATATTTCCCCGGCGGCTTATGCGTTCCGCCAAAGCCCGGCGGAGTTTGAGCTTTCCCGCTATATAAGGTGAAGCCGAAGGCACACAGAGCAGGCTGATACCCTGGTCGAGCAGTTCCCGCACCGGGTCCCGCAGGTAGTTGGTACCGGGAATATCCGTTTCCCGCCACACATCTTCACAGATCGCCACGCCGATACGCTCCCCCCGCCATGCAAAGACCGGCCATTGCTGGGCGCTTTCAAAGTTGCGGGCCTCATCAAACACATCATAGGTGGGAAGCAGGGTCTTGATCTGCTCAAAAACCAGTTTCCCGTCCAGCAGGATACCATAGACATTCACCAAGGACTTCCCCCGGCCATAGGGATTGCGGTTCACAAAGCCCACCCCTACGGCAATACCTGCCGGGATTTCCCGTTGCAGTATATGGACCGTTCGTATGTTCATTTCAACAAACCGATCTTGATCCAAGAGGTCCATCGGGGGATACCCACAGACCGCCAGTTCAGGAAAGAGCACTACATCCGAACGATGTTCTGTGTGGGCTTTTCGGGTAAAGGCCAGTATTTTTTCCCTATTGCCGGTAAAGCCGCCGATGGTAGAATTCATCTGGGCTATGGTGATACGCATGAACCCCAGGGTACCATGAATGGGTTTTGAGGTAAATAGCCTATACGGGGCTTCCCCAGCCCAGGGAGTGCCTGTAGCGGTAAGCATCTGAGGGTTTTCGTAGGGAGTCTCCGGTTCATGGCCATTCCTCCGGCCCCTCCTCGTATCCCACCGGGAACTTCCCCTGTTCAGGCCCTGAAACGGGTAAGGAGGGCAGGGCGCTTATCCGGTCAACCCCTTACGCACCGGGAAACCCTCAAGGGATTGCAAGCTCCGGTTTGACCCGGATTAGACTGATGTTTCGTTCTAAAACCCCCTTGCCCGGTGAACATCAGGGTACTCTCATACTAAAATCCGGGGGACAACCCTGCGTAACCCCTTGATAGGGGCATACTAGAGGTACGGCCTAGGCTCCTTTGCTCCCGCTTTGTCGCCGGAACCCGTGGCTTTGTCTATAGCGAGACCCGTCCCGGCTTACCCCTTCACGTAATAGAGGCAGGAACCTTGAAAAGCGGCTCCGGGCTTATCACCCTATAGGCTTTAAGCTGTTCCTGGATCTGGGGTTTTACCTGGGCCGCTACCTCA
>JAITRH010000049.1 GCA_031288495.1 Treponema sp. | reverse complement strand
TGAAAGGAAAAGCGGTGTCATAGGACGAAGAAAACAAATGTTACATGAGTATCTTGAACGGCTCCTTTTTCAGGCTAAACTCGCACCCGCGCCTGTCTAATGTATATGCGCTGGCCCTGGGGCTTAATGCCCCTGCGGGGTGTATCTGTCCCTGATTAGGGGGCCCTTTCTAGGGAACAAGCAGAACCTTTTGCACGGGGCGGGGGATGTATACTGATAGGCGGACGGAAAGCCTTCCATGCCCTAAACTTGACCCACGACATTACCGGGACTCGGAGACCGGACCCCGGAGTTCAGAGCGGACATACCGGGATCACGGAATGCTACGGGTTAAGTTTCGAGTAGGGAGGCGGGATATGAGGGCTTATGAAGCCATAATCCCGGGGTATGATGCTGCGGGTCAAGTTTAGCCCATGCCCCCGGAAATTGTCCCCTTGCACCCTTAGATTGTCAGTTCCTGCGCCTTATGGTATGGTTAGGGTATGCGTATTTTTAATTGGTACCTTACCGCTATGAAAAGAAGGAAGGGCTTCCTCTTTACCCTGAGTATGGGGGTTTACTTGTGGGCAGGTATGGCGGAAACCCTGTTTCCCGCGCCGGCAGACGCTGCTTTGGGTAACGGTCTTTTTGCCCGGATCAGTACCGACAAGGGGGATATCGTGGTTCGCCTTGAGTATCAGAAAACCCCCCTTACGGTCTGTAATTTTGTCGCCCTAGCAGAGGGTAAGATGAAGACCCCGCGAAGCGGCCCTTTCTATAACGGCCTGCGGTTTCACCGGGTTATCGAGAATTTCATGATCCAGGGAGGCGATCCTTCTGGAAACGGGAGTGGCGGCCCGGGCTACCGGTTCCCCGATGAATTCCATCCCGGTCTCAAACATGACGGGCCCGGGGTCTTGTCTATGGCGAATGCAGGACCGGGAACCAACGGGAGTCAATTCTTCATCACCCACGTAAAAACCCCCTGGCTGGACGGCAAGCATACGGTCTTCGGCAAGGTTGTTCAGGGCCAAGAGGTGGTAAATACCATAAAACAGGCGGATCGGATCCAGACCGTCACCATTATCCGTAATGGTTCTGAGGCTCAGGCCTTCAAAGCGGATCAGGCCGCTTTTGATCAGCGCTTGAAAGAAGCCGCTACTGCTCAGGCCACCCAAACCAAGGCAAAACGGGATGCGGATATTGCTCAAATCAAGACCAAATACCCTAGGGCCGCTCTTTCCCCCTCAGGTATTCACTACCTGATCCAGAAAGCAGGAACCGGGGATAAGCCTTCCCGGGGTAAGATGGTGGCCCTTAACTATAAGGGGATGCTCCTTTCCGGCAAGGTGTTCGACGGTTCCGACTTTCAGGGGGGTCCTCTGGAATTCCAGGTAGGCCTGGGTAAGGTCATCCCCGGTTGGGAGGAAACCGTGCTGGATATGCAGCTCGGCGAGAAGCGGCTGGTGGTGATCCCCCCGGAGCTTGCCTATGGCGAACAGGCGGTGGGAAATGGACTTATCCCGGCCAACAGCTTCCTGGTTTTTGAGATGGAACTGGTGCGGATACGCTAGGCGGGGAAAGGGTGTGTATGAGCCGTATAAGATACCTATGAAGCGGATAGCGGCCTGGGGGTTTTTCCCCTTCTGCCTCCTGCTTGCCTGTACCGAGCCTCCTCAGGCCCAGGCGGAATTGGTCCTGGGAACGATCTGTAGTATCAATCTGTACGGGCACGGATCCCCCCACATATACGAAACCCTCTTTTCCCGGCTCCGGGAGATTGAGCGTACCATGAGCGCCACCCTGGAAGATACGCCGGTGGATAGGATCAACAAAAACGCAGGGATACGCCCCGTTCCGGTCCCCATGGATCTCATAGACGTGCTGGAACAGGCCCTGAGGTATGGGGCATTAAGCGAAGGGGCCTTTGATCCCACCATCGGCCCTTTAGTACAGCGCTGGGCCATTGGCTCGGAACATCCTCGAATTCCCGGGGCCCTTGAAATCGAAGAAACCCTATCCCTCATTAATTGGCAGGATGTGGTGATTGACCGAAAGGAGGCCACGGTGTTCCTTCGCAGATCCGGTATGGCCTTGGATCTGGGGGCCATTGCCAAGGGCTATGCAGCGGACGAAGTGGGGGCGCTCCTAAAAAAGGCCGGGATCCAAGGGGCCATCATCGACCTGGGGGGCAATATCTTTGCCTATGGGACCAAACAGGGAGGGGCGCCCTGGCGTATCGGCATCCAGAATCCCCTGAGCAGCCGGGGGGCCTATCTTGGAATTCTGGAAGTCCGGCATAAGAGCATCGTAACTTCCGGGGTGTATGAGCGGTATGCGGAAATCGACGGAAAACGCTACCACCACATCCTGTCTACCCAAGACGGGTACCCGGTGTCTAACGGCCTCCTTTCGGTAACCATTATCGCAGACCGTTCCATGGATGCAGACGCCCTTTCCACCGCGGCATTTGCCCTGGGCTATGAAAAAGGCCGGGCCTTGGTTGAGTCCCAGGATCATGCGGAGGCTCTCTTTATCTTTGAGGATAAGCATATCCGAGGCACTCCCGGCGCCCTGGCCTCCCTTACTTTGCAGGATCCCCAATTCAGCCTAAGCCCCTGAGACCGCCTCGAGGATTATAAGGTATCTGGGGATGCCAAGGCTGCGGGGAGCTGCATAGAGGTTTCCAGGTATCCCATGCGGCGTTTCTTTACATTGATTTGCAGCAGCGCATACCCCTCATCCTCAAGGATACGCAAGCCCTTGATGGATACCGGGTCTTGCTCGGAGAGGCCCGCTTCATCCGCAATAGAACCCCGAAGCACCCTTTTCACCAGGTAGGAGGAGGAAAAAGACCTTCCTGCGGAAGGGGCAAGGATGAGCCCAAAAAGGGGTGCAGTCAGCCGTTCCCGGCTATCTCTTTTGGCTGCCTCCGCGAGGGGGACGTCGGGCCGCGGAACCGATCTAAGGATATACCGGTTCCCGTCAGTGGTTTCCAGGGATACCAGCTCTCCCGGTCTCGTGGGAAATAAAACATCTTGCAGGGCAGGAATAAGGCTCCCTTGGGGAGCATACACGGTTTCATCGTTAAGGCGCTTAATGAAACTGCCCTCTTTAATCTGGAGTTCCGCTCCTGGGGTAAAAGGGGCCACATAGATGATCTCTGCTCCCGAGGCAGTCTCACTCACCGTAAGCCCAAGCCAGGGACGCTCTGCCTTTCCCTCATGCATCATCGCGGGTAAAGCCGCGGCAAGCCGTTCCGCAGGAACCGCAAAGTTGAGTCCCTGGAATTGTTCAGCCCCGGCAAAGACGATGCCCACAAGGCGGCCTTCTTTATCCACTACCGGCCCTCCGGAGTTGCCGTGGTTTACCGCCGCGTCTATCTGAATCACATCGCCAATCTGCAAGAGACGGCGTCCCAAGGCAGA
The DNA here is from genome assembly GCA_031288495.1 of Treponema sp. Classification (GTDB taxonomy): domain Bacteria; phylum Spirochaetota; class Spirochaetia; order Treponematales; family Breznakiellaceae; genus JAIRLU01. Next base: position 15,727 of record JAITRH010000049.1, on the reverse strand, counting down.
TACAATACCGGAAGTAACGGTTTTTTCTAACCCTACCGGAGAGCCGATAGCATACACCGTATCTCCCACCTGGGGGATGATCCGGTCTACCACGGAAAATACATAATCCCCTTTCATATCCGCTTTGATAAGGGCCAAATCCATTGCCTTATCCCAACCAATGACCTTGGCAGGTATCCGGGGGCTTGAAGCATCCCCCATGCGGATATACATCCGGGAATACCCTTCATAGGCGGGATCTACTTCACTGGAAATAACATGGTAATTGGTAATCAGCAGTCCTGAAGCATCCACAAAAAAAGCTGAGCCCAAAACCCTATCCGGAATTCCCCGGCCCCGTTCAATCCGGATTCCCCGGTCAACCAGCACCGTGGCAACTCCCTTAATCATATCCGTTGCCGTGTCCTGCCCTTGGGCATAGGTCCTAAGTGCTTCGGAGATTTCCCGCTCCCTCGGATTTGACGCCTCGTACCCTTGATCCACAATAGCGAGAAAGAAGGCGGCAGTACGCCGTTGCTTAACCGCCGCCGCCCGTTCAAGGAAGAGCAGGGCATCATCAAAGGGGAGGGGCTGTAAGCTATGCGCTCGAACCGCTGAAAGGAAAGCCCCTAAATCATTCCCATCGGCTAATTGCTGCTTTGCATAGGCAAGGATAAAATCCGGTTCGTTTCCGGTGTTTTCTACGGAAATACCCAGGCTGGAAAGAGAACGAGACAGGGAAGCCGCATCATCCCAGCGCTCTTCCCGAATAGCCCTTTCCTGGGAACCTTTTAAATGATCTATAGCGCTCGTTTTAAGGGCAGCGAGGGTTTCCAAAGTCTCAAGGGTCTGGTCCCCGGCACGAGGACTTGCAGGCCCATAGAGGACCTCATAGATTCCTATAAGGTGAATGGCCTGAGCCGGATCCTCAGAAACATACCGCGTAATATCATCAAGCCTTAATTCGGCGTTTAATTTCAGAGGGGCAAGCCGTTCTTCTTTAGCTGCAGGAGATACGCAGGCAAGGAGTATTCCCGAAATACTCAGTATCCCTACTATCCATACAAGCTCAAGGGAATTGCTTTTACCGTACATACCTCTAATCCTCCATCCCCTATGGGGAGCCTATCCTCCCCAGGTTTAGTTGCGGTAGGATATTTGATCAGAAAATTCCCGGATTCCATCCCGGTCTATATCCCAAAAACGCAGGACCTTCTCAATAGTACGAGCCGGCTCTTCGCCCTCCCGGGCATACACATACTGCTCTTTATATTCAAAAAGGCCGTCTTCATCCCAATCGCTTTCGGAAACTTCGATGAGACTCCCAAAAAACAGCTGGTCCAAAAGGTTTGCCCTATCTGGCGAAACATCCCTGAACGGCCGGAAATGTCTGATAGTTTCCAAATGGCCGTTTACATCCAAATCAATTCGCTGCGTTTGAGGACGGCCCTCGTGGAATTCGGTTGTTGAAACAATACGGCCATCTAAAAGCTCCCAAGCCCGTTGGGGTATACCGTGATCAAATTCCACCCGTTCCAGGGCCCCGGCAAATTCCCGGCTGGGCCGTTCAATAAAAAGGGAATCCGCAATCAACATTCGCTGTGAAATGCCCCTGGTAAAGGGTTCTCGTTCCGGGTACCATACACCGCCGCTTTCCAGCCGCTTGAAATATACCGGCAGGAAGAAAAACTCAAAGGGCTTGAGCCGGTACTGAACTCCTTCAAGATAGGCTACTCCTACCGCGGGGTACTGTTCCCATTGTATGGTAACCATGAGCCGCTCCTCAGCAGTTGCGGGAGGGGCAAAGGGAGCGCTTGTATATGAAAATTCCGGCATTCCTGGTACCTCCGCCCGTACCGGGACTCCCGACTCAAAAAACACGGCCAATTCAGACAGACCATCCTGATCTCCGTCATAGGCATAAAGACGGATTATCCCCTCTTCATACTGAACTTTCGACTCTCCATAACCGTCCTTATCCGCATCTTCAGTAATAATCCCCGAAAATCGTACCAGCTTGCTTCTAAAAAGGACTTGTTCTTCAGAGCTCCTCAGGGCCTTCCATACAGCACCGAGCAGGGCTTTATCCAGCTTTTTTGTTGTTTCCTCTGGAGAATTGGCAAAAAGCTCATCCACTGCGGTCCTGCCATCAATAAGCCCTAGATGTAATGCCGGCACAAGAGAACCTGTCACTCCCCTATGCATTCCCCGGTATGCCCCAACAAGCCGGCGAGCTTCTTCACTATCCCTCATAAAAGGAGCTGCTAGATAAGCCAGATCTGCATCGGCCTCAAGTAAAAGGGGCAGCCGTTTCAAGACCAAGGACACCAGTTCCCCTTCGAGTTCTGTAGGCCGCCATTGCTCGGCAGAACTCAAGAGGAGCCGAGCCGGACGAGGATCCCGGGGATAGGTGTTCAGCGCTTCTACCATGAGCCGGCTGAAGGCTTCCCGGTTACCGAGCCCTTGTAAGGCACGAAGTTTGAGGCAGATTCCCTCGGCACTCGGGAAAAGGCGAGCAAGCATATCCAGGGCATCCGCATATCGACGCAATTGGATCAAGGTTTCCGCTGCAAGCAACCGAGCTGCATCGGGAGTATAGGTATGCCAACCCTGGATTGCTAAGGCTTGCTGAACCGCTTCAAGGACCCCCGCCAGGGGCTTACCTTCATGGAAGCGAACCAACGCAAGGAGATAGGCCAAATCCGAAGAAGCCTCAGAAAAATCATACCCCCGTTCCAAGCCGGCCAGGGCTTCGGCCCAATGCCCCTGATTCACGGCCCTTTGCGCCCAGGCAAGGTATTTTGCCGCTATCGCCCCATCTCCGTTCTCTGGGGTATTCTGCGTATGACCCTGAATAGCGAGAACCAGTACCACCCCCAGGATTACGACCACCCGGTAGCCCCGCATATCATCCTCCTCCGATATTTTTGGCTATGACCGCATGCCCTAAACTGCCTCCAGGAGGGATCAAGGCATAGGAAGATTCCCGGGGAGGAAGACCCAAGAGTTCACGGACCTCCTCATCCACTAAGGTTTCCCGGGATATAAGCGCATCAGCGAGCTTTTCAAGGTCTGTTTTACGGGCTTTCAGGATCTGTTCGGCCTGTTTCCGGGCGGTATCCAGTATTTTTTTTACTGCCCCATCAATGCGCTGGGCAGTGTCCTCGGAATAATCCTTATGCCGGGCTATTTCCTTGCCAAGAAAAATAGGTTCATCCTCCTGGCCATAGGCAACCGGCCCTAGTTCCTCAGCCATCCCCCATTCACAGACCATGTGCCGCGCCATCTCCGTGGCCTGCTGGATGTCCTGTTTCGTTCCCGTGGTAGTTTCTTCGTAACAGAGATTTTCCGCGATCCAGCCTCCGTAACAAATGACGATCCGGTCTTCGATCCAGCCCCGGGTCCGACTGTAACTATCTTCTTCCGGGAGGGACATCGCCATGCCCAGGGCCCTCCCATGGGGAACAATCGTTACTTTATGCAGGGGATCCGCATTTTTAAGAAAATAGTGCAGTAACGCATGTCCTGCCTCGTGGATAGCGGTCATGCGCCGTTCCTTATCAGAGATAACCAAGGTTTTTCGGGCCACGCCCATAAGGATCTTGTCCCGGGCTTCTTCGAAATCAGGCATCTCTACCTTGGCCTTATCCTTACGCGCGGCAAAGAGGGCCGCTTCGTTCACGAGGTTGGCAATATCTGCGCCGCTCATACCCGGAGTTGCCCGGGCAATTCGGGCAATGTCTATATCAGAACCTAAAGGTATCTTGGCTGCGTGAATTTGGAGGATCGCTTCCCGTTCCTTGATATCCGGCATAGCCACCACCACCTGACGATCAAAACGGCCGGGTCTGAGCAGGGCCGGATCCAGCACATCCGGCCGGTTCGTGGCAGCCAAAATGATAATCCCGTCTTTAGAATCAAACCCGTCCATCTCAACCAATAGTTGATTCAGGGTCTGTTCCCGTTCATCATGACCTCCACCGTACCCCGCGCCTCTGGTTCTCCCTACCGCGTCAAGTTCGTCGATGAAGATGATGCAAGGGGCGTTACGCCGGCCCTGCTCAAACAGGTCCCGGACACGGCTCGCCCCCACTCCGACGAACATCTCCACAAAATCTGACCCGGACATGTGGAAATAAGGCACCCCTGCCTCGCCTGCTACGGCACGGGCCATGAGGGTCTTTCCGGTCCCCGGCATTCCTACCAAAAGCACCCCTTTGGGAATCCGCGCCCCCATCTTGGTGAATTTTTGAGGGTTTTTCAGGAAAGAAACCACTTCTTCTAGCTCGTATTTGGCATCCCGTTGGCCTGCCACATCCGCGAAACTGACCTTTTTCCCTTCTTCTTGATACCGTTTAGCCCGGCTCTTACCGAATTGAAAGGCCTTGTTCCCCGTACCCTGCATATTGCGGAACATGAACCAGATAAATCCAAACCCGATAATCCAGGGGAGGAATTCAAACAACAGCCGTAACGGAGAAAGCCCGGAAACCGCTCCTGAAACATTGATACCTTTTTCCCGTAAAGCAGGAAGCAGCCCGGGATCCTGATAGGGGATCAGGGTCTTAAAATGCACCGGATTCCCGGAACTGCCCTGGAGGGTCCCTTCGATAGTGCTATTATCAAGAATTTTGACGGCGGTAATATCATTTCGTTCAAGATGGTTGGTAAAGGTCGAGTAGGGTATTTCCTGAATAGGCCGGGTATCCCCTCTAAAAAAATAGGCCACAAAAAGCCCTGCCATGAGAAGAAAAAAAATCAAGGCAAAGGGGTTAGGTTTGCTGGTCCGCAGATTCGGACGAGGTGGCATCGGACGCTGAGGCGTCTTATCATTCTTATCGTTAGGCATGAATCCCCCTGAAACTATGACAAAAGCAGATCAGCCCCCTAGGCTTGCCCTGTTCTTCCCTGCATAGCTTTTCATATTGTATATTTGCTTTCTCTATATGCTCTTTCAGCACCTGTTCTGGTCTGCATAGGCCAAGGGTCAGCTCCTGGGTCTTTGCATCTATAAAACCACGGAAACCTTTCAAATTCTCCACTATAATGCCAGCGGCGATACTTTTACCGGTATACCCTGAACGCCGAAGTCTATCAAGTCCCGTGCTATTATAATCATAGGGAGCGAGCCCCCTGAAAACCAGAGGGAGGTATGCAAAAAAAAGGTGTTTTTCCTGCCTTACTTCTTCAGGTAAGAAAACTCTGCATACAATCTTCACCCCCTTGAATCGATAGGCTCCCGGTTCTTGTACCACCAGCGCAAATCCGGCAAGGCTGTTGTGCCCGGTTCGGGCGCGGGATATCAAGGCGATGCGAGACCCCTGCTTTTCAATCCGCAGAGGACCCGCATCTAAAGCCGTAAGCGCTCCCTCGGTGAAAAGCCTAAGACTGGCCCGCCTGGGCACCTTAGTGGTTCGACGCTCCCCATCGGTCCGATGGAAATCCGGCACAAACCACGGATCCCCTTTCTTTGCTTTGGTACTAAGCCCTGCCAATCTATCCAGCCCTTGAAAGAGGGCCTCTTCCCGGATTATTTCAGGCTGTACAAAAAAAGCTTTCGTTTCAGTATAAAGGCTCTCCCCATCCCCAGGGGAAGAATCCCACCCTATCCGATGGTGCGCTTCTGCACTCAGAAAATCCGCGGTCAACCCTTGGGTTCTCGTTCCGTGCAAAACCGCTTTTCTCCATTCAGGAAAAAACGCATCTAAACAGGGAATAAGCTTATGCCGAATTCGATTGCGCAGGTACCGGATATCCTCATTGGTAGTATCGGTTCTGAACCCAATACCCCGATCTGCCAGATACGCCAATACCTCGGTCCGGGTGAGGGCTAAGAGGGGCCGCAGGATACGCCCTCCGTCCCGGCTCATAGGTGCAAGCCCCCGAGGCCCTGAGCCGCGGAGAAAACGCATCAGCACGGTTTCAAGAAGATCATCCTTGGTATGGGCTATGAGGATGCGGGTCGCCCGGAGTCTACGGGCCTCACGGCTCAGGGCCTGATGGCGAAAAATCCTAGCCGTTCCTTCCAAACCTAAACCTTCCTGTTTTGCAACCTGCAGGATAGTGCCTGGGGGTATCGCAATAAGCCGATAAGGGACATCCAAGGTTTTACATAAGCTCTGTACTGCCAGAGCGTCTCCCTGACGCTCTTTCTCAGGCCGTATACCATGCTCTACATGGAGGCAGTGTATCTGGTACCCGCTTACCTGCCGCAATACAGCCACCGCTGCCAACAAGGCGGTCGAATCAGCCCCGCCAGAAACCGCTGCCAGAAATACCGTCCCTTCAGGCCATACTCCCAAACCCAAAGCTACCGCCTTCTCGAAAAAGCGACGACTCGACTCTCTGGAAGATGGAAACTGCTGAGGCTCCTCGATGACTTGGCTTGATTTTTGTACGTTCATACAAAGATCCCCCTTACCAAGGATCCTCCTGTCCCGTATTGAAACAGCTTACCGCTACCCGTAAACATCAAAAGACTGAATTACAATCCTTATAGATTTTTGCAACTACCCTTAGTATATGAACCGCTTTCAAAACTCGGTTACGGTGATAGGGGCCGGTGAAATGAGCTTTTGAAAAAGCAGTCTAAAGCCCCTTCTTCCCTTATACCTCGGTTACGGTTTCACCGTAAGACATAGTGAAACCGCCTCATGGGATATTTTATATCCCCATATATCCCCGCTCAACCTAGGCCTTGGTTTCAGTTTCTGAGGAAGCTCCCTCTACCGCCCCTTCCTCAGAGGCCGCCGCTCCTTCAGCCTTGGCAAATTTCACCAACGCCACTACCTGATCCGCCCCGGAGATGATCCTCACCCCTTCACCCAGGGCAAGGTCCCGTATATGGATCGACTGATTGATCTTGAGCTCCGATACATCCACCTCAATCCGTTGCGGCAGGTCTTTAGGCAGACATTCCACCTCTATTTCATGAAGGGGAGATTCAAGGGTGCCCCCCTCCCTGACCCCTACAGGGTTTCCGTGGATATGGACTGAAACCTTAGCCCGAAGCGTAACACCGCTTTCCACTTCATAAAAATCAACATGCAGTACATTGCCGTCCTGGATATTACGCTGGGTATCTTTTACAAAGGCATTATAAGAAGTTCCCTCAATGTCCACCGTTACAATGGTACTTTCGGAAATATTTTTGATGCTTTTTACAAATTCCTGGGCATCCAAATCAATGGCTCGAGCCTGACCGGAACGCCCATAGAGGACCCCCGGTATACGGCCGGTACGGCGGATCCGGCGGGCTGCCCCGGAACCGGTAGCAGCCCTATTCCGAGCCGTCAAAACAACCTGACTCATACTTACTCCTTCCTGGGACGACAGGGTTCGAACCTGTGCATGCCGGAGCCAAAACCCGGTGGCTTACCACTTGCCTACGTCCCACTGAATTCTTATCCTCTTACCGGTGATTATAGTATCGAAGATGAGGTCTGCCTCTCCCGCACCTCCTCTCCTATCCGGCATACCTAGCCCCTCAAGGCACCCCTCGGTTTTAAAGACCTTTATAGTTCTACGGAGAGATCATCCGGACCATAACCAAAATCATACTTATCCAGGATCCGTGTTTGCAACTCATTCCTGAAATCCGGATGAATCGGATGGGCTACATCCTTGTACTCCCCGCTCCTCGTTTTCCGGCTCGGCATGGCGATAAACACCCCGTTTTTTCCCTCGATAATCTTGATATTATGTACCACAAAACAGTCATCAAATGTAACCGTTACATAAGCTTTTAATTTTCCCTCGCCGGTCACCTTACGGACCCTAATATCAGTTATCTCCATGAGGCATCTCCTTTTTATCGGCCAGAATAACTTATTATTTATTCTACTCCCTCATTAACCACATACGCAAGAGGAAATGTTACTTGTACAAAATACCTTTGATCCGGCGCTGCCTCCCTCCCAGAAAGGGCGATTCCTGCTTCTTTCGCTACTCCTCCCTTACTAAATATACCAAAACAGGTAGATCCTGCCCCGGATAAACCAACAAAATCCGCTTCCCACCTTTTGAGTTCTTGCATGACCCTCTGATATACCGCTGCCTGTTCCTGATTCCCTTCCTCCAAAAATACCTGCAGAAAATCGTTCCTATACGGCCAGAATCCGGGATATTTCCCGAGGGCACCGATCAGTTCCCGCATACCCTCATCTTTCACTAAACCTGGTTCCCGTCGCCCCTGGTCTAATAAACGAAAGGCCCCGGCAGTATCGCTAGGAAAACCCGGATACACCAGCACCACCCATACCTCCTCAAGGGCTTTAAGGGGCAGAACCTGTTCTCCACGGCCGGAGACAAAGGCCGTCCCTCCCTGCAAGAAGAAAGGAACATCACTTCCCAGAGCCAGGGCCATTTCCCGGAGCTCCTCCTGGGGAAGCTCCGGAGCCACCAGAAACTGCAAAGCTCTCAGCATCGAAGCCGCATCTGAAGATCCCCCCCCTAAACCGGCTCCTAAGGGTATCCGTTTTTTCACCCGGACCCGAATACCCCCCCTAAACCCGGTTTCCCCTCTAAAAAGGGATACCGCCCGGTAAACACTGTTTTTTTCCAGAGGAAGCGTCCCTTCTGGGGAGACCTTTCCTGTAGCCTGAAGGGTTTGCCAATCCATCAGGATAGTACAGCCCCCCTCCTCTTCAGTCCGCTCAACCCACAGGGTATCTCCAAAAGCCAGGGTTACAAAAATACTCTCCAGGTTATGATACCCATCAGGCCGCCGGTCTTTCACCCGTAGATGCACATTGATCTTACAGGGCGCTTCGATTCTCAGTCTAGTCTCCTTCCCGGTATTGCTTCAATAGGTTCTTATAATATAAGAATATACCCAAAATACCGTAACCGGTAAAGTAGCGGATTTGAGCTAAACATGGAAACGGTTAAAACCGATTCAATGTAATCTAGGAAAAGAGAGGCGGTTTCAAAAGGCCGAATTTTGAAACTACCCTCATATTCTGGTAAAATATACTCTAGAACTAGTTGACAGATACTAAATCTCTCACTTATGTTTCAAGAGAAATTAAACTAATGGAGCAGGTTATGATTCTGTATGAGACCATAAATACCCAGCGGATTTCCGGCCGGAGCCTTATAGACGAGCCGTACTCGCCAAAAATGTCCGCCCCGATACCCCTCGGGAGCGTATATTCCCCGCAGTATTGGCAGTACCCCTCAAATGGCACCGACCCTTCTTCTTATCCTTGCCTTGCCTTTAATGATGAAGACGACGAGGATGAAGATATCGGCGAGGACGATAATTTCGATGATTTGGACGATGATTTCGACGACGATTTCGAAGATGACGATTTTGACGACGACGAGTTTGACGATACCTTCGAGGACGAAGATTTTGAGGAAGATTTTGAAGAGGAGGATTTTGACGAATAGCCCCGACTAGGGTCGTCTCTAGGGCTTATTGCCCCGGCGCATAAACATGGTATAAAAATTCACTACCGTGAATTTTTATACTAATGTAAATCAAGACGAACCGGTTACACCAAGGGAGTCTACCTTTACCTGAAGGTGCGCCAAAGGAACCAGGAGCAAAAACCCAGGGGTGTAAACGGCTTCAGCAACAGGTAGGATTAAAGGTCCTTATACAGGGCCTGAGGGCTCTTCATGAAAGATAATGGTAGCAGCGCTCCAGAGCCGTTCCAGCTCATAAAAGGCCCGAGTCTGAGCGGTCATCAGGTGAATCACCATGACCCCCAGATCGATAATACGCCATTCCTCAGTATAGGAACTGGGGAGCGCAGGAGGCCGGGGAGAGCGCCTGAGTATATCCATTCCCTTTTCCCGAGAAAATTCCTTGATATGCTGTTCCAAGCCTTGTAAATGGGTCGTGCTCGTTACCGTGGCTATCACAAAAAAGTCGGTCCACCCATTGAGCTTCCGCAAGTCCATAACCAGCACATTTCCCCCCCGGTAATCCCGCAGCAGGGCCCCCAGTTCTATGGCCGCAGTATATACTGAATCCGGCGGCAGGGGCTTATCCGTCTGAAACATATCGTCCATTAAAATCACTCCCGATGATTAGGGTAAAATCAGATCTATATTCAATGTTTTGCATGGTCATTTCCATTTCCAGGTTGGTATTTTGCTGTGCTTCAACCTGAATGTTTTTACAGTGGATAATATCCCCTAGGATCTTGACCATGCTTTCATTGCCTGATCGATCGACGATAAGGGTAGCTTCGTAGGTACGCTCCGCATTGCCAATGGCGATGACGTCATAGCCAAAACCCTGAAGCAGTTCCGCGGTTCTCCCGGCAAGGCCGTTGATCGTCGTTCCATTAAGCACTTCCACCGTAAAGACCCGCTCGGTAAAGGCCCCTTCCATCTGCCGGGTGAGTCCCCCCAAGGTTTGCCGTACAATTTCCTTGATAAGGCTGCCGTCATAGTAGGGAAACAAGAGGGTTTGCCCTGAAATCTCCCGAATATTCCCCCCTACGGATTGTATACTTATCCTGTCCATATCGATTCCTGCGTATTCATCAAAAAGCCGGGTCCGGATACGGGGATTCATATCGGTCTTGAGCATAGCCTGATAGGCTTGGGCTACGAGGGGGATCTTGAGGATCTCGTTTTTCTCCCCCAGGCGCTTAAGAAAACCCAAGAAAAACCGCTGTCTGCGGAACGTGATGAGTTCCCGGTCTTCATCAGGGAGTTCATAGGTAACATAACTTGTAGCCTTATCGCCGTCCAGCCGGGTTATCCCTGAAGGGAAGAGAATCGGCCCGGATTCCTGGTAGATTTCCACCGGAGCAGGGATGAAAAGTTCTACCCCTTCAATCAAGTCAACCACTTTGCAGAGATTTGGGGTATTCAGCACCAAAAAAAAACTGATATCAATACCCAAAAGCCGCTCTATTTCCTGCTCAAAGGCGGTGAGTTTGTCCGTATCATAGACGATATCAATCCGATCAACCCGGTTGATCTTCTGTAAAATCAAACCCAGTTCCCCGGGTATATCAAAGATCGCCGCCCGTTTGGTGACCGGATAGTACATGAGCACATAGGTCCCCAGGGGTTTCCCGTCCCCTTCAATGACAAAAAGGGTATTGATGACCCGGTCCCCGGTAAGAGCCCCTTCGATTGGGTCGGCCCGTAAAGCCACTACGGTGATAAAAATACCTGCCCCCAGGAGAACCACAATGGTTCCCAGAAGAAACGCACTGGCATCAATTTTCGCTTTCTTCACCGGCTGTTCCTTTTACGTACGGTCTCAAAAAGGCGGAGGGTTCCCTCGGAAATATCCAGGGATCGAGAACGGAGATACCCCACGGTCTCTACTAAAACCGCCCCAAAAAGCTGGTCCAGCTCCGCGGTTTCCCGGAGCTCCCGGATTGCAGGATCCAGATCTTCCCGGGAATTTTCCAGTTTATCCGCAATATATACCACCTTTGCCAAGGCTCCCATGCCCATACCTCCGGTGGTATGGAGCCGTACCGCTTCAAGGATAGCTTCATCATGGAGCTTAAACCGGTTCTTCAGCACCACCGCAGCAGCCCTGCCATGCAGGAGGGAGGGTTTTTTCCGCTCTATAGCATCAATTTCCTTCCCATCCATTCGGGCCCAGAAAAACAGTTCCTCTTCCCCCAAAGACTTGCATATATCATGAGCAATACCTGCTAAATACCCTTTTTGCGGATCCAGGCCAAAACGGATACAGAGGTCCCAACAGAGCAGGGCCGTATTCCGGGAATGCAGGAAGCGGGACAAACTCACGGCGATGCGTACCGCGGTTTCTACCTCACCAATCAGGCTCCAGATACTCGGTACCGGGGGACTTGAAGGAGCCCCCCCAATGGTTCCACAGACCTCAGGCGGGATGTATCCATAGAGCTTCCGGTCTTCAATAATAAGCCGGGCTCCGGCAGGTACCAGGTAACGCCAATTTCCTTGATCCCGGATCCTATCCCGCAGAACTGCAGAAGAGATTTCTATAATTGCATTGTTAAGCCGTTTGTGAGGATAGGGGAAATTTTCGGATGCTGCGGCAATGCGGTGAGCGATGATGATATCCACCTGACCCATAATTTCCGAAGCCTGTCTCCAGGCAAGAAAGCTCCCGGCCAGATCATCCCCCAGGACCAGCCCCGGTTTTCCTTCCGGACGGTACCGGGTCATGATATCCCTGATGGTATCAATGGTATAGGAAACCCCTTTCCGCTTGATTTCACAATCATCCATGGTAAGCCGGGGATCTCCTGGAATTGATGCGGCGAGCATGTCCAGGCGGTCTTGAGGGCTGCCTCCCACGGCATCTTGCTTAAAAGGGGATTGATAGGTGGGAATGAGCAGGATCCGGTCATACCCCAGGGTACTCAAGACCGTGTCTGCCAATACCAAATGGCCCACATGTACCGGGTTAAAGCTGCCCCCTAAGATCGCGAGTTTCATAGCTTCCGGACCTCTTCTCTGCTCGTATCAGGGATGCCAACCAGATCTCCCATAAAGGCCGCTAATGCGGGGATACCTGCTCCGGAAAAAACCGAAATACCCAGCACGGTTTCTTCGGGATATGCCTTTCTGAGCTGCGCTAAACGGCCGTCAGTCCCGGGTATATCCAGCTTGGTACCCACCAGGACCCGAGGTTTCCGGGTTAATTCCGGGGAAAATGCGGCGAGTTCTTGGTATACAATAGGAAAAGCCTCCTCGTAAGTATCCTCAGAGAGATCGATTAAAAATGCAAGCGCGGCAGTACGAGAAATATGCTTTAAGAAACGAATTCCTAGCCCCACCCCCTGAGACGCCCCGGCTATGAGTCCCGGAATATCCGCGAGTATGATATCCCGGTCATCCACGCGCAAAACCCCCAGGTTGGGTATGGTAGTAGTAAAAGGATATGGAGCAATCTTGGGCCGGGCATTGGTAAACCTCGTGAGGAGGGAAGACTTTCCCCCATTCGGGAGACCCACAAAACCTATATCCGCTAAGAGTTGCAGTTCAACCCGCAGAACCCGGTGTTCACCTTTTTTTCCCGGTAAGGCTTTACGGGGGGCCTGCTGTACCGAAGATTTGAAGTGTATGTTACCCCAGCCTCCTTTTCCCCCTTGTAGGAATACAAAGTCCTTTTCCTGCTTCCCGAAATCCCGGATAAGTTCCCCGGTTTGCCCATCCTTTAAGAGGGTTCCCGGCGGCAGGGGAATCCGCACATCCTCCCCCTGCCTGCCATAGCGGCCAGAACCTGCTCCGTCTTGGCCATTTTCCGCCTTAAAAGAAGGCTTATACCTTAGATGGGCTAAGGTACGGAGGTTATGACGGACCACAAAGATCACATCCCCGCCCTTTCCTCCATCTCCTCCGGCAGGCCCTCCCCGGGGAACGTACTTTTCCCGGCGAAACGCTACGCACCCATTTCCCCCTGAACCTGAAAAGACTTCGATAAGCGCTTCGTCGGCAAATTTTTCCATTTTTATCCAACCGATCGTTTATAAGGAGCATCCCTACCCAGGGGAAGAAGCTTTTATCTTACGCAAGCCTTTTACGAAACCCAGAACACCCTAGCCCGGGCCAGGGAACCCGCACCCTTTATGGTTACGGTACAATCCAGGATACCCGCTTTTTCAGCGGATCCACCCGGTATATACCCTCTGGCACTCCTCTATTCCGGGGTTCCCGCCGGAACAATCCCTGCCAATTTCCGGCCCCGGCGGTTTGAAAAAGCCACCGTCCCATCCACCAGGGCAAAGAGGGTATAATCCCCGCCGCACCCTACATGGGTCCCCGGATGTATTTTAGTACCCCGCTGCCGAACGATAATGGTCCCCGCCTTGACGCGGGATCCTCCTGATGCCTTAATGCCAAGATACTGGGGATTAGAATCCCGTCCGTTTTTAGCGCCTGAACCGCCCCGTTTCCGTGCCATATTATTTGTTCCTCCGTTCGGTATAAATCTTCATAGTACAACAGTCAGGGTACTCTCTGGCAACCGACCCAAGCCCTTCCAAAAGAAAAGCCCCCACAGCGGACAGAAAAACCCTGCCGCTCTCAACGCAGCCGGTCTCAAGCCAGAACTTTCCCCGCTCCGGGGCCTCCCCGCGCACCGATATGCCTTCCCTGCCGGAAAGAGTCACCACAGCGGTCCTCGCAAGAACCGAAACCGCGGCGCAGACTATATCGTAGCCCCGGGGCCCGCTCCCGGCGTGGCCCTCTATACGGCAGGATTTAAGCAATCCCCCTTCGTCAAGGGCCGCGTCGATGAGTATCACGCCTAAACCCCGGCAATATCCTGTATCCTGATATACGAATACTCCTGACGGTGCCCCAGCTTGCGGCGGTAATCCTTCTTGGACTTATACTTTAACACCGTAATTTTAGGGTCTTTTTTGTGATTTTCCACCACCGCCGAAACCCTGGCGCCTTCCACATAGGGCGACCCTACGGCAACCTCGTCTCCCGACACCAAAAGCACCGAATCAATGTCCACCGGACTCCCCGGCTCGGCGGCAATACGGTCCACCTTGAGAAGCGCGCCTTTTTCGGCCCGGTACTGTTTCCCCTTGAATTCAACTAACGCGTACATATCATATCCTTATAGGCGAATTTGCCATAGACAGAGGTTCTTTATACCCCAAAAACGCCGGGAACGTCAAGAGCGCTAAAGGTTTTTCAGCTATTCTACATTTCACACAAAGATTCTTCAACCACAAAAATCCGGCAACGTACCCTTACTTTGACGGATTTTTTCCGTGATTTTCCTATGCTAGCCAGCAATACTCCGTTTTGCTGACTAGCGAAAGGGCACCGAAAATTGCGGCCAGGAGCCGGGGAAAGAACCGTCCGTAAGCTAAACTTGACCCACATAACGTTGGTAAGCCCCAGGGCTCTCCCGCGAACTGGTGAGCGGGTTTCTTAAAAGGACTAGGAAAAACATTTGGTCGCCCTGATAGTGTTATTGGCATACAGCGGCCTTTTTCGGGGCTATCACCGTGCTGCTTTTGTTCTAAAGCAGGCTCATCGCCTGCCGTAGCGGGTCGCCGGAGCAGGCGGCATGGATGCCGCTGTAACCAATGCTCTCCGTCCTTGGCGGAGAGGCGGAGTTTTGCCAAGCAAAACTCCAGCGGACTAATCCGCCAAGGACGGCGGATTAGTCCGAGAATTCTACAAGCGTTTTTCCTCATGCCTTTCCCCCTGGAGATAACACAAGATTCTTTGGGTCAAGTTTAGCATAAGAAGAGGCTTTCACCCTCCAGACTCCTGAAACGCTTCCGCGGTGTCCTTTCGTTTTTTGCGGGATAAATGTAGAATTGCCGGCAAGCTGGCGGACTGGCTTACGTTTTTGAAGGCGGAGAAAGAGGAGGAGTTCAAGATGGTTACGGAGAAGAACGTGGTAATAAAGGAAGCGTACTGCAAGCTGCAGGTGATGAGCGAAGACGAGGCGAACCGGATGATATACGAGGCGCGTTTAAAAGCCCAGCGTGATGAATATTCCCGTATACGGGGAGCCCTTCAAAAAGGACTGGAGCAAGGCCATAAGGAAGGCCGGACTGAAGGCCAAAACATGATTCTGGAACTGGTGAGACAGGGCTATACCGCGGAGCAGATCGTGGCGAAATTAGCCGCTATGAAATCCGGTAACACTGAAACCGCCGGGGAATAAGACTGAGGCCGAGAAGAATCCGGTGATAAAAGAAGCGTATTGCAAGCTGCAGGTGATGAGCGAAGACGAGGCGAACCGGATGATCCACGAAGCGCGGCTGAAAGCCCAGCGTGATGAATATTCCCGTATACGGGGAGC
>JAITRH010000228.1 GCA_031288495.1 Treponema sp. | reverse complement strand
CTAGCCCCAAGGGGCCGGGGCTAACCAGCCTCAGAGTCCTGGGCCACCTAGTAATAGGGAGCCTATGCTACCGGGCAACCGGGGCGGTTCCCATGAGCAATCGGGACAGGGTTCCCAGGGTCAACAAGGTAAGGGGCGAGAAAACAAAAGAGGGACCGGAGGCCCGGGATTACCCCGCTTATTCGTCCAAAAGATCCCCTTCATCGGTGTGGGGCTTTAGCCCGCAATCGGTGCCGAAGGTTAGTGCGCAATCAGGGGACACCATTCCTCACCTTGTTGACCGCGGGATTGTATACCCCTATGGGGTCGAGAGGCCCGGAAGGTTTCTATGGGTTTATCCTGGTTGAAGAAGGGCGCCCGGGATAAGAAGAGAACCATCCCCAACCCCTTTCCTGAAGCACCTCCGGGGAAACGCCTTGAACCCACGCGGCGCCCCGGCCGGAGGCTCCTCGGGTTCAATGGTTCAGAGTCCGTGGTTATATGCTTCCCTGCTGTTCTAATTCCAGAATCTGCGGGGGCTTATCGCAGAGTTCCGCCGGGCCGAAGTACTGGATTCCCCCGGGAAAGAGGAAACCGGTGGTACAGGCCCAGGTGTCCCGAACCGCGGCAAAGGCTTTAAAGGGGGCAGCTGCCAGATCCACCAGGGCCTTCTGGATCACCGGTTTTTTAGCGCCATGGCGCTGTTCCAGGTGCATCATCATGGTGAGGGGAACCCCTCCAGGAATCCACGCTTCCGCAGGAGCGGCCAGATTTTTCACGCACGCCATATACCCGGTCAACCCTGAGGCGATGAGTACAAAGGCGGTCAAGCCCAGGGAATACCCGTAATTCGCATCGAAATTGCTGGGAAAGGCAGCGCGGCCTTCATACCCAAAGAAGTGCCCCAGGGCGCTGAATTTCCCGGTATAAAGGCCCTGCTGCTTTAAACGGCTCAGCCGCTTTTCCACCATCCCCATGAGGAGCTTCTCCGTTTCGATCCGGGAAACCTGGACATTGCCATGAGGGTCCCGATCCATGAGCAGTTCCCGGGCAATAGTCGGGGGAAGGCTCTCTAAGAGTTCCCGGGCGGTAGGGGAAAGCCTGGTACCGAGAAAGGCGAGATGCTCCGTCCAGTTGGGAAGGGCCGCCAATTCCCCTTCATAGGCAGCCAGGGTATCGTTAAGCTCGAGAATAAGCCGCTTCATCTCCGGGATGAATTCCACAAGCCCTTCGGGGATGAGGACCACCCCAAAGGGTTCTTTGTTTTCCCATCGCTTAAGCACCGAAGCGCAGATCTGGTCTACCACTTGGCTCAAAGACCATTTTTTTACCGCCACTTCCTCGGAGATGAAACATACATTAGGATGGGTCTTGAGGGCGCATTCCAGGGCGATGTGGCTTGCAGAACGGCCCATGAGTTTGATGAAATGCCAGTATTTCTTTGCACTGTTCGCATCCCGTGCGATATTGCCGATGAGCTCGCTATAGGTTTTGACCGCCGTATCGAATCCAAAGGAAATTTGAATGTGTTCGTTCTTGAGATCGCCATCAATGGTTTTGGGACAGCCAATGACCTGTATCGGCGAACCCTGGTTCAAAAAATACTCCGCCAAAAGCGCGGCGTTGGTGTTGGAATCATCCCCACCGATGATAAGCACCGCATCAAGCCGGAGTTTCTTGGCGGTTGCAAGGGATGCGGCAAACTGTTCCGGGGTTTCAATCTTGGTCCGTCCGGAACCTATCATATCAAAGCCTCCGGTATTCCGGTATGCGTCAATGACGGCATCGGTCAGTTCCCGGGATTTGCTTTCGATGAGTCCGCTGGGACCGCCGAGCAAGCCGTAGAGCCGGGACCGGGGGTTTCCCCGCTTGAGCCCGTCATAGAGGCCTGCAATCACGTTATGGCCGCCGGGGGCCTGTCCTCCTGAAAGGATGACTCCCAGGGTTAATTGCCGGCCCAGGGTTTCATTGCGTTTCCCCGTACCGCTTACGACGGTTATCAGGGGTGTGCCGTAGGTATGCTTGAACAGGGCTTTCAGATCTGTCTGATCCGCGATGGATTCAGTGGGAGCCCCCGGGGAAAGGGCGATAGTGGTAAGTTCCTGGGATAAAACCCCGGGAAATTGCGGTTGGTACCTGTAACGGGCGTGCTGCAGCGCGGATACTTCCATGCCGGTATCTCCTTATTATACAACGAAGGGGCCCTTAAACCTCCGCCTGCACTGAATGAGTGGGGGTGAAGAAGGCCCGCTTACTATGGGAATCGCGTACCAGTGAAAGGGTTCACTGGCTCAATTTGTATTAATACTACTCGAAACACAAGCCGCAAGACAAGCAGAACCGGATAATCCCCGGTATTTGTCCATTCTATACTCGCTTAAAGGGGGAGGGACGGCATCCGGTCACCGGCCTCGGCCGGCGGTGCGGCAAGCCCTCGTAAGGCCTGTTAGAGGCCTCCGTAAGGTTTTTGCCTTCCCTCGGGGAAGGCTCCGACCGGCTCTGTCTACACTCAGACCCGCTTCAGGGGCTGCGTATAAGCGCCTCCCGGTGCTTCCATGGCGCTTAGGCTGAAACGCCGCATCCGCCTTAAGGTGCCGCCGCCCCTCGTTCTGACAGGAGATGATGCGCAACACCCCTATAATTAAGCAGTATCTTGTTATCATTTATACAGCGTTTACAGCTCCTCCAAGGTCTTGTTTTTCTTTGTGCTGTTTAATGGGGTATCCCCCTTGTGGGGCACCGCTGCATATACTCCAAGGCTGCCACGGAACTGATAGGCTTAGCCCTGGGATAGGGCGGCTTGTTCCGCATGGCCCATGGCTTTTATTCCTCATGCT
>JAITRH010000203.1 GCA_031288495.1 Treponema sp. | reverse complement strand
TCAGTACCGGGTTACAAGCTTGGTAGATGGAGGGGGTGCGGCTTGACAAACTACCATAGGATTACGGGGATGGTTCATGCCCACATCCTCTTACAACGGCGGACTGTTTCTTCTTGGTCGAACTCACGGTATGTATGTATGCAGTCCTGGGGGTAAAGAGCACACTGGAGTCATCAATTTATTGACATACCGATACAAACCAGGTACTCTGTCGACCAAGAGGGGAACGGGCATTACGCCAATACACAGAGCCGAACTGGAAAAGTTCGGAAAAAGAACCGTTTATCGATTTAATACTCCCGATCATGACTCACAATACCGAAGGGCATCCGCGGTTTTTCTGAGGAAAGCCATGGCCTTTCGGACATTCTGGGGCTTGGCATTTTCCAGGAGCAGGTCGATACCGGGTTTCCGTTCAAGGAGAATCTTCAAAAGCGCGGGATAGTCAAGATCGCCGGTTCCTGCGGGGAGGTCTCCGGTTTTTTTGCCTCCCTGGATATGGAAATCTTTGACATGGATGGCGGCGATATGTTCGCCGAAACAGTCAAAGGCCCGGGTAAAAAACGTTTCCTGGTTTTCGGCCAACCCCGCGGCAGGGATGAGGTTGACGGGATCGTAAATAACCTTGAGGGCCGGGGACGCAAGGCGGCGGAGAAGCCGATCCAGTAATGCAATGGAAGAAAGGGTATGCTGATCTGCTACCCCTTCCACCGCGACGATGGAACCGCATGTTTCAGCGGTCCTGACAAGGCGCTCCACGGATCCGCAGAGCAGGTCAAAGGTTTCCGGCCTGGCCGTGTCCGGGTGGTATGAACCGTCGGCCTTACATGATCCCGTTTCGGTTCCCACCAGGGGACAGCCGAAATCCCGGGCATACCGGAGGTGTTCTTCAAAACTGCGGAGCATCCCTTCCCGGACGGTGGGATCGGGATGAACCGGGTTGATATAACAGCCCAGGACCGCGATGGAAATATCCCGTTTTTCAAAGATATTCCGAATCCGCCGGGCATACCCGGGGGAAAGGGAACCGGGAAGGTATGGCCCGGGAAATGCTTTTGACAGGGCCAGTTGTATTGAATCAGGCTGAAAAGCGGCAAGGACATCCGCCAGTTGTTCCGGCGGCAGCCTGCCGTAATCATGGGCCCGGAGGCCAAGGGACAACATAGGGATAGTTTATCCCCTGCCGGGGAAAATGTACAGGAGCCCTGGGGTGGAATTTTCCATGAGGCATGCATATAGAATAAAGAGGGAGGCTGGGTGAAAGGCAGAGATAATGATGAATGAATACAGCTTGAGTTCTTTTGGCGCACGGGGAGATGGTCAAACCGATAATTCCCGCGCTTTTGCCTCCGCCCTGGAAACCTTGAGGGAAGGGGGCGGCGGAACCTTACGGGTGGAACCAGGAGTATGGCGTACCGGTCCCTTGGAGCTTTTTTCCAACATTACCCTGCATCTGGAATCGGAGGCGGTGGTTTCCTTTATTCCTGAACCGGAGCGTTACGGTCCTGTGTACACCCGGTGGGAAGGGATATGCTGTTACGCCATGCACCCCTGCGTTTTTTCCCGCAGCCAGGATCATATAGCGCTTACCGGTACGGGAATTTTCGACGGAAACGGCCTTGTATGGTGGAATCTGCTGCGGGATAAGCGCCGCCGGGGGCAGGCATTGCCTGAAAGCCCGGTGGAGCAGGAACTTGCCCGGCTCAACCGCGGGTTTGAAAACCAGAGCGGCGGGGGCGGCGGAAGGAATATCCAGTTCCTCCGTCCGCCTCTGATACAATTCCTCCATTGCCGGGATGTGCACCTTGAAAACATACGCCTTGAGAATTCGCCCTTCTGGACCCTGCATCCGGTTTTTTGTGACGGCCTTACTATCCGGAGACTTTCCATCTCCAATCCTCCCAGCGCGCCGAATACCGATGGCATTGATATTGACTCATGCCGGAATGTACATATCGAAGGCTGCCGTATTAGCGTGGGAGATGACGGCATCGCCCTGAAATCCGGCGCCGGGCAGGACGGCGTCAGGGTGAACCGGCCCACCGCCCAGGTGGTGGTTCGGGGCTGTACCGTGGAGAACGGTCACGGCGGCATTGTTATCGGAAGCGAAACTGCGGGGGGGATCTTTCAGGCCCAGGTCGAGGATTGCCGCTTCCGGGGAACCGACCGGGGCATACGCATTAAAACCCGCCGCGGCAGGGGCGGGGCGATCCGGGACCTTGAGTTCCGCAATATTACCATGGAGAACAACCTTTGCCCTCTGGTCATCAATATGTATTACCGCTGCGGCGCGGATATATCGGAGGGTTTTTTCAGCCCCAATCCCCAGCCGGTCAACGAGCTTACTCCCTCGGTTAAAAACATCCGTGTTTCAGGGATCCGGGCGTTAGGCTGCCGGGCTTCCGCGGGATTCATCGCGGGTCTCCCCGAATCGCCGGTGGAAAACCTGGTAATGGATCACTGTGAATTTTCCACCGATGAACAAAGCGGCGTAAGCCCCGGCGAATCGGATATGTTTTTGGGCATTCCCGAAACGCGGGAAAAAAGTTTCCGTTTCCTTCATGTGAAGAGGGTGGAATGTACCGATGTACAGGTAAACGGACCGGCGGAGGCGTTTATATACCGGTAGCGTTTGACCCGGCCTGGCGTTACAATACCCTATGGCTTCCGCAAAAAAAAGAATAGGGCTGGGTCTTGCGTCTATTCATACCGGCGTCTCTTTGAATGTCTGGCCCTGTTTTGTCAAAACCGCCCAAATCGAAAACGCCAGCCTCTTTATTTTTCCCGGCGGAAGGTTGAATGCCCGGCAGGATTCGGAGAATCTCCGCAATCCGGTGTATTCCCTGGTAAATACGGAAAATCTGGACGGTCTCATCAGCTGGAGTTCAGCCATACAGTATACTGAAACAACGGAAGAGTTTGCGGCCTTTCACGCGGGTTTTGATCCCCTGCCCTATGTGACCCTGGCGTATAAGATACCCGGTCATCCCTGCGTTGAATTCGACGCTTACAATGGAATGAAGGCCCTGGTGAGCCATTGTATCCATGTCCACGGCGCCCGGAACATCGCCTTCCTCCGGGGGCCTGATTTTCATCAGTCCGCCGTGGCCCGGTTTCAAGGCTACCGGGACGCGCTGCGGGAGGCGGGGCTGCCCGTTCCCTCGCAAAGTCCCCTGGTTACGGACCCCTTTAACTGGAGCAGCGGAGACGCGGCGGCGGCCCAGCTTTTCAAGGACCGCTGCCTGGTTCCGGGCCGGGATTTTGATACCCTCATCGGGTCCAGCGATCTCATGGTTTTGGGGGCGGTCAATTATTTCTTGAGGGAGGGGTATCACGCGCCGAGGGACTACCGGGCCGGAGGGTTTAACAATTCCATTGAAAGCAGGCTTCCTGAAAGCCCCCTGTCAACGGTACATATACCGTATGATGAATTAAGCGGCGAATCCTTCCGGATCATCCTGAATCTTTTGGGCAAACGCTCCCCTGATATAAAGGATGTACGGCTGGCGTCGGAACTGGTAATCCGGGAATCCTGCGGCTGCGATTACCGTCTTTCGGGAACCTATAAACACATTCCGCACGGAGAGGAACAGGAGGAATCAGCCCGGGATGTCCTTGCCGGGATGACCGCCGAGTATCTGAATCTTGATTCCGGTTATGCCGAGGATGTGGTATTCCCTATGGTTGACGCCCTGTTCCGCCGGCAGGATGATATTTTTTTTCATCTTTTTGAAAAAGTCTTGGGCTGTTTTTTTAATTCCCGCCGGGATATTGAAGGGCTCCTCAAACTCCTGGGGGACATCGCCTGTTCCGGCATCCTGCCTCAGGATATGCGTATGCGGATTGAGCCGGCCCTGTACCGGACGGTCTTCCATATCCGGGAACGGCTTACCACCCGGGAACAATATGAAAAGGAACAGTGGAATACCGCCCTCAATTCCCTCAAGTGCGAACTTTTGGGCGCTCGGGATCGGGGTTCCCTGGTCCAAAGCCTTGCCCGGCATCTGCCGAAAATAGGGATCGTCACCGCGGGCATCGTGCTTTTTGAGGATGAAAAAATTTCCCGGTGCGTGGGAAGTTTTTCTCCCCAGGGAATCAATCCCCAGCGGGAACAGCCCTTTCCCGCCCGGCTCCTGGTTCCCCCGGACATTAAAGCGCAGTACGCCGACGGGATCTTCATGGTGCAGCCCCTGTTCATCGAGAATCAGTCCCTGGGATATTTTGTTCATAATGTTCCGATTTACGACGGCCTTATTTTTGAGGAACTCAGGTCCGCGGTGAGTTACGCCCTCAAGGGGATCTTCCTGCTCGAAGAGGTGGTCAGGGCGAAACGTATCGCCGAACAGGCGGAGCGGGCGAAATCCGAACTGCTGCGGGCCTTGGAAAATGAACGCTGCGCTCCCCTTACGGGGGTGATAGAGCAGCTTGAGGAATTGGAAAAGAAAATTCCCCCTGGCGAAGAAATAAGGGATGCTATTTTCAGGCTGAAATCCCTGATACGTTCCCGGGAAGCTGAAGCGGGCAGTCTGATTGATTTAACCGTGTCCCGGATCGATGA
The DNA here is from genome assembly GCA_031288495.1 of Treponema sp. Lineage (GTDB taxonomy): Bacteria > Spirochaetota > Spirochaetia > Treponematales > Breznakiellaceae > JAIRLU01. The sequence continues at coordinate 8,155 of JAITRH010000203.1, read as the reverse complement.
GCCGGTTTTGCGGAAAACCCTCTTTGATCCCGATGAACTCCTGCCGGGAATAGGGGCGTTTCCCCTCCTCTGCGGCGATACTGCCCGGCTGTCCCAGTGTTTTTCCCTTGTCCGGGAAGAATACCGGGAAGGGGTATCCGCGGCCCTGACCTGTGGGGGTCTTGCCATTAGCTTCCACCGATCCGGGCAGCCCGGAAAAGGTCCGGGGAGCCGGCAAAAACATGGCCTCCTCCTGGCCGAGCAGATCGTCCTGACCCACGGCGGGGAATTTTCCCGGGACGAGGCGCGCTGCGTCCTGACCCTTCCCTGGATAACCCTTACGGGCCAGGAGGCCGCCGCGCGGACGGTAAACCGGCGGGATCATATACTGGCCCTTTCTGATTCCGCCCTGCTGCCGGCGAATTTCTTTGATCTGCCCTTGATCCGGGATATCAAGAAGTCCGAGGAGCTTCCTGGCCGGACCGCCTTCATTGTCTGGAACGCCGCCGCTTCCACCAGGGAGGATTACCTGCGGGTTTTAAGCCTGCGGCGGGGGGAATTTGCGGCGGTTCCCTTTTTGTGTTACGGCAAACGGCCTTCCCCCGGAGGCGTCTATGGGTTTGCCGGGACCTGGGGTTCTGAAAAAACCCTGGCCGAAGCGGTAGAAAATGCCCTGGACTCGCTGGATCGGAGGATTGTGCTTACCATCGGCTTTCGGGAAAACCGGGAGTATCTCTGTCTTGAAGGAGGAGAGGATATTCCCGCGGCCATCATCCGCATAGATTCCATGACGGCCTTTACCGAAACCGTGGCGGAACGGGTCCCTTCACTGATCCTTATGAACGGGGTGAACGTTGAAGCCGCCGCGGCGATCCGGCGGCATCCCCTGACTGCGGCGGTTCCCCTGGTGATGCTGGGCAGCCGGATCGATTCGGCGGCGGAGGTCTCGGCCTTGAGCGGCTATTCCCGGCTCATCCTGTGCCACCACGCCGTGGCCGTTGCGCCGGAATTCCTCTGCCGCCTCAAGGCCCTGATTGCGGGGGATGAGATACTTCCCACTCATACGGGGGCGCTGGTCAAAAAGACTATCCTTATATTCAGCCGCTATGCCGCCTCCCCTATCTCCCGGTGGAAGCTTGCCGAGGAGGTGCATGTGAGCGAGGATTACCTGACCCGGATTTTTCACCGGGAACTGGGGCTTTCCCTTTGGGATTACCTGAACCGGTACCGGGTGTTCCGGGCCGCGGAACTGCTGCGCCAAACCGACGAGACTATCCAGGAAATCGCCGTTCAATGCGGCTTTCAGGATCACGCCTATTTTTGCCGGGTTTTTAAAAAAATCACCGGCTGCTCTCCGGGGCAGCTGCGGAAAAGGTCGGGATAATCCAACAATCCGCCAGTATTTTACCGTAATCCTCGGTTATCATAAAATTACCATGAAACATGCGGTTACTGAACCCGGCAAGGGTTCTCTGAGAACAAGTTCTCTAAGAACACGTTCTCTTGGCAGGGAAATCAGAAGGCATCGTTCAGTGTATATCCTCCTTATAATCCCTTTGGTTTATTACGGTATTTTTAAATACATCCCCATCTGGATAGGCCAGATTGCCTTTCGGGATTTTATGCCCTTAAGCGGTGTTTTGGGGAGCCCCTGGATAGGGCTCCGCCATTTTCAGACCTTTTTAAAATCCTTTTATTTTGCCGAACTGTTGCGGAATACGCTCTTTTACAGTTTCGGCAAGATACTGGTAAGCGTCCCGGCGGCGATCCTGCTGGCGGTAACCATCTATGAATGCGCCAGACCCCGGCTTGCCAAGCTGGTTCAGACCCTGGCATACCTTCCCCACTTCCTTTCCTGGGTCATCATGTACGGTATACTCCTTGCCCTCCTTTCTCCGGGAGACGGGATTGTCAACGATATTATCAAAGTCTTTGGCGGGGAGCCTCGGGCCTTTATGACGGATACCAAAACATTTCCCTGGATAGTGATTCTTTCCGACGCCTGGAAGGAAATGGGCTGGAGCGCGATCATCTTCATCGCCGCCCTCATCGGCATAGACCCCTCGTTATTTGAAGCCGCCATGGTGGAAGGGATAAGCGCCCCTCAGCGGGTCTGGTACATCACCCTGCCGTCCATACGGCCGGTGATAGTCATGGTGGTGCTGCTCCGTTTGGGAACCATTCTGGACGCGGGGTTCAACCAGATGTTTATGCTCTATTCCATTCCCGTATACAGCGTAGCGGATATCATTGATACCTGGGTGTACCGCCAGGGGCTTTTGGAATTCCAGTTCGGCCTTGCCACGGCGGTGGGGATATTTAAAGGGGTGATAGGTCTCGCCCTGATCATGGCTTCCAACTGGATGGTCAAACGGCTGAGCGATTCTTCGCTTTTATAGGAGGAGATGGTGAAAGCAAAATCAATGAAGACCGCTAAGGTGAAGTTTACCTTTGAAGACAGGGTTTTTTATGCCCTGGTTGATACCTTCCTCGTCGTGATACTGATCCTGGTGGCTATTCCCATGTGGAGTACCATTACCCTCTCCTTTAGATCCAACACTTTTATCGGCAGCAATCTGGAGGGAATGTTCCTGCCGCCCTGGAAATGGTCAACCGCGGCGTACCGGGCCCTTTTAGGAAACAGCGGTTTCCTTACCGCCTTTAGCAACAGCATCAAAATTTTTGCCCTGGGCATAGCAAGCGCCCTGTTCCTCACCATCCCCCTGGCCTATGTGTTGTCGATTAAAACCCTGCCGGGACGGAAGTTTTTTAACGTATTGATACTGGTGCCATACCTCTTTAATGTCGGGCTTATTCCAACCTATTTAGTGGTGATACGCCTGGGCCTTACCAACAGCCTGGCGGCAATTTTTCTGCCTGGAGCTATCAGTACCTATAACTGCCTTATCATGCGGGGTTTCTTTGAGGGAATCCCTGAGGAATTAAAGGAATCCGCCCGGATAGACGGCGCGGCGGAATGGTACGTGCTGCTGCGGATTATCCTCCCCCTGTCCAAGCCGATTATTATGACCATAGGACTGTACTACGGAGTTTCCTTCTGGAATGACTTCTTTAACGCCATGCTGTACATTAACAACAACGCCTTGCAGCCTCTTCCCATCCTGTTGCGGAACATCCTCATGGCCAGCGGTATGAATGAAGTTGTGGAGGTGAGCGCCTTTGGGGAAGCCCCGGTGCAGGCGATAAAAGCCGCCAGCGTATTCATGGCCGCCATTCCCATGATCATAGCCTATCCCTTTATCCAAAAATACTTTACCCGGGGAACCCTTTTGGGCGGTGTGAAGGGATAATCCCGCCTGATCAGAAAAGACCGGATTTTTTATCCGTGGATTACTATATATAAAGGAGATTAATTTTATGAAAGAAAAGACGAAGATTGCCGCGGCAGGGCTGATGATTTTGTGCCTGGCGGCGGTGGGGTGTTCGCGCTCCCAGGATCAAGCGTCTGCCGCGTCGGGGCCGGTGACTATAGAGCTTTGGTACGGGGCCGCGGTAACCGAAGCGGGGTCCCCGCCGGCTGACTGGAAGGTGTTGCAGCTTATCAAAGAGAAACTCAACATTAACCTGGTGTTAAGCGCCCTGCCGTCTAACGAGATGGATCAGGATGTCAAGATAAACGCCGCGGCCGCGGCCAATGCCCTGCCGGATCTGTTCCTGGTCCGGCGGGACCCCTTCCTCAATATCGCCAGGGTGGGGGTTATCGCGCCGGTGGATGAGCTGTACCCCATGATGCCCAATCGGACCAAGGTGCAGTACGACGCGGACAGCCGGGGGTTCACCACGATTAACGGGAAATCTTACGGCCTGGCGTCCCCAGGGGTCATCGCGAAAAACGAGGGCGTCCTGATTCGTAAAGACTGGCTGGATAAGCTCAATCTGCCGGTTCCCGTCACCACCGAGGAGTTTTTCACCGTGATGAAGGCCTTTACCACCCAGGACCCCGACGGCAATGGCCGGGCGGATACCTACGGGTACGGGGCCTTCATCGAAATCAATAACATTGAAGAGGGACTGGGCCGCCGGTTTGATCCCTTCTTTGGCGCCTGGGGCGTAGCCGGAACCTGGAACCTTACCAAGGCCGACCCGGGGCTTAACGTGCGGAAGCCTGCGTATTTTGACGCCTTGAGTTATGTAAGACGAATGGTGGACGAGAAGGTTATCGATCCCAACTGGACCAGCTACGGTAAGGACGATTTCCGGGCCGCCTGGAAGCAGGGTCGCTTTGGAATCATGCGGGAACAAAACGCCGCCTTTGCCGCGGAGTCGAATTACGCGCCCTTTGACAAGAACTTCCCCAACGGAGAGTGGATAGTGCTTGATCCGCCCAAAGGGCCTAACGGCCAGCAATCCGTGGGGGTCTATACCCAGGCGTATCGGATCTACGCGGTTTCCACCAAGGCAATACAGGCGGGGAAGGGGCCCGTCATTGCCCGGCTCCTGGAGTGGATGTCCTCGGACGAGGGGTATTACCTCCTGGGCTGGGGTGAGGAGGGGGTGAACTATGTGATCGGTCCCGACGGCGCTCCCACGGTTAACGGTATTCCCGATGAATCCAAGGGATTCACCAAGCCTGAGATGCAGCCCTACACCCAACTGAGAAACATGGTCTACTACAACAGCGAGGTGGAACTCTTAGCCCGGTATCCTACGTACAAGGCTCCCACATCGGGAAAAACCATGAGCGCCCTAATTACCCTCTTGGATATGCAGAAACGGCCCTGGACGCCGAACATAGGGGCCGACGCCCTTCCTTCCCCCAATGCGGATCTGAAACGGTTTTATGAGCAGGGGGTTGTGGAATTCCTCACGGGCCAGCGGACGCTGAACCAGGCCAACTGGAACGCCTGGGTCGCGGAATTCGACCGGCTGGGCGGTGTGGAATGGGAAAAGGCGGGGATCGCCGCCGCCGAAGCCAACGGGTATATCAAATAGGAGAACCTCTGAAAACTTCGGTTTTCAGGGTTCCCGTAGTTTAGGATAAGCCGATGATAGACAGAACCAAGCCCCTTTCCGAACGGATGGCTTTATCGGTGATGCACCGGTATACCGCGGATCAGATGAAATGGCATTACGAACACGGCCTGGTGCTGCAAAGTATTTTTTTCCTCGGTGAACAAACCGGCAATTCCGATTATTGCCGCTGGGTGAAAACTATGTACGACGCCAACGTTTCAGAGGGCGGTATTGGCGGTTACCGGCAGGATGAATACAACCTGGATCAGATTAACCCGGGAAAGACCCTGTTCAACCTGTACAAAAAATATGGAGGGGAAAAATACCTCACCGCCATTGAGCTTCTCCGGGACCAGCTCCGCACCCATCCCCGGACAAAAACCAAGGGGTTCTGGCATAAAAAGATCTACCCCTATCAGATGTGGCTGGACGGCCTTTATATGCAGGGGCCCTTTTACGCCCAATACATATCGGAATTCGGCGGCGATCTGCATGATGTGATCCATCAGTTTGTCCTGATGGAATCGAAAGCCCGGGATGAAAAAACCGGCTTGCTATACCACGCCTGGGACGAATCCCGCCGGCAGTTATGGGCCAATCCTGATACGGGCTGTTCCCCCCATTTCTGGGGCCGCGCCGTAGGCTGGTATGGTATGGCCCTGGTAGACACCCTGGATTTTATCCCTAAAACCCGTCAAAAAGAACGGGAAATGCTTGGGGCCATCGCAAACCGCCTCATAACGCCTATCCTAAAATATCAAGATCCTCAAACCGGTCTGTGGTATCAGATCCTGGACAAAGGAGCTTGGGAAAAAAACTATCACGAAACTTCCGCCTCTTCTATGTTTGTGTATTTTTTACTCAAGATGATCCGTACCGGGATCGTACCGGCCATGGACAGGACCCAGGCAGGGGAGGCGGCGCTCAAGGCATATAGGGGCCTTACCGAACAGATGCTCACCGAAGATGATGAGGGAGAACTACACCTCCGGGGGATATGCAGGGTTGCGGGACTTGGGGGGAACCCCTACCGTAACGGGTCGTACGAATATTATGTAAACGAACCCGTGAGGCTTGATGATTTTAAAGGGGTGGGGCCTTTTATCCTGGCTTCCCTGGAACGGGAGGCCCAGGAGGCGCAATAGGGATCACCGGGCCAGCCAGCCCCCGTCCACAGCAATGGTAAAGCCGTTGATGTAGTCTGAGGCGGGGGACGCGAGAAATACCGCCGCGCCGCCCACATCCTGGGGACTTCCCCACCGGCCCGCAGGTATCCGGTCCAGAATGGCCCTGCTCCGTTCCGCATCCGCTCTAAGGGCGACGGTGTTGTCGGTAGACATATAACCGGGGGCTATGGCGTTTACGTTGATGCCGTATTGGGCCCATTCATTGGCCAGAAGCATGGTTAAGGTCCGGACCCCTCCCTTTGACGCGGTGTAGGAAGGCACCCGTATGCCTCCCTGATAGGAAAGCATGGAGGCAATATTGATAATTTTTCCTCCCCCCTTTTGTTTGATAAATTGCCGACCCGCCGCCTGGCACATAAAAAACAGGGTTTTGAGGTTCACGTTTATAACATCATCCCAATCCGCTTCGGTGAAATCCACCGAAGCATTCCGTCTGATAATGCCCGCGCTGTTTACCAGAATGTCCACATGCTTGAAGGCATCCAAGGCGGCCTCAAAAATCCGGGCCGTCGGTTCATGGGAAACCAGATCCGCAGCAATGTACACAAATTGTTTCCCCGCCTCTTCAATCCGCGTTCGGGTTTCATCAGCCGCTACGGCCTGGCCAACGCCGAAAACATCGGCCCCCGCTTCCGCCAGGGCGATGCAGATGCCCTGACCCAGTCCTCGGCTGCATCCGGTTACCACCGCTGTCTTTCCATCCAGCCGGAAATTGTCCAGTATTCCCATAGAGTCCCTCCTGCTATTTTAATTCCGTGGTGACTATCGTATCCATATCGTCAAAGGTCTGATTTTCCCCGGCCATAGCCCATATAAAGGTATAGGCCCCGGTCCCCACCCCGGTGTGGATGGACCAAGAAGGGGAAATGACCGCCTGCTCGTTGTTCATCACGACATGCCGAGTTTCATGGGGCTGGCCGTGGAAGTGAAATACCGCGGCCCCCGGTGTTATGTCAAAATAAAAATACACCTCCATCCGCCGCTCATGGGTATGGCAAGGCATGGTATTCCACACCGACCCTTCTTCCAGGATCGTCATGCCCATCACGAGCTGGCAGCTTTTGCAGACCCCGGGATGAACGTACTGGTAAATAGTACGGACATTTACCCGTGCCGCTTCCCCAAGTTTCCGGGGATTGGCTTTTTCGATAGGGATAAACACCGTAGGATACGCAGTATGGGCCGGCGCGCTGGCGAGGTACCATTTCGGGGGATTTGACGCATCCACGGCGGAGAATACTACTTCCTTCATGCCCTGGCCTATGTAGAGGCCGTCGCCTTTTTTCATCCGGTATTCGGTTCCGTCGACGCTGAGGAGCCCCCTGCCGGATATGCAGATGATCCCCAGTTCCCGGCGTTCCAGAAAAACATCGGTGCCAAAGGCTTTGCCCCCTTCAAGGCGCAGTTTTTTTTCAACCGCCCAGGCGCCGCCGAAAACCACCCGGTCCGAATGGGTATAACACAGGCTAATAGCATCTTTCACAAAGACCTGCTTGAATAAAAAATGCTCCCGTATCTTTTGGGTGTCGTACTTTTTCATGTCTTCGGGATGTTCGATGTAACGGATTTCCAGTTTCATAACTATCTTCCTTGAGGAGAATGTATAGATATTACAGACTTTTCCCCGCTCCCTGTCAAGGGGTCGCAATACGGCCAAAATTTTCAAAAAGCTAAAAAAATCATTCCTGCATAGTATCCGGTTTGTTCTACGATATTAGTACTGAGCTGGAACGCTGATAATTGCATCGTAACGCAAGTCCTAAGGTTGTTTTACCGGTTCATCTTTTTATTTTGAGAACGGGCGGCTCGCCAGTTAAAAAAACTCCCTGTCTTTTTGAAGCAATTCCCCTGTCTGTTTAGAAAAGGATCCGGAGGATAAGCTTACCCTGATTGGTATGATGGGGTACAAGGTCATGGGATACAGCCTGGTGGGGTATGTAAGGCGGTTTCAAAACTTCCCCTTGGGGAAATGCTCAGGGGTGTTCCCCTTACCGGACAGGTCTTTATGGAAAAAC
>JAITRH010000187.1 GCA_031288495.1 Treponema sp. | reverse complement strand
TTGTCCTTCCCGGGTGGCAGGGAGCCGGTCTGATCCTTGACTCATACTGTATGCCTCCTCAGGTATTGCAAAGAGCGAGTTTTTGCCCCAAAACGCCCTAGGGTCTACCGGTTTTGGGGTGAAGTCTAAAGACAATGAGTTGTTGTCTAAAGACAGCGGCTTGTTGTCTAAAGACGGCGGCTTGTTGTCTAAAGACAATGCCGTATTTTGGCGCAAGCCCAGGGTATTGTGCCGTTCCAAAGAGAAAAGGTGGTTAAAAAGCGGGAATTGAGGCCTTAAACGCTTGACATGCCGTCTTTTATATAAAGTATAGCCGTGAGCGGGCAATTCCGCTTTGCGGAATTGCCTCGGAGTTTTGCTTCGCAAAACTCCACCAACCGACGGCATAGCCTTTAAGGAGGGCGCAAAACGCCGCCGACCAACGGCATGGCCTTTAGGGGGCTTCGCAAAACTCCACCGACAGACAGCATAGCCTTTAGGGGGCTTCGCAAAACGCCGCCGACCAACGGCATGGCCTTTAGGGGGGGCGCAAAACGCCGCCGGTGGAAGGGGTCCTCTCCTGAGGCCGGGGACTCCCGCTCCAGGGCCAAGACCCCGGGTCTCCTGCCCTTATGGCTTAGCCGCGGTTCCCCGCACCCCTTGCGCCGGGTGTATCCTGAGGCGGTCTACTTGCATAAATCCCCTAAGAAAACTAGAATAAGATCAACCCTACCAATGAGGAACAATAATGTCTGATAAAAACATGGTTATGATTGACGGTAACACCGCCGCAGCCTACGTGGCCCATGCCCTTAGTGAGGTAATCGCGATTTATCCGATTACCCCCTCAAGTCCTATGGGAGAGCTCGCGGATGAGTTTTCTGCCCAGGGCCGGAGAAATCTGTGGAATACGGTCCCCCAGGTGGTCGAAATGCAGTCCGAAGCCGGCGCCGCGGGAGCGGTACACGGGGCTTTGACCACCGGCGCCCTGTCCACCACCTTTACCGCCTCTCAAGGCCTGCTCTTGATGATCCCGAATATGTACAAGATCGCCGGGGAACTGAGCTCCACGGTGTTCCATATTGCCGCCCGAGCCCTGGCAACCAGTTCCCTTTCGATTTTCGGGGATCACCAGGACGTGATGGCCTGCCGGCAGACCGGTTGGGCGCTCCTCGCCTCCAACAGCGTCCAGGAGGTGATGGACCTGGCCATCATCGCCCACGCCGCGACCCTGCGATCCCGGGTGCCTTTCCTGCACTTCTTCGACGGTTTCAGGACCAGCCATGAGCAGCAGAAGATCGAGGAAGTGCCCTATGGGGTGATGCGGGCCATGATCGACGAGGATCTGGTTCGGGCGCACCGGGCCCGGGGGCTTACGCCGGAAAAACCGGCCATCCGGGGAACCGCCCAGAATCCTGATACCTACTTCCAGGGCCGGGAAGGGGTGAACCCCTATTACGATAAGGTGGCGGCTATGGTCCAGCAAGAAATGGACAAGTACGCCGAACTTACCGGACGGGCCTACCATATATTCGATTATTTCGGCGCCAAGGATGCGGAAAAGGTGGTGGTCATCATGGGTTCCGGTGCGGAAACCTGCGAAGAGACCGTGGAATACCTGGCGGCCCAGGGTGAAAAGGTGGGGGTCCTCAAAGTCCGGCTCTTCCGGCCTTTTGACGCCGCCGCGTTCGTCAAGGCCCTGCCTCCCACGGTTACACGCATTGCGGTGCTGGACCGGACCAAGGAGCCCGGTTCCCTGGGTGAACCCCTCTACGAAGATGTCCGTACCGCTCTGGGCGAAGTCATGGCCGCGGGAACCGCCTCCTTAAAGAACTATCCCCTGGTCCTGGGGGGCCGTTATGGCCTGGGGTCCAAGGAATTCACCCCCGGCATGGTCAAAGCGGTCTTTGACAACCTTTCCGGGAAGGGGATCCATAACTTTACCGTGGGTATCCGGGATGATGTCCAGGGGAAGAGCCTCGACTATGACGAGCACTTTGGGATTCCTGAAGAGGGAATGAATGAGGCCATGTTCTACGGCCTTGGCTCCGACGGTACCGTAGGGGCAAACAAAAACTCCATCAAAATTATCGGAGCTACCAAGCCGGAGCTCTTTGCCCAGGCCTATTTCTCCTACGACTCCAAGAAGTCCGGGGGCTTTACCATAAGCCACCTGCGGTTCGGCGCAAAGCCCATCCGCCGGCCCTACCTCATCACCAAGGCGGACTTTCTTGCGTGCCATAAGTTCTCCTACATGGAGACCCTGGACATGCTGGCCAATGCCAAGCAGGGCGGCACCTTCCTCCTCAACAGCCCCTACGGTGCGGCGGAGGTCTGGAATGAGATACCCCTTGAAGCCCAGCAGCGCATCATCGATAAGCACCTGCGGTTCTACGTGATCAATGCCGTGGAGATCGCCCGCAAAACCGGTATGGGGAACCGGATCAACACGGTCATGCAGGCGGCGTACTTCAAGATTTCCGGCGTATTGCCCGATGCCCTGGCGGTGGAGGAAATGAAGCACTTTATTGAGAAATCCTACGGCAAGAAAGGGATTGATGTGGTGCAGAAAAACTTCGCCACCGTGGACGCGGCTCTTTCCGCAGTAGAAGAGGTACGATACCCCTCCACCGCGGACAGCACCCTCCGTATGAAAAAGCCCTTTGTTGCGGCCCGGGATCCCTGGATACAGGAAACCCTGGGGGCCGTATCCATCCAGGAGGGAGACAAGCTTCCGGTAAGCAAGATCCCCGAAGACGGTACCTTCCCCACGGGCACTACCCAATACGAAAAGCGGGCGGTAGCCGAGCGGGTCCCCTCGTGGAATCCTGAGGCGTGTATCCAATGCGGTACCTGTGCGGCGGTGTGTTCCCACGCCTGTATCAGGATGAAGAACCTGACCGATGCGGAAGCGGCGGCGGCTCCTCAAGGGTTTAAGACCGTGGCGATCAAGCCCAAGGCAGTGGAGGGCAAGCAAACCTGCCTGCTCATCTCCGCCGAGGACTGCATGGAATGCGGGGTCTGTATCAATAGCTGTCCCAAATCCAAGGATGCTTCCAAGCCCCAGGCCCTTTCCTGGAAGTCCTACGCGGATGACCCGGTATACCATGCGGAACAAGCCGCCGCCTGGGAGTACTTCCTCACCCTCCCCGAAGTTCCCGCAGGGGAGCTCAACCTCTCGGCGGTCAAGGGCTTGGCCTACAAGCGGCCCCTCTTTGAATTCTCCGGCGCCTGCGGAGGCTGTGGCGAGACGCCCTATGTGAAGATCCTCTCCCAGCTCTTCGGCGACCGGGCGATCATCGCCAACGCCACAGGGTGTTCTTCCATCTACGGCGGGAACCTCCCCACCACCCCCTACTGTCAACGGGCCGATGGCCGGGGGCCTGTGTGGTCCAACAGCCTCTTCGAGGATGCCGCCGAGTTCGGTATGGGGATGCGCCTCACCAGCGATAAACTGGCGGAGTACGCCCGGGAAGTCGCGGTACAGGCCAAGAAGGAGGGTATCCGGGGGAACCTCATCGACCGCCTGCTCGCCAATGCCCAGGCCGACGATGCCGCGATTGAAGCACAGCGCGCCGCCGTGGATGAGCTTAAAAAGGCCCTGGCCGGGGAAAAGGGTTCCACCGCGAAAATGCTCCTTTCTCTTGCTGACCACTTCATCAAACGGTCCGTGTGGATCCTGGGAGGAGACGGCTGGGGTTATGACATCGGCTACGGCGGTCTTGACCATGTCCTTGCGGCAGGCCGGAACGTGAACGTCCTTTGTATGGATACCGAAGTCTACTCCAACACCGGCGGCCAGATGTCCAAGGCAACCCCGGTGGGAGCCATCGCCAAATTCGCCGCAGGGGGTAAGGATATTACCAAAAAAGACCTGGGGGCCATGGCCATGAGCTACGGCTATGTGTACGTGGCAAAAGTCGCTATGGGCGCCAACATGGCCCAGGTAATCAAGGCCTTCCGGGAAGCGGAGAGTTATGACGGTCCTTCGATCATCATCGCCTATTCCCACTGCATCAACCACGGTATTGATATGAGCCGCGGCATGGACCAGCAGAAGGGGGCGGTTACCTGCGGCCTGTGGCCTTTGTACCGCTACGATCCCCGGCTTAAAGATGCAAATAAGAACCCCTTCCAGCTTGACTCCAAAGACCCCACCACGAGTCTTGAAGACTTCATGTACAAGGAAGTGCGGTTCAAGAGCCTCAGGGCGGCTTCTCCTGAGCGCGCCGCGGCATTGCTGGCAAAAGCCAGGGCGCAAACCGAGCGGGTGCTGAAGGAATACCAGTATCTAGCCGCGCGACCCTTCTAAGGGGCGTTGAGCCTGCGGGTCAGGTATAAGCCTTTACTTTTTGTATTGAGGCCGTTTCACCGTGGTGAAACGGCCTTCATCGTTTTTATATGCCCCGTGCTTCATGCCTTTTACTCCGGAGCCTTCACCGCCGGGGATGCGCTAGCCGGTGCGGGATAGGATCCGGTTCCGTTCGGCATAATACACCTGCTCAATCTCCGTAACCCGCCGGCGTATAGGTTTTTCATAGATATACTCCCAGCCAACCCACCGGAACCGCGCGCCTTGGGGTGCCCCGTGGGTTACTTCGGGGTGGATGTGGGTGAACCAGCCCTCGGCCATGACCGTTCCCAGGTTCTTACTGAAGAGAAACTCCCCGCAGGCGGTCTGGCTTGCGGTTCTTTCCCGCTTCACCAGCGCATAGAGGGGACAGAACAAGGCCCCGTCATCGGGCCAGAGGATCTCAAGGTAATCCCGTTTAGGAACCGCATGGGCAAAAAACCAGGACATGATATACACCCCGTAGGCCTTCCCGCGGTTCCCCAGGGCAGAGGCCGCAAGCTCTCGGGTCCCTGCGGCAAGGCCTATGGTATGGGCGAGGCCGCGGATCCCCGGTTCTCCCTGTTCCTTCCAAATTTCCAGCAGCAGCAATTCGGTAATATCCTCAGGACTATAGACGGTTCCTACCAGGTCTTCGTATACCGGGCCGGTGAGGTCCCCTATCCGCCGGGGGACGGGCCGGTTTCCCAGCCGTTTATGATTCACCAAAAACACATAGGGCATGGCGCCATAGATGCTGAAGATGCCCAGGGGGTCTTGGAGGTCTATGCCCTGGAACAGGGGATTGACCGGTTGAGGAGCGGGCCAGGGAGCAAACCAGGTCCGCTTTTCCCGGTTGGTGAGAAAGGTACCGGTAAAAAAGTCCCCATACCCTGCTTCAGTTACCAGGCCGGGAAATTTCTCCCAGGTCTGGATGGTACTGATCTGGGAATAGATATCCATCTCGCAGCTTCCCAAAGGCACAATCCCCCGCAGTGTAGGCTCATGGGTACGGTTATAGGCGCTTTCAAATTCCAGATACGCCTGGGAAAACCGTTCCTTCACCGGGCAATAGATATGACCGATAAAATCCAGGGGTTCCCGCAGGGAATCGGGAATTACTTCCCGGAGGGGCTCTTTTTTCATAGTGTGGTGTTCTCCTTTTCTCGTGTTGCATACTGCAGGTTCAACGAACCGTAAGCCCTAAAAACCGCTTGCCATGGTCTGTGGAGGCGCTTCCCAAGGCCGGAGGCGCTGCCCGTGAACCCCCCGATGGCAGGGGCGTTCCCCCGCGGTCAACAGGGTAAGGGATGGTGTCCACCGATGGCGGGCTCAAGCCCGACACCGATGAAGCGGATTTTTTGGACGAACAATCGGTGTAATCCCGGACCTCCGGTCCGCAGGACCAGCGGTCCGAGGGGGCCCTCAGGATCATGCGGCTCGGGGTCTTTTCCGGGCCGCCCGGAATGTCAACCGAGCCGCTCAGGTTCGACTCCCGGCCATTCGGCTTCGACTCCCGGCCACTCGGCTTCGACTCCCGGCCGCTCAGGTTCGACTCCCAGCCACTCGGCTTCGACTCCCGGCCACTCGGTTTCGACTCGGAGCCGCGCTTCCTGCTCCGCAGGCAGCTTCCTCATTTTTCATAGACAAAACCCCCGTTCCCGGGGGAGTTCCCTCAGTCCCCGGGGGAGTTCCCCCAGTCCCCGGGGGAGTTCCCCCAGTCCCCGGGGGAGTTCCCCCAGTCCCCGGGGGAGTTCCCCCAGTCCCCGGGGGAGTTCCCCCAGTCCCCGGGGGACTTCCCCTAGTCCTCAGGGGAGTTCCCCCAGTCCCCGGTGGTGTTCCCCCAGCCCTCGGGGGACTTCCCCCAGTCCCCGGGGGAGTTCTCCCCGTCCTCGAGGGAGTTCTCCCCGTCCCCGGGGGACTTCCCCCAGTCCCCGGTGGTGTTCCCCCAGTCCCCGGTGGTGTTCCTCCTGCCTATGGGGCCCCGGCTTATGAGAGAAGGTCCGCTGCCTGAAGAAGCGTTCCCTAAACCTGAGGAGGAGTTCCCTAAACCTGGGGAAGCGGGCCTTCTCTCTAACCGGGGGTGAAGCCCCTCCATACGCCCACGGGTGGCGGCTCATCGGCACCCCTGAGGGTTTGCCTCTTTTTCCGTCTCACCCCCTTCGGCAAAATAAGCAGGCATATCAAAGTCAAGCAGGGCCCCTGCCCGAAGCCGTTCCCGCAAACCCAGAAACCGTTTATTAATCCCCGACAGGAAGGCCACGTTCCGCCGTTCCGCCGGGGTGGTGTGGATAAGCTCACGCACCGCCCCTCGCCGGATGCAGAGCCGCCGGTCTCCCAAAAGGGCCAGCACCGGATCGTGGGTGGAGATAAGGAGGATCTTATCTTCCCCCACCAGCAATTCCAAAGCCCGCTGCCGGTCCACTCCGGCATTTTCCAGTTCATCAATGAGTACCACCGGTGCGGGGCTCAAGAGGGCGGTATCGGCAATCATCAATGACCGGGACTGGCCCCCTGAAAGCCGGGTCAAAGGCATATCCCCCTGTATCGCCTCTCCGGTCAGTTGGTTGGCGCAGGCCAGAATCCTGTCCACCAGGGATTGCTCCGCATCAAGACGCCTGCTCTCTCCGTGCATGAGGATAAATTCCCGGACCGACATATCCATAATGAAATGCATGGTCTGGGAAAGCTGGGCCACCAGACGGTTCCCGAGAGAAAAACGCTGGGCTTCCCCCGGAATCCGGTGATCCAGCAGGACCCGCCGTCCGGTAGGGGTATCTCCTTGAGCAAGACAGCCGATATCCTCAAGAAGCCGGCTCTTTCCCGCACCCGTAGGGCCGACGATGCAGAGGATATCCCCCCGGTTTAAGGTCACATCCAGGACTTCAGGACGCCCTTCCTTATCATGCCCTCCTACCAGGGTCAAACTGTGCATGATCCATCCTCTTGGGAAGCCGCTATCGGGGGTATGGGGATTTTTCGGGCGGGGAAGCTGCTGGAGGCGTAATCCGGGCCGATGCGGGTTTCTCCAAAGCAATAAGAACAGAGGGCCACCGGCAGGGGAAAGCGGATCTTCCCGTGTTCTAGGCTCAGGGTTTCAGGGGCATTCTGAAGCCGCCGGGCCAGCTCAAAGGTCCCCTCGCCGGTAAGGCCGTTGACAAACAGGACCTGTGCCTTCCGGTTTGCCTTACGCACCCGAAAGGCAAAGACCTCCCGTTCGGCCGGGGAAACGATATCTCCCTTGGTTACGATCACCATATCGGCAAAGATCAGCATCGGCCCGATCTTCTTCGGCGTATTGACCCCCGCAAGACAATCAATGATGCAAAGCCCGGTTACCCCGCGAATATGCGGGGAGCAGCGGTTGCAAAGCCCCGCGCTCTCACTAAAGAGAAAGTCCAGTCCCTGAGCATATCCCCAGGCCACACAATCCTGAATGTTGATGATGTAATAGTGATCCGGGCACAGGTTACCGGAAATCCCCCTCAGAACCGGAATGCCCTTCTTGCGGTAGAGCTCATCATCATCGGTAGCAATACAGTCAAATTTGACGGCCCCGAGGGTAAAGCCTGCACCCATGAGGTGTTCTGCGGTTTTGATCGCCGTAGCGGTCTTTCCTGCCGAGGGAGGACCTGCAAAGGTGATAAGTTTCATGGCCCTTCCGTACCTTCAGGGGACTTGTGGAAAAGGAGCCAGTCACCGCTATCCTCGTGGATACATTGAGGAACCCCCATGCCCAGGCGCTCCATAACCAGGGCGTACTCCTCGGGACGAGCGCCCCGCATTCTCTTTTCCTGCTGTTCTCCAAAATCTTCCTGGTTACGCATCGACATATGGCGGTAGATTGCGGTTTTAAGCTGCGCGGTTCCATATCCTCCCCCGAGAACGGCCACGCCTCCAGGAGCCAGGACCCGCCATATCTCCTTAAGGCTTGCTTCCTTTTTCCAGAACCACATAGCCCCCCGGCTTAAAACCAAGTCCACCGAAGCGTCGGTGAGCGGCAGGGCATGGACATCTCCCCGGAGAGCGCGGATGTATCCCCGGGCTTCTTCAGGAATACGCTGCTCGGCAATGGCTACCGCATAGGGATTAGCGTCCAGCAGGATCAGGGTTCCCTCAAAACCCCTGGCCGCCGCGAGGCCCAGATGGCCGCCGCCACAGCCAATATCCAGACACCGTCCCTTGCGGACCCCGGCCAGTTCCAAAAGCCGGGAAGCGATCACCGGATAAATGGGGGCAAAGACCTCTTGGGCTACCCGGTCAAATTCGAGGGCCTTTTCAGCCATCGTTGCCTCCCTTCCCCATGAAGGTTCCATACTACACCTCTTGCTTTTTTCATATTCCTAAGGCTTTTACAAAACCGGCCGTGCTGAAAAGGGCGGCCTCCCATCTCTTGAGTAAGACCCCCTGGTTTACCGGTTTCAAAGCGGAAAGCCCGTTGCTGTTCTCTGGTTACGACGGCCCTGCGCCAATGCGGGTTAAGCCCTAGTACTCGTGGTCGAACTCAGGGTATCCACAAGCCCCCGGAGGTCCCCCTAGGCTCCGGTCAAACCGGGGGATGACCCGGAGTATGCCGGGGCATCCCCGCATACGTCCCGTAGACAGGCACCTTTCACTCACCGAGGCAGGGTCTTGTGGGTATACCTGCGGCTTTTTTTCCGGCCCCTGATTAAAGTATATTCTAACACAACCAAAACAAACAAAGCAATACGGAATAGCGGTATCCAGGGCCTATACGAGGCCATAGCAGCCGGCTTTTATGCCTGTTTATAACTAAAACAGGAATAACCCTACGGTCTAACCGGATATCCAAAGGGGGTGTCGAAAGGCCGCTGCGGGCATACAAAAGGGAAGCTGCTCCCCAAAGGAGAGGGGCCTCCCATAAAGCCATAATTGCGGCAAAACAGGGTCCTTTCAAAGGTTTTCCGGTGGGTAAACCGCTGTGTGGAACCACAGGAGGTCCTCCGAAATCGTATCCAACGCCTCCCGGCCCCGGTTCCCCCTATCCCGCCGTATGCTCTTCCCTGCCGCAATAAAGACCTTGACTGAAGTATGATTCAGTGGTAAAGTAAACTAATTTACAGTAATAAAGGAAATATCCATGAAGCTTATTCAAACGACTAAGGCGCCTGCTGCTATTGGTCCCTATGCGCAGGCTTTTGTGAGCGGAGGACTGGTATTCACCTCCGGCCAAATTCCCCTGTCTGCCGAAACCGGTCAAGTGGTCGGTACCGTCATTGCGGAACAGACCGAACGGGTTATCCAGAACCTTAAAGCGGTGTTGGAAGCTGCAGGTTCCAGCCTTTCCCGGGTAATCAAAACCACCTGTTTTCTTGCGGATATGCAAGACTTTACGGCATTTAACGAAGTATATGGAAAATACTTTACCGGGAAACCTGCCCGTTCAACCGTAGCGGTACGGCAATTGCCCAAGAGCGTTCTTGTGGAAATTGAAGCGATAGCGGAGATTACCCCATAAGCGGATATACGGCACCCTATACCTGAGGCTGTTGCAAAACCTCACGTCTTGAAACCGGCTCAGAGGTACAACCGCTTAACCCTGGGTTATGGCTTGTACCCTGCTTATAAAGGGTACAGAACCATAGGGGCCTTGGTATCTTCTTGACGCCGGGGATGATTCATGCAACCTTTACTATATGAACGTAGAGGCTCCTTATAAAGCGCGTGTTGCTGAAGTATTTGCTGCGTTTCTTGGGCAGATCTGTATGCATACCCTGCTTACCCCCGATCGGCCCGTGAGGTGGACCATTATCGCCAATCTGCGCGCCGGAGGTTTTATCATTCCTAGTCGGTGGAAACGGCATCAGGCCCATTTGAAAAGCAGCGAGGAAAAAGCACGGCGTAATCCCCGCCGTATTAATGCCGGCCCTTCCCGGTTTGCGCAGGCAAGGGTTCGCGGAAAGGGCAGCCTGGGGAAATGGGGGCTCATTCCCACAGACGGACCCGGTGATGCGGGTAAGATTACCGAAGCCCTCATCTCCAGCGCCCAAGGGGAACAGGCTGTACCTGCTGAGGATGCCCCCTTGTACCTGATCATTACTGCCGGCGGGGATGGTATCAGCCGGGAAGTCCTCACCGTGCTGTATACCGCTTCTCCGTGGTGCCGTTCCCGTTTCGTGGTGCTTCGGCTGCCCATGGGAACCGGGAACGACGGCGCTGACGCCTGGGACCTGGACAAGGCCCTGGATCTCTTGATCTATCCATCGAAGATTGAAATGGCCAGGGCTTTACGGCTTACCACCGCGACCGGCAAAGGGCCTTTCTATGCGTTTAACATCCTTTCCGTAGGGCTTGATGCCTTTGTTACCCACATGACCAATAAGATGAAGCGTTTTTTTCCCGGGGATTTCTATAAGCTATGGGTGGATATGGCTTCTCTCTTGTATGACCGGCTTTACCGGGTCGGACCTATGGAGATCAGGGCTTATGATGCAGCAGGGAACACCCTCACCACGCTCAGGGAGCGTATCCTGCTGCTCGCTGTAGGGGTGAGCGGGAAACGTACCTACGGCTCTCATAAATGGATCCTCCCGGATGATCGGAATGTCTGTACCGTAAAGCAGATGCCTCTTCTCCGGAAGCTCCGTTTAAAAGGACTCTTTACCACCGGTGAGCATATGGATAAACCCGAATCCATCTTGTTTACTGCCCATCGGGTAGAATTCCAGGGGGCTTATCCCATCCTGGCCCAGATGGACGGCGAGACCTTATTACTAGAGCCGGAGGATTTTCCCGGATGTATTGAACGTACCGAAGCGGCCATACCAATCCTTAAGGGACTTACGAAGCAATAAACCATGGTTCTTATGGCTGGTTTATTGCTGGGTACCGCCTTGACAATACTAAAAAAAATCAGTATGTTACTGTGTATTCAAGCGGCTGTCGTATAACGGCTATTACCCCAGCCTTCCAAGCTGGAGACGTGGGTTCGACTCCCATCAGCCGCTTTTTGGGCATACTAAAGGCCTTGCGTCCACCGGATGCAAGGCCTTTAGTGGCTTAGGGCGATTTCTCTTGCAGACGAAGAACCTTGATTACCGCAGTAGCTAATTGATCCGCGCAAGAAGTTGGCCGGCCATTACACTGGATACCCTTTAACCGTTTGATAAGCTCTTCGGTTTCCATGCCTTCCACCAAGCGGGCAATGGCTTTAAGATTCCCGTTACAGCCGTTCTCAAAGACTAAGTCATGAATTTTATTATCCCGGAGGTTAAAACGGATCTTGGACGAACAGGTTCCGTTTGTTATATACTCATACATCTTTACTATACTCCTTTTTCTTTATGCCACTTTTTTCAGGGCATTTCAATAGGGAACCTTCCCAGGGACCTTGTACGACTCTCAGTATAACAAACCGCTTTAGTCCAGCAGCGCCATGGCCTTCGATACAACGAGTTAAACCGCAGCGCCTTTTAAAGAAAGGCCCTCCCCAGAACGATTCGTATTAGATTGAAATAACCCATGATGTGGGATATTATAAGTAACGGTTTGTTCATAAGGTCAGATTTTGAACAAAGGTTTGTTATTTTGATGATGGGGTAAGAAGAAACATAATGGCAGAGAAACCACAGATAAACTTAATATATTTTAAGAGAGAAACCTATATTCTCGTCGCAGGTCATCAAATTGCCGAACGTTTTTTTATTATCCGTGAGGGAACGGTGCGGATCTCCAAAGTAGACCAGGTAGTTAAGGAGAAAGGAGGGGATATTCTTGTTCCGGGTGATTTCTTTGGAGTTATTGCTACGCTGTCCGCCCATAGGCATATCGAAACCGCTCAGGCCATGACCGATGTGATTCTCCTCTCCATTCATAAGAACCAATTTGATGGATTGGTCCAGTATAACACCTCCATAGTCTTGAAGATTATCCGCTATTTTTCCCAGCGTATGCGGTATTTGGATCAAGCCCTGGCTCGGTATACGGTGAAGCAAAGCATCCCCCTCGTGGAAGAGGAGGGTTCCGTGCTCTTTCATATCGGCGAATTCTACGATAAAGGACAAGCCTATGCCCCGGCTTATTATGCCTATCATCAATATATTACCTATTATCCCGAAGGGTCTTACATGCAAAAGGCAAAAGAACGGATGAAAGTATGTGAGGCTTACGGTAAACCCAGGGACTTTCAATGCGATAAAACTGCACTGACCAGAACCTATACCAAAGATACCCTGCTTTTTGCCGAAGGAGAACCGGGGGACGAGCTCTTTATCATCCAAAAGGGTTCGGTCAAAATCACGAAAATTGCCAATGCCCATGAAGTGCTCCTGGCGGTACTTAAACCGGGGGATATCTTTGGGGAAATGGCCTTACTGGAATCCACCGTCCGGTCGGCCAATGCCATAGCCTATGAAGATTGTACGGTGCTGACGGTAAACTGGGAGAATTTTCAGAATATCGCGAAAACCCAGCCCCAGATGATCACCCGCTTGACCCAGCTCCTGGCTGAACGCTTATGGGTCCTCTACAAGCAGCTGGCCAATACCTGCATTACCAACCCGGTAGCCCGTTTATGCGATGCCCTGCTTACCAACCTTGAAAAGAACCGGGTATCCATGCAGCCCAATACGACGTATACCTTTGATTTCGGACCAAAAGAACTGGCGGCTATGGCGGGCATCTCCCGGGAAAAGGCCGGGCGGGAGTTACAGCGGTTTATGCAAGAGAATCACAGCCTCAAGGTGGTGGATGATAAGCTCTATACTTCTAATACCGCAGATATCCTAAAACAAAATACCATGTACCAGAATATACAACGGCGCAAAGCCAGTTCTTAACCGGTTCCCTTCATGGCCTATACGCCCAAAACCGCTTGGATTGTGGAGAAAACCCTGGCGGTGGGGGCGGCCCACACGGATAGCAGCAATGATGAGGCGGGAAGGCCGGCCTCGTGCTTTGTTTTTTCTTTAAAAATAACATCATAGGTTCCGCCCGGCTCCCGGAACTTTTCTCGGAGGTCGGTATACCGGTATCGAAGTTCGAACTTCCGGCATCGGAGTTTGAAACCCGGATAGTGGGTTTATCCTGGGCAGGGCAGGGGATCCCTGTTCCTGATACGTATTGAGTAATCCGAGATTTCTTTATTATACTAAACAGGTGAAGATTAGGGTCAAAATACTTGTGGTGGTACTGCCTCTTTTAACCGTGGCGGTGATAATGGTGGGGGTTTCTTCTTATTTACTTGCCGCCGCATCGGTTAATCGTCTGGCAGTAGATTTTTTGAACCTTATGGCCGAAGAGGTCAGAAACTATGCCGACGGCCAGTGGAATCTTTTGGTAGATAATAACGTAACCGAAGACCCCTTGATGGAGCATGCCGCCAAACTTGCGGTGGAAAGTTTTTCCCGGGGCATATTGCGGAGTGATACCCAAGCCATCTTTGCCCTAGATGCTGAGGGTGTGGCGGATATGTATGCAGGCCCGGGGTCCCTTTCCTCAGAAGAACGAGAGGCCCTCAAGGGCTACGGACTAGAGAAGCGCCAGGGCTTCATCACCATCACCGTTGGGGGAATCACCCGAGTTGCCTATACCATCCCCTTTACCCCCTTTGCATGGCAGTTTTTTATTACCGAAGAACGGAGCCGGTTTTATGGAACCATAGAAGCAATCTTTAGAACGACCCTGTATATCCTTATCGGTACCCTGATCGCGGGTACGCTTATCCTTTTTATAATGACTCAGTATTTGACCAATCCCATGGAAGCCCTGGTTAAAACCATGTGGACTATCATAGAATCCAATAACTTGAACGCGTCGGTGCGGGTGTATTACAACGATGAGATTGGACAGCTTTCCGAAACCTTTAACCTGATGCTCAAGAACCTTGCCAAAGCCTATGAACAGGTTAAACAGTATGCTTTTGATGCTGCGGTGGCTCAGAAACGGGAAATGAAGATCCGCAACGTGTTTCAGCTGTATGTTCCCAAGGATGTGATTGACGAAGTGTTTGTCAATCCTGAAAAAATGCTCATCGGCAATAACCGGGAAATCGCGATTCTCTTCTCAGACATCCGGAGTTTTACCACCATCTCCGAACGTATGCCTCCGGATGATTTGGTTAATTCCTTGAACCGGTATTTTTCGATAATGGTGAATATCATCATGGATCGAGACGGGGTGGTAGATAAGTATATTGGAGACGCGATTATGGCTATTTTCGGCGCCCCCATATCCCATAAAAACGACGCCCTTGCGGCTGTATTGGCAGGGCTTGAAATGATGGACCGGCTTAAGGATTTTAATACGATGCAAAGAGCCTATAACGCGCCGGAATTTCATATCGGCGTGGGGATCAACTATGGCATAGTAACCGTGGGCAATATCGGCTGCGACAAGAAAATGAACTACACCGTCATTGGAGACTCGGTAAACCTCGCCTCCCGTTTGGAAGGACTTACCAAAAAATACCAAGAGCCGGTGCTCTTTTCCGAAGGGGTCTATACAAAAATTGCCCATGAGCTGCCCTGCCGGGTCTTGGATCGGGTGGCGGTCAAGGGTAAGACCCAGGGAGTTCCCATCTTTACCAGCCGCTTGAACTTGCGCGAAGAGGAACAAGAGGCATGGAACTGCCACAGGGAAGCGGCGGAGTGGTATTATAAGCGGGAATTTCAAAAAGCCCTTGCGGGATTTCAACAGATCCTGACGATACTCCCTGAAGACCCTGCAGCCCTTCGTTTTCAGGAACGCTGTTACCGGTACATTGCCGCTCCGCCTCCTGAGGACTGGGACGGGGTTGAGGTTATGACGGAAAAATGAGGCGGTTTCCCCTGTTCACGGGGAAAACCGCCTGCCGCCCGGAAAGTCCCGAATGGTAATAAGGAGTTCTGTAAGCCTTAAAGGCGGCTTAAAAGCATGGTGATTAAGGTACTCATATGAGGATCCCCGCGGTATCGTTCCTGAACCCCTTCCAGATACTTGATTCTGGTGTCTTGCTGGGGGATTCGTAAAGCCGTTTCAATAATAGTGGCGGCATTCGCAATACCCTCATGATACGCGTCCTGCGCAATTTGCTTGTTCATATCCGTAAGCCGATCGAAAAAGCCTGGGAAAGCATGGTCTACTTCCGGTGTATCAAAGAAGGACTCCATATCCCCGCCCTCCCCGGGGGTAGCGGTGTACCGTGCATAGGCATTGGTAAGGGCTATATAGGTATTCGCCGCATCGGCTGTTTTATTTCCTTCCTCGGTAATCTTGGACAGGGTGCTTACTTGTTCCTCTACGCGTTGACGGAGCCGACGGTTATCCTCCCTTAAGGCGGTAAGTTGGCTTTGGTAGTCCAGGGTAATCTTCTGGTTTTGCGCCGCCAAGGCTTGGGACAATTCCTGATTGGCCTGGGTAAGGCGGGCATTATCCGCTGAAAGCCGGGCAATCCGGGCGTCTAAATCCCCTCTTTCGGCCATCGTGGTCCGCTCTTGTTCTGCCAAGGCCTGGGTTAATTCCTGATTGGCCTGGGTAAGGCGGGTATTATCCGCTGAAAGGCGGCCAAGCCGGGCGTCTAGATCCCCTTTCTCGGCCATCGTGGTCCGTTCCTGTTCTGCTAAGGCTTGGGTTAATTCCTGATTGGCCTGGATAAGGCGGGCATTATCCGCTGAGATGCGGGCAAGCCGGGCGTCTAAGTCCCCTCTCTCGGCCATCCTGGTCCGCTCTTGCTCTGCCAAGGCTTGGGTTAATTCCTGATTGGCCTGGGCAAGACGGGTATTATCCGCCGAGATGCGGGTAATCCGGGTGTCTAGATCCGCTCTCTCGGCCATCCTGGTCCGCTCTTGCTCTGCCAGGGCCTGGGATAATTCCTGCGATACCTGGGTAAGACGGGCATTATCCGC
>JAITRH010000180.1 GCA_031288495.1 Treponema sp. | reverse complement strand
GATCCCGCCGGGAACAGCCCATGCGTCCTGAATATAGCAGTCCTTGGTGGCATACAAATACACGCTGCGGTGCAGGCCGCCGAACCACCACTGATCCTGATCCTCCACATAGCTCGCATCCGAATAGCGGATAACTTTTAGGCACAGGGTATTTTCGCCGCCTTCCGACAGAAACGGAGTAATGTCGTATTCCGAGGGGAGCCGGGTATCTTTTCCGGCCCCCGCGAATTGGCCGTTTATATACACCAGGCAGCAGCTCTCGGCCGACCCGACATGGAGCACAACCCGCCGTCCCACCCATTCCGGCGGCAGGGTGAACCCCCTGCGGTAAAGGCCGGTAGGGTTGTCCTTCGGCGCATGGGGCGGCGTTGCCTGGAAGGGCATCTGCACGTTGGTATAGTGGGGCTTGTCGTATCCCTGCAAGGTCCAGGTACCGGGAACGGTAATGGGGTCCCATGTTTCGGCATCATAATCAGGCCGCGTCCACGCAGGAGCTTCACCGCCGGAAGCATCCCCATGGGGGGTATCGATCAGCCGGAAACACCATGGGCCGTCAAGGAGTAGCCGCAGCGGGACGTCTTCGGCACAAGCGAACTGGGGGCCGGCGATACTATACCGCAAGGCGCTTGCAGCATCGGCAAAAGGCAGCAGGGGACTGCGCATGGGCAGGCGGTTTATCCCCTGGATTTCGGGATTTTCCCATAGAGGAGCAAGAGGGCTATTCATAGGTTCGATCCTAGATGGCTGCTGAAAATTGTCAATACCATGGAAATACCGGGTTTTCCGGAGGCGGCGCTCGCAAGGCCTTCCAAGACAGACCCCCGGCAGGCTTAACCGGTGCCTGGCCTTATCGCGGCAAACTTCCACGCAAGGCCTTGTATCCGTTCCCGCTTTGGGATCATGCGCGGCCGTCCTGAAATATTCGGCTCTTGGCGGCTGCGGCCCAAGGCCGCCATATCGGGGCTGTGGATATACGCTTCTATGACCCGGACCGGAACCGCCCCTGACCAGGGACAGGGGCGCCCCTCCTACAAGGGGAAGATGCCGTGATCGGGCTCCCAGGGTCCTGCCAAGGCTAAAGCCGGCTTGGAGCGGCCTTTCCTTCCCCCATCCTACCCCTTGCTATGCGTTACCCTGGTTAGGTGGAACACGTATCCCTGGGGGTGAACCACGTACCCCGGGGATGGAAGCATTACCCTCGGGGGTGAAAGCATTACCCTCGGGGGTGAAAGCATTACCCTCGGGGGTGGAACAATTACCCCCGGGGGTGGAACAATTACCCCCGGGGGTGGAACAATTACCCCCGGGGGTGGAACAATTACCCTCGGGGGTGGAACAATTACCCCCAGGGGTGGAAGCATTACCCTCGGGGGTGGAAGCATTACCCCCAGGGGTGGAAGCATTACCCCCAGGGGTGGAACACATAACCCCGGGTTCGGGCTTGTTGCAAGTACATGCGGTGTATCTGCGCTGGCCCTGCACAGGGCCATCCGCAGCTTTGACAAAATCCTTTTTTTCTACTATAGTGTCAACCATTAAGGATACTCCCTCGTGGTTGATACTGGAAAAATTATATCGATTGCTATAGAAGATGAAGTAAAGGCTGCCTATCTTAACTACGCCATGTCGGTCATTGTGGCTCGGGCCTTGCCGGATGTGCGGGACGGGTTAAAACCGGTGCATAGGCGGCTTTTGTATGCCATGGATGAACTGGGCCTGCGGCCTAACGCAGCCACCAAGAAGAGCGCCCGTATCACCGGTGACGCTATGGGTAAGTACCACCCCCATGGGGATGCCTCCATTTATGACGCCTTGGTTCGTATGGCTCAGGATTTCTCCCTGCGTTATCCCCTGGTTCAGGGTCAGGGTAACTTCGGCTCCGTGGACGGGGACCCCCCGGCGGCTATGCGGTACACCGAGGCCCGGCTCTCCCGCATCGGTGACGAAATGCTCTTGGATCTCAAGAAAGAGACCGTGGATTTTGTTCCCAATTACGATGAATCCCTGTTAGAGCCGCTGGTCCTTCCTGCGGCGGTGCCGAACTTGCTCATCAACGGTTCCAGCGGTATTGCGGTGGGGATGGCCACGAACATGGCCCCCCATAACTTAAGGGAAGTCTGCGAGGGGATCTGCGCGTACATTGATAATCCTGATATCTCCCCGGAAGCCCTGATGCAGCATATACGGGGTCCGGACTTTCCCACCGGAGGCATCATCCTGGGCCGCCGGGGCATTAAAGAAGCCTACAAGACAGGCCGGGGCAAGATCCTGATTCGAGGCCAGTTTACCGTAGAGACCACCAAATCCGGCAGGGAGGTCATCATCTTTCATGAAATTCCCTACACGGTGAACAAGGCCGCCCTGATTATTCGGATCAGCGACTTGATCCGGGACAAGATCATAGACGGCATCGCCGAGCATCGGGATGAATCCGACCGGGACGGCCTGCGGATTGTGATTGAGCTCAAGAAAGGGGCCATCCTCAAGGTGGTGCTGAACCAGCTCTTCTCCCATACGCCCCTGCAATCCTCGTTCAGCATCATCAACCTGGCCCTGGTAAACGGTAAACCCCAATGCCTCAGCCTCAAGGAACTGATCCGGTACTTTGTGGAACACCGGGTGGAGGTGATCACCCGAAGAACCCGGTATGAGCTTCGCAAGGCGGATGAACGCTCCCATATCTTGCAGGGCTTGATCATTGCCCTGGAAAACATCGATGAGGTCGTGGCTGGGGTCAGGGCCTCCCGGGACATAAACGTCGCCAAAACCCGCTTGGAAGAGCGGTTTAATCTGTCTCCTATCCAGGCCGGGGCCATTGTGGACATGCGCCTAGGCAGGCTCACGAACCTAGAAACCCAGAAGGTCCGGCAAGAACTCACCGAACTTTCGGTATACATCGCCTATCTCCGTTCCCTTTTGGAGGATGAACAGAAACTCCGGGAACTCATCCAGGAGGAGACTCGGAGTATTGCCGAACGCTACGGGGATAAACGGCGTACTGAAATCATTGCCGGGGAAGTGGAAAGCATCAACATCGAAGATCTCATTAAAAAAGAAGAGATGATGATTCTCATTTCCAACCTGGGCTACATTAAGCGGGTGCCGGTGTCGGCCTACCGGAATCAGGGACGGGGAGGTAAGGGCATAGTCAGCGCCCGCCTCACAGAAGACGACTTTGTGGAACAGATCTTCGTTGCTTCCACCCATGAATACGTCCTGTTCATCACCAATGAGGGTAGAGCCTACTGGATGAAAGTCCATGAACTCCCTGAAGGTTCCCGGATTTCCAAGGGGGTCCATATCAAGACCCTCCTCACGGTTTCCTCCAATGAGGATATTACTGCGGTGGTGTCCCTCAAGGATTTCACCGATGATCAGTACCTTTTTATGAGTACCGCCCGGGGGCTGGTCAAGAAGATACAAACCAGGGAATTTGCCAACGCCAAAACCCGGGGCATCATCGCCATTAAGCTCCAGGAAGGGGATAAGCTGGTGAGCGCCCTGCTCACCCGGGGCAATGACGCGGTGGTCTTCATCTCCCGGAAGGGCCAGGCCCTGCGAACCTCGGAGGAACAGGTACGGGCCGTGGGCCGCGCTTCCCGGGGTATTATCGGCATGAAGCTTGATGACGATGATGAACTCACCGGGGTGCTCCGGGTGGATGATACAGAAACCATGCTGCTCATTTCCGAATACGGCTACGGCAAGCGGGTGAGTTTTACCGAGTTTTCTTCCCACGGCCGGGGAACCGGAGGGCAGCGGATCCACACGGTTACCGAGAAAACCGGAGAGCTGGTGGGCTGCGTTACTGTCTTGGATACCGAGGAGATCCTGTGCATCACCAGCCAGGGTAAGTCCCTCAAGCTCAAGGTGGATGCCATCCGGGTGATGGGCCGGGCCGCCCAGGGCGTGCGGATCCTCAGTATTGACAAGCCGGATTTTGTTATCGGGGTGGATCGGATCGTCCGAGGAGACCTACCGGTGAAACAGGCAGAGGAAATTCTCGCAGAAGGGGTAAGCAATGCGGAGTTCCCCGCGGAACCGGTTCTTCAGGAGGATGCGGAAGACCGCCTGCGGGAAGAGGAACCTTAAAGGGTATTTTTGAGAGGATCCAGGACCTTCCTTAGGAAATGGTAAACAAGCTTCTTCGGTGAGGCTGTTTCAGAACAAAGCTCCCTTTTCGCGAGGGATGCGGTATCCTCAGCACCCTTCAAGGGGGTATATGCCCTGGTAGTTTTATCGTACATGAATTCCCGGTATTTCTATGGAAAATACCCTGATAGTCCTTGCAATGTCGACATACCTGCCCAATAATTTATACCCTATTAATCGGCTTCCAGGGCCATTTCGGCATAGAAACGATCATAATAAAGATAAGCATGCTCTGAAAAATAATATTTTATATTCCCATAGGTATCTATTTCTTTTTTTATTATATCCCCGTAAGACTCTATCCTCTCGGCGGCGGCTTTTCGGCCCCCCTTGCATAGTATGGAGAGGTTTTCTATGGCTTCCTCGGTTAATTCCTTACTCATGGTTTACTTCCTCAAATGCTTTTATGGAATACAAATAGTCTTCGTCCGTCTCGTCAATAATACGGTAACAATCGTCTTCTATGGCTATGATCTTGTAAATTTTCCCCTTTATGAGCGACAGAGGGCTGCCTTCGCCGATAAAACGTACTGTTAATCCAGCTACTTTTTTATTTCCCTTCAATTTTTTCTATATCCTCGCACCGATACCACGGCAGCTCGGCTTTTCTTGTCTTACTGTCATTGATTATATACCCATGCCCCGTAACTTTCCACCCATATTTTTGCGCGGGTCCCGGTTCCCTTTTGTAAAGCGAGGGAATCCCCCTTTTAGGAGAACCCAGTCCCCTGTGAATAGCATAGGAAATGGTGAAAGGCCAACCATCGTTGCAAGGAAAAAAGCGGACTT
>JAITRH010000171.1 GCA_031288495.1 Treponema sp. | reverse complement strand
AGTTTTTATTTTCTAATAAAATTTGATTTTATTGACGCAATAATATTTCCTATGATACCATTTGCAAAAAATGGATTTTTTGATAGAATATTTGCAAAATAATAATTACAAAAAATGTAAAAACAGGCAAAACGACACATCACAGGCCTGTATGGGCTCGCCGTTTCCGGAGCATGAAATAGGCCCCCAAAAACCTCCTGGCCATTCCCCTGCGGAAAAAGGTTCCTGCTTCATGGGGTATCTCCTGTACCGAGAATATGGTTCCTAAGAGGCAAAGGCCCGAAACAAAGGGCGCCCCGCCTTCTTAGGTCCACGACCCTTCATGGGCCTCAAGCCCCCCTGAGGGGTTAGGGCATGGATAAAAGACGCGGCAGAAACGTGGAGAAGCCGGGTATATAGGTTACAAGGAGAACCACCGCGAATTGGATAATCAGAAAGGGAAACACATAGCGGCAAATAGCCGCAAAAGGCTTATTGAACCGATAGGCGGCCAAGAAAAGATTCATGCCCACCGGAGGGGTGAGGAAGCCCACTTCCAAGTTGATAATGAAAATAATCCCCAAATGAACCGGATCAATCCCATAAACCGTACCCAGGGGAACGATCAAGGGTAATACGATAAGGATAGCCGAGAAAATATCCATTAAACAGCCCACCACAAGCAGGCTGAGATTGAGGAGCAGGAGAAAGAGGTACTTGGACTTGACGGCGCTCTGCATCCAGCGGACCAGGGCTTCAGGGGCCTGGGTATCCACGATGTAATAGGATAAGGCCTGGGCTAAGGCCAGAATCGACAGCACCCCTCCGATGATGGGAATGGCCTTGGCAAACACCCGGCCCAGGTCCCGCAAGGGTATATCCCGGTGGATGAGGACCTCCACAATGAAGATATACACCACTGCCACCCCGCTGATTTCAATCAGGGACAGGAGGCCGGAAAAATATCCCCCGATAAGCAGCACCGGAAGCAGGATTTCAAAGGTGGCTCCCTGTAAGGCGCCGAGGGCCTTGGAAGGATTAAAGGGCTCTACGGGAATATGTGTTTTTACCGACGCGATGATGCCGAAGATAATAATCCCCATAACCAGAATCAGGCCGGGGATGATCCCGCCCAGAAACACATGGAACACATTGGTCATGGTGGCGGTCCCCACCAAGATAATGGGAATGCTGGGAGGAAAAAGCAGGCCGATACTCCCTACAGAGGTTAAAAGGCCAATGGAAAACCCCTGCGGGTACCGGACATGATCGGTTAAAACCGTATAGAGGATCCCCCCTAAGGCTAGAATCGTAACCCCCGAAGCCCCGGTGAACGAGGCGAAAAAGGCGCAGATAAGCACCGTAGCGATGATCATACCTCCGGGGAGCCAGGAAAAGAAGCTCCGAAAGGTATGTACCAGCCGTTCTCCCGCCTTACTTTCCGATAAGAAGAAACCTACCAGGGTAAAGAGGGGAATGGGGATGAAACTATCCTTGGTGAGGGTGGTATAGACCTGATTCGCCACTACATCCACTTCGCCCCCCGCAGACTGGATCAGTAAGAGGGCCAAACCTCCCATGATGACAAACAGGGGGGTTCCTGCCAGCGCGGCCGCCAAGAGCAGTAAGGTTCCGGGAATTCTCAGATAAAAAGCCAGGGTATACCAGCAGTCGATGAAGGTATAGAGGCCATCAGGAACCTCAAAGCCCCAGAGGATCTTGACCAGCATAGGCAAAGACCATAGGGTTCCCAGAAGCAAGGTCAAAACCGAGAAGACCCTTCCTTTCCCCTGGCCCTGCGCGTTCCAGGCAAACCGAAACGCCATCACCCCGTATCCAAGGGGAATTATCAAACCAAGGATCTGATTCGGGATAAACCCGATCATGTACCACGGAGAAAGACCGATTAAGACAAAAGAACCGCCGCACCAGGCCACCTGGATTAAGATAAATGCGGATAAGAGGTTATGGGCTGTAGCAAAGCCCTGTTTTGTCTTGAGAGTTCCGAAGTTAGCGGTCAAAGCAATGGAAAGGTGCTCCTGGGTTTGGGTGGCAAGCATCCCCGATACGAGTCCCACCACCAGGAGGCAATGGGCCATAAGGTCGTTGGAAGCAGGTATGCCGGTTTTGAATATAATCCGAGCCGCCGCATCAGCCACCGGAAGCAAGGTAAGACAGATCAGGGCGCCATACCCCAGTCCTTGTTCAAGCCGATGCAACATCCCCCAAGGGAAGCGCGTTTCGACCTTTAGTTCCCTATCCATTACCCAGCCGCCTTTACCGTCCGCTCCGGTACTGCTGTAATATACCGTTTATTTTCTGATACAGATCCCGGTCAAAGGTCGCACCCAACAGCACCGGCATGGCCCCTGCCACATCCGCATACCACACTTGTTCCTGTTCCGGGCTTATCTGGTTTATCTTGAGTCCATAGCTCGTCATGGTTTTTATCACATTGGCTTCAAGTTGGGTAATGGAATCGCCGATATCTTCGGCAATACGCCGTGAAGCTTCTACAAGCCCCGGCTTATAGGCTTCGGGAACCCTGCTCCAGGCCCGCTGGTTTAAAATGATTCCCCCCATAAAGGGGGCGATGTTGATGGAAGCCATGTTTTTGGTGACCCCGAAAAGCTGCATCCCCGCCACCAAGACCGGGCTTTGATACACCGCATCGATCATACCGCTGTTAAGGGATACCAAGATATCATTTATCGTAACCGGCACCATTTGATACCCCATGATCTTAAAGGCCTGAGTCATTTCAGCCATCTCAGGATTGGTTGCCAATTTTTGCCGTTTTAAGTCCTGAGGAACGAAGACTTCCCTCCGGGAAAAGATTTTAACCCATCCTGATTTAGCCCAGGCTAACGTAAAAAAACCTTTCTCGTTGATCTTTCCTTCCAGATCCGGTTTTATGTCCCTGAGGACCCTGGCCAGTTCCCCGTCATTTCTGATAAAGAAAGGGGCGCTCAAGGTCATGATTTCAGGAGTGATGAGGTTGAGCCCTGCAGAGGTGAAGACCGCACCCTGAATCTGATTCAGCTTGAGTTTCCGCAGTACATCCGCCTCGCCACCGGCCACCCCGTTATGGTAAACCCGTAGTTCTACGTCCCCGTTGCTTACCGCAGCCCATTCCTGGGACATCCGGTTCAATGCCGCTCCCCAGGGGGTGGTTTCAGGAGCCATAGAAGCAAGTTTGATGGTAACCTTTCTCTGAGCAAAAAGCGCCCTCGGATTTCCCATACCCAGCAGCAGTAGCAGCACTATACCGCCTATCAAACAGCAGGTTCTTTTTGAAGCCGCTGCTTTTTGCATCCTGTTCTCTGTATTCATATTACAACCTCCTTGTATGAGCGGAGTCTATAGAAACCTCCGCTGTTTTTTGGTGGGTCCACCCATCCTAGGCTCGTGGGTCCATACACCCTAGGAGTGTGCAGCCCTTAAACCTTAGTTAGGGACCTCCTGGATAACATCATCCCAGTCCATATCGCTTTCTGCATCAAGAAAGAAATTCCCCGCTTCCTCCAGTAGATACCGGGCTTTGCGCTGGGAGAGGATGGTAACCAGCCGGTTTGCCGGATCTGCATCCGGATCCATGGCCAAGGCGATCTCCAGATACCCTTTAAAGGTAGTATAATCCTGGGCAGGAATACAAACCGCTTCTGCATAGGCTATATAGGGCCCGGGCGAACGGTCTCCGGATTTCTCCCGGGCCTGCCGGAAATAGGCGTCTACCAAGGATTTATTACCCCCCATACCCTCGGGCATGGAAGCATAAAACAACAGATAGAATTCGTCCAAGGCCCCCTGATTGAAATCCGGGTCTAAGGCATAGGCCCGGTCAATATAGGCGAGCAGTTCCGGGACCTTACGGCCCAGCTCCAGATCAAAGGGATTCAGGG
The DNA here is from genome assembly GCA_031288495.1 of Treponema sp. Classification (GTDB taxonomy): domain Bacteria; phylum Spirochaetota; class Spirochaetia; order Treponematales; family Breznakiellaceae; genus JAIRLU01. The sequence continues at coordinate 2,283 of JAITRH010000171.1, read as the reverse complement.
AATAGGCCGAGAGAAACCCTGCCGCAGTCCAATAGAGGAAAGGAACATCCGCTTTGTTCATCTTCCCCAAATACCCCGCTAGTTGGTCAGGCCCTTGGGCGGCGCTGAATCCGGGATATTTTTTATCTAAGCCGGAATAGAGTATGGCCCCTCCCCGAAGATACAACTTTTTTGCCCGGACATACTGCCGATCCCGTTCAGCATACTGGTTCCGGGGGAGGATCTGGGCCGGCCCCTGGACAAAGGCATTGGCATACATGACCAAAAGGGAACCCGTAGTCAGGATGAGACCCTCATGGCGGGGATTAGCCGCCAGAAGGGATTCATACATCTTTATGGCAAAGGGGAGAGCCTTTGCTACCAGTTCAGGATCCTCCTCTCCGGTAAAGACCGTACTACTACCCTCGCCGGTCAAGGCATTAGAAACCGCCTGTATAGCCATGCGGTTGATGGAACAAGAACCCAGCAAGATGATACTCACCGCCAGGGGGAAAAAAACGATACGCTCCTGCATCGCCCTACCTCCTTGATACTGCAGCCGGTCCCATGACCATGCTTAGATATAGCGTACCAGATTTTTTAACCCCAATGCAAGAGAACGTTGCCTCAGGTTACAATCTTACCGTAAGCTCCTACCTTAAAGCGAGTAAAAACATCCTGAGTCGAGGAGGCTTATGATACCAGAAAAACAAGGGCTGCCCCGCCCTATCCCTCTCCTTGACCGGGACCCGGACAAAGCTGAGAAAAACGGTTCCTGGATACGGTTACCCCCATCACCATTTACCATCTCACATACCCCATTCCGGTGCTTTTCTTCGATGGAAAAGCGGCTTATCGCCACCAAGGGCAAGGCCGTAACCGATGGGATACAGCATACCAGCCATACAACGGGTGATCCCCACTCCCATGGCGACCGGGTCTTGAATATACTCATACGGTTCCGGAAGGATTTTAACTTGCAGATTCTGCGCCTCAACCTGGACGCTATCGCCGGCCATCCGGCCTACCGGATGGCCGAAGAACTCAGGGGGCAGCTATGGACAATCAATCCCGCCGCCGTTGCCCGTGCGTTTATGAGGCATTACATAACCTTCACGAGTCTTGCAGAAGTCATCGCCATCATCCTACATAAAAACACAAACAGCCCTCCATGCCTGGTTACTATCCTCGTCCATAAGAAACCCCTCCCCCTATGACGAGGGTTTTGTCTCACATATACCGGATTCGAGGCGAAATTGCTTTATTTTATTAAACTGAGGTTGCCGAGGCTTGGGGCGCCTTCCGTGCTTTCTTGTACCCATTGGCGGAGATTCCCCCCATCAATACCAAGACTTTCCATCGCTTCCTTGGGGATCTCCCGGTTTAGGATCATGCCTGCTTTTGATTGCGTAAATTTTTTCGGGTCCTTGAGAGACGCGGGACTCGAACCCACCACCTTCAGCTCCGGAGGCTGACGCTCTATCCAGATGAGCTAGTCTCTCCTACCTTTTCAGTAGATACCAATAGCTTACCTGATTTAAACAGTCTTGTCAAGGGACGCAACACGCCCCGGTCAGAGTGGAATAGCAGACCCTCCGGGGCCGTGCGGTTCGTAATGGCCATCTGAACGGCGGGAATGGTCGCATGGATAGTCTCCAGGTCGCCGCTGAAGGCCCAGCCGATCACCTTCCGGTCATACAGGTCAAGCACTACCGTCAGGTATACCCAACCCACGAGGGTACGCAGATACGTGATGGGGGACTAAGGTCCCACGACACCCCTTTCTCTCCCCCCTTTTCCGCATGAAACTCCCGGTTCAACAGGTTTTCGCAGACCGGCAGCCCGTGGTTTGAGGTGGTGGTGGGGATAAACTTCCCCCGCCTGCGGGCGTTACGGCCGTTCTCCCTCATCAACCGGGCCACTTTTTTACGGCTCACCCGTTTCCCGTATGTGCTCCGCAGTTCTTCCCTCACCCACAGACTCCCCTACCGATAGTGATGCCGTTCCACTATCTCCCCAATGAGGTCTATCAGTTCAGCGTCCCTCTTGTCCCGCCCTTCCGATGCCCCTTTCTTCTTCACCCACTTGTAGTAGGCGCTGCTTGACACCCCGAAAACGCATGTCCTTCTCCCTAATGCTGTACTGGTCCTTGTGTTCCCCATGAACCGGTACACCATCACCGGGCTTCTGTCTGTGCGAAGATGACGCGAACTAAAGTTCGACCGCTTTTTTGAGGATTTCAGGTGAAGCGCAGCTTCACACCGCCTCCCGCAGTACCTTCACTTCCTTCCGCAACCGGGCCAG
>JAITRH010000022.1 GCA_031288495.1 Treponema sp. | reverse complement strand
GGGAAGGTCTATACCGATGGCAACTATGCGTATTATGAGAGATTTTCACCGGAGGTGTTGGTAGTCACGAAGAAGAACAGGCAAAAGATAGAAAGGAAACATCTGTCATTGAGGACCTGGAGCGCCCGATTAGTGAGGAAAGGAATCCGTTTTTCAAAGACGGCACTGATGCACAAGATCGTTGTTGCCCTGACAATAAATATATGGTTCTTTGGGAGAGTGTGTTTACTCCAATAGATTTAGAACATTACCCTTGGCAAAGGCCATCACCGCCAAAAGGGTGATGACGATAACCTCAATGAGGGGATAGCATTTCTTCTGAATCTATCCGGGGGTCTTTGATATCATTAAAAAAACCGATGATGGGTGGTATGGATTCGGGGATCATTCGTACCTCCAATCCCACCTCTATCGGCTTTTTTTATCTCTCCTTTACTCCTTTTTTAATGCGCTCGCCCTGATAAATCGAAAGACTTGACTTGAGGATTGAATATGCATATAACTAAACTGAGGTATCATAGTAAAAATATGGAGGAATTTCTATGAAGATTAAACGAATTCTTGTGTTGGTAAGTGTTGTTGTCCTTGGATGCTTATCTACGGGTTGTTCCGGAAAAAAAACAAGCCCCTCTGCCGACGGGAAGGTCTCTTTTACCCTCTGGCATTCCTACGTGGGAGCTGACCAGCGCTCGGAATTTATGACCCGGCGTATGGAGCAATTCCTGGCCGCCAATCCTGATATAACCATTGAAGAGCAGAAGATTCCTCGGGATCAGTATCAGACCCGGCTCAAGACGCAAGCCGCCGCAGGAGAACTACCCGACGCCTTCATTGCCTGGCCCAATACCCCTGTCCGGGAATTTGCTGAAGCGGGCTTACTGGGAGACATTAACGACCTTCTCGCCCGGGAGAGCGCCTGGAAAGATAGTATTCTTCCCATTGCCCTGGATGAATTTACCGTAAATGGTAAAACCTACAGTGTGGGATTAGGCATATCGGTAACATCAATTTTTTTCTATAATAAAGCCTTGTTTGAAAAATACCAGGTCAAGGTTCCTGAAACCTATGAGGAACTGAAAACCGCTATTGAGGTATTTAAGCAACATAATATCATCCCCATCGCCCTGGGAAACAAGGCAAAGTGGCCGGCTCAGTCTTCCATATTTAGTATTGTGGCTAATCGGGTAACCGGTTCCCAATGGCTTACGGATGTGCTTGCAAACAAAAACGGCGCCGCCTTTACGGATAAGCCCTTCCTTGATGCCCTGGGGATCATGAAAGAACTGGCCGAACTGAACGCCTTTAATCGAGACTACAATTCTATTGATGATGTCCAGACCCGGGGGTATTTCTACCGGGAAGAGGCCGCTATGATGATTAACGGTACCTGGGTGCTCCCCGATATCGTTACCAATGCCCCCGAAGGGGTAAAGGCGAACATTGAAATGACTACCTTCCCCGCTATCAGCGGGGGTAAGGGTGAACCGAAGAGCCTTTCGGGGGTAAGCAGTACCGGCGTGGTCATTAACGCTAAGGTAAGCCCTACACAGCGGGCGGCGATTGAAAAACTCATCATGTTCCTCACGGTGGATGAGGCCCAGAAAATGTACATGGAGTATACGATTCCCGTATCATCAAAAACCGCTGAACCGGATCTGAATCGGGTTGATCCGGTGTATGCAAAGCTCGTTACCCTGATGAAAGCCCACCCGGCGATGGTAACCGTATATGATTCGGCGCTTAATTCTGAACAGACCGAAATCATCAATAATGGGCTTCAGGGAATTATGCTTGGGATTCAATCCCCTGAGGAGATTGCAAAGCAATTGGCGGCTACAATTCAGTAGTGACTGCTGCAGACTTAGGGAGCGGAGGTATGGTGTAGGAACCGGTCAGACTCGAGGGAGATTGGATAAATCTTTCAGGTTTGGGCGATTCGAAAAAGTAAGGGCCTGTGCATATCCCCCTTCTCACGGTCTGTATCCATCCTTTGCTCCTACTAGGTAAGGAGGTTTTCTTGACATCTATAATACAAAAAAATAAACCATTTATAATCGGTGGCTTGGCTCCGGCCTTAATTATATATACCTGTTTCGTATTGTATCCTATTGTACGTTCCTTTTTGTTTGGGTTTTATAATTGGAACGGGTTATCCGCTCCCCGGTATATCGGTTTTGACAATTTTCACCGGATCCTCACGGATCCGGTATTTTGGCAGTCCTTTAGAAACAACATGTTTGTGGTAGCAGCCTCAATGCTCGGTCAAATTCCCTTGGGCATCCTTGCCGCAGTGGCTTTGAGCGGCAGATTAAAAGGGCGGCCGTTCTTTAGAACTGCTTTCTTTATTCCCATGATCCTTTCAACCGTCGTGGTGGGCTTGTTGTGGACCACTATTCTTAACGCCCAGATTGGTTTATTGCGGGGATTCTTGCTGGCTGTGGGTTTTAAGACAAGTCCCGATCTGCTCGGCAACCCCGGTACCGCTATCTATACCCTCTGCGGAGTCATTGTCTGGCAGTTTATCGGCTTGTACATGATTATCTTTCTTGCGGCGCTCCAGAATATCCCGGCGGATATTGCGGAAGCTGCGGATATTGACGGCGCGGGGGAAGTAACTAAGTTTTTTAAGATACGGCTTCCGCTCCTATGGGACACCATTGCCGCTGCCGCCGTACTGTGTATTTCAGGGAGCATGCGATCCTTCGATCTGATTTACGTCATGACCGAAGGAGGCCCTGCCCATGCCACCGAGGTGATGGCCACGTATATGTACAACAAAACCTTCACCGTCAATCAGTATGGGTATGGAAGTGCGGTATCTCTCGTGATTGCGGTGTTGAGTTTTACGTTTATAGCCCTCAGCAGGAGTGTGCTGCTTCGCAAGGCTGTATCATAAGGAAGGATTGCATTATGAAGCATACCAATCTTTTTGTATCTCCAGGGAAAGCCCGTAGGATCCATCTTATCGTTATGGGTGCTCGTTACGGTATTTTGGGCCTCCTCTCGATTACCACCCTCTTTCCCCTATTATGGATGACCTATAGTTCATTCAAAACGAATCAGGAATTTACGGTATCGGCGATTGCTTTGCCGAAACAGCTGCATGGAGCAAATTATGCCCACGCATGGAGAACCGCAAATATAGGTACCTATTTTTTTAACAGCCTGTTTATTTCGATTATTGCTATTGTTTTCACTGTCCTCATCGGGGCTGCTGCGGCCTTTGTACTTGCCAAATTTAAATTCCCTTTTCAAAAAGCAGTATCATCGGTTTTTGTGATTGGAATGTTGATTCCCTTGCAGGCAGTATTGGTGCCGCTCTTTTCGTTGATGCGGAGTTTCCATCTGCTTAATACGCCCTGGTCCCTCATCCTGGTATATACTGCTTTCGGCCTGCCCCTCACGATTTTTTTGATGGAAAGTTTTATCGCATCCTTCCCTGATTCCATTATGGAAGCCTCGATTATTGACGGCGCGGCTATGGGACGAATCTTCTTTTCTATTGTATTACCCATGACACGACCGGTTGTTGCCACTGTGGGAATTCTCAATTTTCTCAACAACTGGAAGGAATTCAGTTTCGCCCTGGTTTTTATCAACTCAGAGCATAAAAAAACATTACCCCTGGGATTGTACAACTTCCTTGGGGCTTATACCACCGATTATGCGGGACTTATGGCGGCCCTGGTCATTGCTACGGTTCCGATTCTTATCATGTATCTGCTTTTACAAGAACAGATTATCAACGGCATGACCGCAGGGGCTGTAAAAGGATAAAAGGGAGTTAAAAGGAAAGGATGTCTCGGAAGTTACAATTTCCTCAAGGATTTATATGGGGAGCCGCATCCGCTTCATATCAAGTTGAAGGGGCGGTGAAGCAAGATGGCAGGAGTGAGTCCATTTGGGATCGGTATTGTTCAATACCTGGTATGGTGGCAAATCAAGATACCGGAGAGGCAGCCTGTGACCAATACAACCGGTATAAAGAGGATGTGGCCCTTATGAAGACTTTGGGGCTCCAGGCTTACCGGTTTTCTATTGCATGGCCCCGGGTTATGCCCCAGGGTACCGGGAAAGTAAACCCTAAGGGGCTTGATTATTATTCCCGGCTGGTAGATACCCTCTTAGAGGCGGGTATCAAACCCTTTGCGACCTTGTTTCATTGGGACTTGCCTCAGTGCATGGCCGATACTGGCGGCTGGTGTAACCCTGATATGCCCCGCTATTTTCTTGAATATGCTGCCGCGGTTTTCGATACCTTGAGGGACCGGGTTGGCTATTGGATGACCTTGAATGAACCCTATTGTACGGCTTTTTTAGGACATTATATTGGACGGCACGCTCCGGGATACCATGACTACGCTCAGGCCCTCAGAGTGGCTTATTATCTGTATGTGGCCCATGGACTCGTGGTACAGCAGTTCAAGAAACAAGGCCAGGGGGGTGAAATCGGCATTGCCCTTAATCTTATGGGACGATTGCCCTTGACACCGGAAGACCCCCAAGATCAGGCTGCGGCAAAACGGGCTGACGGTAACCTCAATCGTTGGTTTCTTGACCCCTTGCTCAAAGGGAGCTATCCTGCGGACATGCTGGGTTGGTACGAAAAGAAGGGGGTGGTCCTTCCGCCTTTTGATACACAAGAAATTGCCCTTATGCACCAGGACCTTGATTTCATCGGCCTTAACTATTACAATGATTTTTATGTGCAATATAATCCGCATGTTTGGCCGGATGAATGGGAGATCAAAAATCCCCGGTATGTACCGGTGAATACCCGTGAGTGGCCGATTACCGAACAGGGATTGACCGCTATGCTGCTCCGGCTTAAAAATGAATATGGGGTAAAGCGCATCCTCATAAGTGAAAATGGTACGGCGACCCATGAGATGGTGAGTATGGAGCATACCGTGGAAGATCCCCAGCGGATCGATTATCTTAAGCGGCACCTGAGGGCCCTGCATCAGGGGCTAGAAGCAGGGGTAACGGTGTTTGGTTATCTGCAATGGTCTTTTACCGATAATTTTGAATGGGCCTTTGGGTACAACAGCCGTTTTGGATTGGTGTATGTGGATTTTCAGACCCAAGAACGTATTGTAAAACAGAGCGGTGCCTGGTATGCCAAGGTTATTGAGGAAAATGCCCTTACCCTATCCTGACCTATGGATACATCCCTAAACGGGGGACGGTGGTATCTCCATTGAGGCTGCTCTAGGGAAGATCCATAGGCCCAATCTTTTGGGGAAGTAAGGGAAGCACTCAGGTATGCCACTGTTCATCAGGGGACGGGGCCCAAGCGGTGTTATGTGCCCCCATTTAGGGGATGTAATGAACCTGGGGTTTAGGAGTCATGGAAAGGCTGGGGCTCGTTACGTTAATCGGTGTTTTCTTATATCATCAAAACTACTCCTTGCTCAAGCATTTCCCTTGGATTTTTACGTTATTTTCGCTACCCTATCTTCTAAGGGTACATGGGGAAGATAAGGAGAAGGAATGATACGAACCGTGAAGATTAGCGATGCTATGGCGATTTGCGGTATATATAATCACTATGTTAAGCATACGGTGATCAGTTTTGAGGAAAATCCCGTTTCCGTGAAAGAAATGGAGAGCCGGATTGTGGACATCAGTTCTGTATACCCCTGGCTGGTCTGGGAAGAGGCAAGAGAGCTTATCGGGTATGCCTATGTAAACAAATGGAAGGATCGTGGGGCTTACGGATTTTCTGTGGAGCATAGTATCTATCTTAAACAGGGTCATGAGGGGAAGGGTTTGGGTACCTGTTTATTGACTAGGTTATTAGAAGAAGTGAAAAAGACCATGGTCCACGCGGTAATAGCGGGGATCACCTTGCCCAATAAACGGAGTATTGCCTTACATGAACGATTTGGCTTTATACAGATTGCCCAGTTCAAAGAAATCGGCTTTAAGCTAAACCAATGGCTTGATGTGGGGTATTGGGAACTGCTCTTGTAGCCGCACCTTTGGCATAAGACGAGCAGGATGGGGCCTGCTTGATTTTTCGTGGCTAAGTATAGTACTATATAATACAGTATACCTCTCGGGTTTGTATGATTTTCTATGCAGTATACCGGAGAGGCAGATTTTTCTGATTGCAGGGTACCCGATTAGGGTGGACCTGTGATGCAGTAAAATGGATAAGGAGCGATTATGATTGTCCTCAAAGGAATATCAAAACAGTACGGGTCGGTTACGGCGATACGACACGCGGACATGCGGGTTCCTGAGGGAAGCATATACGGGATTATTGGGAGAAGCGGCGCCGGGAAATCAACGCTGCTGCGGATCATGAGCCTCTTGGAAGCCCCGGATACGGGGGAGGTGTACTATGGTACTGAACGGGTGGATACCTTACGGGGGATGGATTTACTGCTCAGAAGGCGGAAGATGGGTATGATATTTCAGAATTTCAATCTTCTAGGATCCCGGAATGTTACGGGTAATATCAGTTATCCCCTGGAGATTGGGGGTTTCTCAAAAAAACAGATCGAAAAAAGGGTGGATGAACTTTTGGACCTTGTGGGTATACAGGATAAACGAAAGGCCCGCTTAGGGGAACTTTCCGGAGGGCAAAAGCAACGGGTTGCCATTGCCCGGGCCTTAGCGGTAAACCCTGAGGTCCTGTTCTGTGACGAGGCTACCAGCGCCCTGGATCCCCAGACGACCCGGTCTATTCTTTCCCTTATCCGGGAACTCCATGATCGACTCCACATCACGGTGGTGCTCATAACCCATCAAATGGAGCTTATCCGGGCGGTTTGTGATGCAGTGGCGGTTCTGGATGAGGGTTGTTTGGTAGAACAGGGATCGGTTCAGTCGGTATTGAACTTCCCTGAAACCGAAGCTGCCAAGGGGTTGATCTATGCTTAGCCCTCAGTTTAAAGCCTTGCTCAGTATGCTCCCCGGAGCAACCGGGGAGACCCTCTACATGACCTCTATGGCTGCGGTCTTTGCCGGTGTTTTAGGTTTTCCTTTGGGGACCTTCCTTTTCAGTACCTCTCCTGCAGGGCTGTATCCCCGGCGGATCCTCTATCATGTTCTTTCCCGCATGGTGAACTTATTCCGGTCATTGCCTTTCATCATTTTGATGATCCTCCTCATTCCCCTGTCCCGGCTCATCATCAGAACCAGCATCGGGCCTACGGCGGTGATCATCCCCTTATCCATAGCAGCTGCGCCCTTTGTGGCGCGGATTGTCGAGTCCGCCCTTTCAGAGGTGGATCCCGGGGTATTGACCGCTGCCCGGGCCATGGGTTCAACTAATTTTCAGATTATCCGCAAGGTCCTCATCCCCGAGGCATTGCCTGCCTTGATTTCAGGGTTGGCCTTAACCATCATTAATCTCATAGGCTATTCTGCTATGGCCGGGGCCATCGGCGGCGGCGGTCTGGGAGACTTGGCCATTCGCTACGGTTATTACCGTTTCCGTATAGACGTAACCATCGCCGCGGTCATCGTTATTCTGATGCTTGTGGAAGCCGTGCAGTGGACAGGTACTGCCATAAGCCGCTCCCTCCTATCCCGCCGCTGATTGCGAGGTACCTCCCGGTGATGGCTTCGATTCCCGTGAAAGGGGGTGAGGATAAACCAGGGGAACGGGTCTAAGGGCCTAGGAGGAGCCCTAAAACAGTAAAAGGAACCTCCCCTTGCACTTATCCGCAGGGGACGTACTTTAATCAAGAAGGAGTTTTTATGAAGAAAGGCATAGTGAGCTTACTCAGCCTTGGCGTCTTGGTAGGGGCCCTGAATCAGGGGGTCTATGGATCTCCCAAACAGGAAGCCCCTCAAGCCAAATCCACACCGGTCTTGACCGTAGGGGCAACCCCGGTTCCCCATGGGGAACTGCTCAACCTGGTCAAATCAGATCTGGCGGCTCAGGGTATTGAGCTCAAGGTCGTGGAATTCACCGATTACGTAACCCCGAATTCCGCCCTTATCGCAGGGGATCTGGACGCCAACTACTTCCAGCACATCCCCTATTTGGGGTCTAACCCTGAATGGGTTGAAAAGCTGGGTTCCGCCTTTGGGGTCCATGTGGAGCCTTTGGGCTTGTATTCTGCATCCTTTAAGGATGTAGCGGAGGTGCCTGAGGGGGCCCTTATTGCGATTCCCAATGATCCCACTAACGGAGGCCGGGCTTTGTTGCTGCTCCAGTCCAAGGGGCTCATCACCCTCAGGGCCGATGCCGGTCTCAGTGCAAGCCCCCAGGACATTACGGGCAATCCCAAGAACTTCCGTTTCCGGGAACTGGAAGCCGCCCAGCTTCCCCGATCCCTGGGGGATGTAGACGCGGCGGTTATTAACGGAAACTATGCCTTGGAAGCCGGGCTTAACCCGGTCAAGGATTCCCTTATCTTGGAAGGGGGGGACTCTCCCTACGTTAATATCGTGGTCGTAAGAAAAGGCACTGAAGGGGATCCTCGCATAGAAGCGTTATCCCAGGCCCTCCGCTCCCAGAAGGTTAAGGATTATATCAACAAGACCTGGGGGGGCAGTGTGATTGCGATTTTCTAGGATTGGTGTCGGCTTAGGGTAGTTTCGTATACCCTGCTGGCGGTAAGGCAGGTTTGACCGTCCGAATAGGCATTACGTGGCAACGAGGCTTGCTACGCAGCCTGGGGCGGGCAAAGGAGAAGCAGCGTGGAGATCAGCGTAAAACCGCAGTCCAGGCCACCGCAAGCCTAGGGCTTGCTTTATGGGCGAGCCAAAACGTCGTAAACAGCCGGAACGTTATGCGCAATTTTTGCTGAACAATTGTTAAAAATAGTTGAATAAACAAATAAAACATGAAATAATAGAGTTTATGGATATGGAAGCTATAAAGTTGGGAAAAAGGATACTGATAATCGGCCCTTCTGGGGCAGGAAAGACTACACTTGCGATACAATTAAATGAAAAAATTAATATACCAATAATACATTTGGATAAAGAATATTGGAAACCAGGATGGATAGAAACTCAGAAAGATGAATGGCTGGAAAAACAAAAGAAACTAGTTGATAACGAGATATGGATAATAGATGGAAATTATGGGGGAACATTCGATATAAGATTTTCCAAAGCAGATACTGTGATTTTTCTTGATTATAACCGATACATTTGCATATACAGAATAATAAAGAAGTGGATAAAAAACATTGGGAAAAACCGTATAGATATGGCTGAAGGATGTATAGAAAAAATAGATTTACCATTTTTAAAATTTGTATGGGAATTTCCCAAAAAATCAAGATGTAAAATTATAAATAAATTAAAAGAATACAATGAGATAAAAGAAATAATATTAAAAAATCCAAAGGAGACAAAAACATTTCTAAGAAGAATTGAAACAGAATAGCACAGATACAAAAAAACAGCAAAAACAGCGCATAACAGGACTGTATGTGCTTCGGGCCTAAAGGCCCTCGGGGTTCCGTGTGGCTAGGTCATTCCGCTACGCTCCATTCCCACGGCAAACCTCCGCCACATTTTGCCGGCCCTGCGTTTGCTACGCAAACGCTTATCCGGGCCGCCAAAACGTCATATACCGCCGGACGTTATGCGAAATGGGGCAAAAAAATACAATAGACTTGTTTAATATCCCATTTTCCACCGTTTTTTGGACGAGAAGCAATGTCAACAAGTTAAGGATCCCCGGTCAACAATTTGATTTATATGGGACGAAATATATGGTTTTATAAAACATCATTAAGGAAATGCCCTGTACAGGAATTTCTTGACTCGCTTTCTGGTAAAGCCGCCCAAAAGGCAACTTGGGTATTAAAAATTATAGAAGATTTAGATATTGTCCCTGAAAAATATTTTAAAAAACTTGATTCTTATAATATTTGGGAATGCCGTATTGGTTTTTCTGGAAAT
>JAITRH010000014.1 GCA_031288495.1 Treponema sp. | reverse complement strand
GGATCGTGTCATGCCAGGGGATGCCGTGGGGTAATACCAAAAAACCTCTCAGCCAGCCTTCCTTCATCCGGGCAAACTCTGCTATTTCATTCCACTCATTTGCCCTCGCCATAACGGCTAAGAGGGTTATCATGACGATATCCGACAGCAAATGCTCCACATAGGGTTCAAACCGCTGGTCTTCGATACCATCGAAGGTCTCCCGCAGTTCCCGCAAGGGGTCCGGGTTCACCTGTTCGATGATAATAAGGCCGGTTTCCCCCACCATTTCCCTGATTTCGATAATCTTTGCGCTTTTTTTGCCATAGCACCCTCCCGATAGAGAGCATATCACTTCGGGCAGAGCTTGGAAATTCTATGCGTTTATCCTGGTTACACACAATAGACACTTTTCCACATACATGGTATAATTATTATGGCTATGTGTGTCCAAAGATTGAAACAAGGAATTTTTGGGGCGGGTGTTGTTCTCCTGACTACCGCCTGCAATCAGATGGATACTATCCTGCCCTCCTCCGGAACATACCAGGTGGATGCCGTAAACGGCGCGGCTTCCCTGAACGAGTATTCGGTCATTGCCGCCGGGGATACGATTCGCCCCTATTTTGTCAATCCCGTGGTTGATGATCCCGATCTGCGGGCCCTGGTTATCTATGTGGAGGATGACCGCGGAGAGGTTTTAGGAAGGCGGGTACTCTACAGCCCGGATATAAACCCGGCCCGTTTGGCGTTGTCCAAGGGGAAGACTCCGGAGGAAGAAACCCAGGAAAAGGACGGAGAAACCGCCGAAACTGCTATTCCGGATGACGATGTAACGGTCTTCGTAAAGAATTTCGCGGGGCAGCTCCCGCCCTTCCCCCTGCCGGAGGGGCTTAAGTTTGGGGCCTATTCTCTGGTATTCGAGATTCGGGGGGAGCAGACGGTACTGAACCGGATGAATCAGCCCTTTTACTATATTGGTGACCGGGAATTTACCGTTGGGGAGATTCGCCATTATCTGCCGGGATTCTACGAAAACGGCCACCTGATTCCCCCGGGACTTAGGGTAATGCTGGAAACCCAGGTGAATTATGGGGAAAACCTTGATCCCTATGTCATCTGGTACAACGGGAAAAACAACATCGGCGAAGGTTTTGCGGGGGAAGGGGCGGGCCGGCTGCTCTGGGCGGTCCCCCTCCGGTCCGGGTTCCACACTATCCGGGCGGAAGTCTTTCCCTTTAAGCCCCAGGCAGGCCAAAAGGGGAAGATCAAGGAGTTTTCCCTGCCGGTCTCCCAAAAGAGCGAAATAAGCTCCGGCCCGGATACCGGGGATTGCCTCTACTGGTACCGCTTTGCCGGGGATCTGCTGGATGCCAAGACCGGCCAGGGCTTAAATCCGCTCCAAATGGGTAAGTCCCCCTCCTGGTACCCTGTGGAGCAGGTCTACGGCCTGGCGCTGGATGAGGGGCAGGGTTATGGGGTTGCCGATCATTTTCTGGACCTTTCGGCAAACAGCGGGGGGAGAATCGGTTTTTTTGTCCGCGTCCTTCCCCTGAAAAACGGCAGGATCTTTTCCGCCCGGCTGGGTTCTTCCCTAACGATCAGCCTTTCGCTGGAGGGCGGGCTCCTGCTTCTCAATTTGGAAGAGCGGGAGCAGAAAACCCACATAAGCAAGGCGTTGCCGGAGTTTGAAAGGGGGCCGGCCTTTACCGGGATTTTTATCACGGTAAAACTTGATGAACCCCGGGTAAGCGCCTCCCTGGCGCTGGGAACCCCGGGGGAAATGAAAATTTTCTGGCCGGAAATGGCCGAGGATGCAGAGATCGTTGAAAATACGTTGATCCAAGCCTCCGAGTGGGTGGAACTCAGCCTTAGCCAACCCTTAAGCGGGACGTTGCGTTCCTGGATTGGGGCGGATCCGGAAGAAATGGAAGCCCGGAAAGAAAGCCCTGACTCCGGTTCCTCCGCTAAATCCGCTGTTTCGCGGACAGTTCTGGTGCTGGATGATTTTTCCGCCATATTCTGTGCCTCTGATACGATGGGGGGGGGGGGGGGGGGGGACAACACGATTCCGGTAAAAACCGTTGACAACGGCGAGGAACCGGCGAGTTAGCGCCGCCAACGAATTGATTCGGTAAAATGAACTCCCATCGGTAAAGTCTCCCTCCGCGCAAGCAGGTTCTTGGATATGAGGCCCTACTGCGAATCAAGCCGATAAACAAAACAACTGAGCTTGTTCCAAAAGCTGAAGTTTTGGAACAAGCTCAACTATAAGGACGGTTCTTTAATTTGACCAGAAAACCGCCCATTTACAATGAAAAGGAATAATCATGGAATCAATACTTCTTTGGGGGCTGGACATGATCCGCGCCGTCCAGTCCCACGCGAACCCCTCCCTGACGGTTTTTATGAAACTCGTTACCAATTTTGGCGGAGCCGCCGCCTATCTGGCCCTTCTTCCCCTGGTGTTTTGGTGCTACAACGAGGAAAAGGGAATCCGCCTGGCCTTGGCGGTGATGGTTTCCGTATGGATCAACCTGGCCCTGAAACTCCTCTGTGGCCAGCCCCGGCCTTTCTGGCCGGCCTATGATCCTTCGGTGGGGATCATTACTGAAGGCGCCAATGGTTTCCCCTCGGGGCATGCCCAAATTTCCCTGACCCTCTGGGTAATAGTGGCCTCCTGGACCGGGAAAAGGTGGGCCTATGCCGCCGCCGTACTGGTCAGCCTCCTGGTGGGTTTCTCCCGGCTTTACCTGGGAGTCCACTTCCCCACGGACCTTCTGGGGGGCTGGATATTGGGGGGCCTGGTTCTGGCCGCCTATTTCCTCCTTTCCGGCAGAATAAAAACGCTGTTGCTGCGAGGAGGACAGCGGTTCCAGATGATCGCAAGCACCGCCGCGGCCTTCGTTATGATCCTCTACCGCCCTTCGATAGAGATGCTGATGCCCGGCGCGGTGGTGCTGGGCATGGGGCTGGCCTACAGCATCACCGCCAACCGCCTCCACTTCCGTTCGGCGGCCATGTTCGGCAGGAGGGGGGCCGGGAAGGTGTTAACCCTGGCGGGGCGCTACATCACGGGGATCGCCGGCGTCGTATTGGTGTTTGTAGTTCTTGGCCGTGCCGCGCCGGAAGAAAGCTCCACCTACTACCCCCTCTTTTTCTTCCTCCGCTTTGCCTTGCTGGAATTCTGGATCTACCTCTGCGCCCCCTGGCTTTACCAGCGCCTGAGTCTGGCGGAAAAGCTGGTGAGAAATCCGCCTGATAAGGAAACCCCGGCGCCGGAAGATCCCCCCCGGAAGGAACCCTAGGGCCCTATGCCCAAGCCCTGCTATGGGGACGAAAACCCTATCGCCGCCCTGGCCACCGCGCCGGGGGAAAGCGCCCTGGCTCTGATCCGCTGTTCCGGCGCCGGCTGTGTGGAACTGCTGTCAAAGGTCTTTTCCCGGCCCGTCAAACTCCGCTCCGCCGGGGGAAACAGCGTCGTCCACGGCTGGATACAGGGGCCCCGGAACGAAGGGTCCCCGCTTTTTCTTGTTGATGAGGTCCTGATCTCGGTGTACCGGGCTCCCAGGAGTTATACCGGGGAAGAGGGAGCGGACATCTCCTGCCATGGGGGAATTGCCACGGTTAGGGCCCTCATGGATGTCCTAAGGACCGCCGGTTTCCGGGACAGCCTGCCGGGGGAATTCAGTTTCCGGGGTTTTATGAACGGCAAGCTGGACCTGACCCGATCTGAATCGGTGATGGAACTGGTACAGGCCAGGACCGACGAGGGCCGCCGCCACGCCGTAGCCCGGCTTTCCGGCCGTCTGCGGGAGGAGGTTTCCGCCCTCAAAGGCTCGCTGCTGGAGATCCTCGCGGAGACGGAACTTCACCTGGACTACGATGAAACGGAGCTTTCCCTGCCGGGAGAGGCGGAGGAGGGGCTGCCGGGCCGGGAACGGGTGGAAGGGGTCCTGAAAAGACTGCGGACCCTAGCGGGGACCTGGGGCCGGGAACGGCTTTACCAGGAAGGGGCCCTGGCGGTGATCGCCGGGAGGCCAAACGCGGGGAAATCCAGTCTTTTCAACGCCCTGTTGGGGGAGGACCGTTCGATTGTCACGGAGATTCCCGGTACCACCAGGGACTGGATCGAGGCGACGGTCTCCATCGGGGGGATTCCCCTGCGGCTGGCGGACACAGCGGGGCTGCGGGGAGCCGGGGAATCAGGGGCGGCGGACCAGGTGGAGCGGATTGGCATCCAAAAAAGCAGGGAACTCCTGGAACAGGCGGATCTGGTCCTGTACGTGATCGACGGAAGCCGGGGTCTGCGGGATGACAAAGATGCGTTGCCCACAGCGCCGGGGACCGCGCCGTTTTTTCTCCTCTGGAACAAGGCGGACATTGCCCCCGACCCCCCGCCCGGCGCGTTCCTGCCCCTGAGCGCCAAGACCGGCCAGGGCCTGGCGGAACTGTGCGGGGCCATCGCCGGGGCCCTGGAGCGGCGGGCAGGGCCCGGGGGGGAACTTTCCCGGGACGGGGCGGCCCTGGGAACGGAGCGGCAAAAGGAACTGGTAGACCGTGCCGCCGCCGCCCTGGAGGAGACCCTGAATCTGGCGAACCGGGGGGAAGCCCTGGAGCTGATCGCCCCCTGCCTGCGGGAGGCGGTGGACGCCCTGGGGGAGATCACCGGAGAGGTTTCCACCGCGGAAATTCTGGAAACGATCTTCAGCAAGTTCTGCGTAGGAAAATGAGCCGCCGCGCGACAGAGTCTCCCCCGCATAAGCGGGTTCTTGGTATCAGGCCCCTATTACGCGCTACGGAATTTTTCCAGGGATTTTTCCCTAACAGTCTCCTATTTTCCGATGAATGTTTCACCGGGGTATATGCCGCAGGGCCCCGGTCCTGCCGGGGCCAAAATACCGTGCAAGGCGACGCTTTTGCCTTCGGCACCCCGCGTTGCTGCGTATGTAGCATACATTTCTGTTGCTGTGAATCTTGATGGCCGAATGTCGAGTTTTACTTTGGGCGCATCCGGCGCAAGCGCCGGACCAGGCTTTCCGGGGTTCCGCTTCGCTCCATTCGTTGCGCCACGGCGCAACGAACGCGCCCCTTCAATCCCTTGCGCGTTTGGCTGTCAGATACATTGGCGGCAAAACTCGAAGTTCGGCATGATAGCTAAAGGCAGCTTGCCACAGGTTGGCTATCCAGGAAAAGCAACCCCGGTAAGTCATCTGGTGGTCGCCGATGAACTGGCGTCCGCAGTTTTTACAGAGATAATTCTGTTTATCCTTGTTGTTTTTTCCGTTTCGGGATATGGTGGGGCTGTGGCAATGGGGGCATGTGATGTCTATTGTTATTGTCATTATTTCATAGCATCGCCTTGTGCCCCTGGTGTCTTTACCCCTCCATCATACTTTGTAGATCACTACCGCTATTTTTATGTTTGTGGCTCCCCTTGAGGTGGTGTTCGAAATATATTGCTATACTGTTTCTTCTCACTATAATTCGTTTACTGATAATACTTTATCATGCTCTTTACCAAGTCCGCCACATATTTCGCACACTACCCACACAGCCATTGAAGCCATTCCCCGCTTTTTTGAAACCTCGTGAATACAGCTTTCTTGCTTATCGAGCAAATACCGGCAAGGTGTAACAATGCCGCCGTCCCGCTAAAGGATTTCCCTTCGGTCAGGTATAAGAATACCAGCCGCGGTAAATCAAGAGCGTCCTTAATTTCCCGTCCGCGCACTAATGCCCCAAGTTCTTTTGTCTTCTCTTTCCACCCTTCGGGCATGACCGACAGTAACTGTTCAAAACTTGTTTCCTCCCCTCTCATATCCAGAACGTATCATGTTTTTAATGCTTTGTTAAGTAAACGCATATGGGGTTAATACCCCGCCGAACCTTTGGTTCGCGCTCTGCGGCGGGGTTGGTTGATTCGCAGCGAAGGGTTTAATGCCCAAGAGACCGGAGACCGAAGGTCTCAGTTCACCGATTCGCGGTGGAGCTTCAGGGCGGGGTTATTGTTTCTTAATCTTACAAGGAAAGAATTTTTAGTACAGGCGCTTAAAAGGTTGTCAGAATTTGTCATTGAGAAGCTCCGCTCTGAGATCGCTGATGCCGGAGGGAATGAGGTCTTTGCCCAGGGATATTTGAATGACGCCGGGCTTGTGATTTCCGTCGAAGTTCTGGCCCGGGGAAATGAGGGGGCTGTTTTGGCTGAGGGACCCACGGTGAAGTGCGGCCTAAAAAGCCAGGAGCAGCCTAGAAAATGGTATTCAGACGCTGGAGTTCTAGCCGGGCATTCAGGTACCGGGGATCAAGTTCCAAGGTTCGTTCAAAGGCCTGCCGGCTTTCCCGATCCCGGCCAAGCATACGCAGGCAACGGCCGATCCTAAAGTGTATCTTCGCAGCCGCTTCTGGTTCCCCCACCAACGCAGTGGCTCCTTGATACGATTCCAGGGCAGCCGTAGGAGCCCGGCGGGCTTCCAAAAGCAGCCCCATATTAGCCGGAACTTGCCAGATGGGATTCGCAGAGAGGGAGCTAAGCTGCTCCTCGGCTTCCTCCAGATGGCCTTCCATAAGCAGGTGAAGGCTATCGTGGATGGGGATCCAGGAACCCTGTACGTTATAGAGCCGGGCGGTTTTGATAAGCAGGGCGGTTTCAGTATACCGCCGCTGGTAATCAAAAAAATAAGCCGCCCAGGGATAGAGCCGCTCATCCCTGGGGTATCGGTTAAGGAGGAGCCATGTTTCCCCAATGGCCTGGTCAAGGGATAATCCGGTTCGGCGGCGGCGCAGCAGTTCCAGGTCAATGAGCGGCTGGTTCTGTTTCTGCTTGGCTTCTAGGATCCTGATACTCTGGGGCTCATCCAAAAGCCGGGTATACCGAAGGAGGCCATAGACCCTGAATGTATGGGAATCCGGCGCTTCTTCCAAGAGACGTTCCAGATAGACAACCCCGTCCTCGGGGGTGTGAGCGGTCACGGCCAGGTTGTACAGACTGGCCATCGTAATTTCCGGCGAAGCATCGGGAACTTCCTTACCGGCTTGGCTTGGGGCGGCGAGCACGGTCCAGAGGTTCTGAGCTCCGGAACTATGACCGGCAAGCCAGAGGGCATCAGCCTGACGGGACATGGATTTTTCATCAGAGAACCGGGAAAATAGTTCCGCAGCCCGAAGGGGATTACCATAATCATAGAAGAACGCCCCGGCATACTGGACCAGTTCCGGCGTAAGCTCCGAGGTCTTGGCCCCTTGAAGCAGTTCCTGTATCGTGGCCGTCGCACCGGGGATATCCCCTTGAAGGATCCGGATCAGGGTCCCGTTTTTTGCTAAAGCAACCTGGAGCTCCTCATGGGTACGGGTTCTTTCTCCAGGCAGGACCGGTAGGGGAACGGAAACAAAGGATACTATCTGAGGGATTGCGGCAGCCTTGAGGGGATCTTGAAACGTTCCTGCCAAGACATAGAGACTTAAGGCCACCGGTTGGAGCTCGGTTTCCGCGATCCGGGAAGCGTAGTCGGTGAGCTTCACCGCAGTCTCTTCAGTGATAGGGGCATCCTGAAAAAGCAGTTCCTCCGCAGCAAGGGCCGCAATAGGTTCGGAAAAGGGAAATGCTTCAAGGGCAAGGTGCAACGCTTTTTGGTAGGGTTTCAAAAACCGGGGGTCTTTATAGGCCAAGAACCTGCGACGTTTGAGCAGTGAAAGGGAGGACTCAAGGCCAAAGGATTTTTTTCCCAGGGCATCTAAGGCACGGTTTAGGCGCAGGGGAGCCTCAGGCTGATCAAGATCGGTGGTCTGCACAAGCAAGCCATCAAATTCCGCTAATCCCTGATAAAACCCCTCTCCTCCCTGAACGCCGGGGGAAGAGAAAAAAGCCACTCCCTGAGGGAAGATAAACACTAAGCAGATTCCCCCTGCGGCGAGAAAAACCACCAAACCCAGGATACATATATGAAGTCGGGATAGGCGAAAGGGCTTTCGAGGCGGATCCGATGGTGATTCCCGGCGGTGAAGGGATTTCCCCTTTGCTTCCAAATCCATGGCTATGCTCCTTATACCGAAGAGGAGTTTTGGAGGGTTTTTCGGATACTATCCAGAACACCGTTGACAAAACGGTAGGAATCATCGGTACCGAATTCTTTAGATATACCGATAGCCTCATTGATAACAATAGAAGCAGGAACCTCCTGTTGGTACATGAGGGTATAGGTACTCATCCTCAACACCGCCAGATCCACCCGGTTGACCCGGGAAAAGTCCCAATGCTCTAAATGGGAACGGATCATCCTATCTATAGCGCCGATATGTTCAATGGTTCCCATCACCAGGAGCCGAGAAAAAGCGGCCATCTCTTCCCCCAGGGCAACCTGCTTTTCCGCTTCCACCCAAGAGAAATCCAGCACTTTTTCCGGAGGAACCCGTAAAACCTCCCAGGAATAGAGGGCCTGAAATGCCAGGATCCGACCTTTTCTACGGGATGCCATCTGCTTACCGTTTCACCACTTCAAGTTACTTTCAAAAATCTGGAAAGGATTTCCAGACCGCAGTTCCGTAACCAGTTCCTGGGTGGCCCGTTCAAGGACGGTCTGCTGCCGTTCCTGGAGTAAGGCATTACCGATGTAATCCCGCACCGTCATACGGGTTCCCAACTGAAACACATCATTCAATTCAAGGCTTTTTTGTTCATAGGTTTCAGTAACCTTGATGATCTGGTAAGCCCGGAGGCCCTCAATGAGTTTCGATACTTCCCCCTGTTTCAGACTGAAAGCGGTGTCGATAAAATCCTTCCCCACCACTTGCTGGGCTTCCAGGTTCCGAGGCAGATACCCCCCATCTCCCGCTTGATAACCGGAATTGGGAGTCTGCCCCCGGATCACCGCTTCATCAAATTTCGCAGGGTTGGAACCGATCTCCCAGATCAGCCGATCTGCCAATTCTTTGGCTTTGGCCTTAGCCCCGGTATCCGTGCCAAAAGGAACCTGGATCATGGAAAACCGTACCGTCTCAGGCCGAATAAACTGGGTTTTAGCCAGGGTGTAGGTGTTCAGTATGTCGGTCTCCGTGGGAGGGGTGATGGAATTAAAGAGGTTCTGTTTCTTGGATAAGAGGTATTTTTGAGTAATAAGCTGCCTGCGGAGCTGCTCCCGGAATGCCGGAAGTTCAAGACCGGTCTCATTTCTAACGGCGATAGCAAATTCAGCATCCGTAGGCTGCCTGCCCGCCTGCTGCATCATCCCGGATCGCAGTTTCTGAATTTGCTGGTTAATCTCGTTATCAGATACGATTACCTTATCCCGTTCCGCGGCCTGGATGGCTAGTTTTTCATTGATCATCACATCCAGGACCTGCCGCCGTTCCGTGGCATCCAAAGGCCGGCCGGCCTGTTTTTCCATCCGTTCTACCTCAGTCCGGTATTGCTTAACCGTAATCGGTTCACTTTTGGTTAACCGGACAATCACCGCCGGCTGCAAATCGGATTGGGCAAACCCCATGGTCTCAAGGACCATACCCAGCAGCATGACACTTACAACTCGTTTCATAGCCGTCCTTTGGGAAAGAGACCCATCCCGCTCTCTCCTCTTCATTCCAATACAGCCCTGATCCGGCGGACCCCCGCGGAGGATGACTGTTCCTTTTGAATCTTAAAGGCTCCCAAGGTCCCCGTGTGTTCCACATGGGGACCGCCGCAGACTTCTTTTGAAAAGACCCCCTGCTTATCATCCCCAATGGTATACACCCGTACCTGGGATTCGTATTTCTCCCCGAACAGGGCAATCGCCCCAGAAGCCTTGGCTTCCTCCAAGCTCATCACGGCCATGGTAACCGGCAGATCCCGTTGAATCTGTTCGTTTACTATAGCCTGAACCTGGGTTATCTCCTCGGCACTCAGGGGAGCCCCATGGGAAAAGTCGAAACGCATCCGCTCTGCGGTGATGTTGGAACCTTTCTGAGCAACCTGATCCCCCAAAACCATACGGAGGGCTTGATGTAAAAGGTGGGTGGCCGTATGGTATTTGACGGCCATAACCCCTTGATCCACCAAGCCGCCCTTAAAGACTTGTTCGCTTCCTGATCGGGAAAGGTCCTGATGTTGCTTGAAGGCTTCATCGAATTCAGCGCGATGCACGGTCATACCCTGTTCTGCCGCGAGTTCTTCGGTCAATTCTATGGGGAACCCATAGGTATCATAGAGCTTGAACGCCAGGCGGCCGGACATGATCTTCCGGGGATCTTGCCGGAGCTTAGGGAGGAGTTTCTCAAATTCATGCTCCCCCTTCTGCAGGGTTTCAAGAAATTTCCCTTCCTCCTTATCCAGTTCGGCCAGCACCCAAGAACGATTTTCCTCTAGTTCCGGATAGGGCCCCTTCATTTGGTCAATGATCACCTGGGCAATAGGGGAGAGGACCTTACCGGTAACGCCAAGTTTGCGGCCATGCCGCACAGCACGGCGTATGAGCCGGCGTAACACATACCCTGCCCCTATATTAGCGGGACTTATCCCCTGGGGATCTCCCAGAATAAAGGTGGATGCCCGGACATGGTCACAGATAATCCGCACCGATTTGTCCTTTTCCCCATCCGAACCATAGGGATAGGCAGCGGCCTGCTCCACCGCAGCAATGATAGGGGTGAAAATCTCCGTATCATATACGGATTGTTTGCCATTAAGAATGGTAACCGTCCGTTCAATGCCCATCCCGGTGTCCACACATTGACGGCCCAAAAGCGTATATTCCCCCGTAGCATCCTTGTTGTACTGCATGAACACATCATTCCAGATCTCCAACCATTTCCCGCAGGAACAGCCCGGGGCGCACTCAGGACCGCAGGGTTCCTTTTCCATATCAATGAACATCTCCGAATCCGGGCCGCAGGGCCCCGTAGTTCCTGCAGGCCCCCACCAGTTATCCGCCCTGGGACGGTAACTTATCCTTCTTTCCGGTATCCCCAGTGCCCTCCAGACCGTAGCGGATTCTTCATCCCGAGGTACTGTGGCGTCCCCCTCAAATACGGTAACCCCGATCTTTTCCGCGGATATCCCCAGCCATTCCGGAGAAGTGAGGAATTCGAAACTCATCCGTATGGCCCCTTCCTTAAAGTAATCCCCCAAGGACCAGTTACCGAGCATTTCAAAAAAGGTCAGGTGGCTGGTATCTCCTACCGCATCAATGTCACCGGTGCGTATACATTTCTGATAATCTACCAGTCGCTTCCCTGCAGGATGCTCCTCCCCCAAGAGGTAGGGGACCAGGGGATGCATTCCTGCGGTGGTAAAGAGTACAGTGGGATCATTATCCGGTAACAGAGACTTACCCTGAATCTGAACATGATCCTTGGATTTAAAGAATGCAATATATTTGGAACGAAGTTCATGGGCACTGGTTGAAAAGTTCATATCCGAATACTAAGGCAATGGAGCCAGTATAGTCAAGAGCGGCCAGCTTATGCCCGCCCCGCCCCCTGAAACGATCGGGCAGGCACAAACCGAAGGAGCACTTACAGCCACAGTTCATAGCCGAGGCTTACATTAAAACCCCGGCGTCTGAATAGGCGCTCTTTTTTGCCGCTATCGGTAATACTAGAGATTTCGTTGAAATCATAGGTATACCGTCCGTCCAGGGCGATATAACCCGGTCCGAGCTTGAATCCCATTGATATACCTCCCAGGATCCCATAGCTCCCTATAAAGCTGAACACCGATGCTATTTCCTGTTCTATGGTCTGATTGCCTTCAGCTTTATAGGTGAGCTTACTTAACGGGATCGATACATAGGGACCTCCGAAAAGACTAAACATTCCCCCGTCAGCTACTCCCAGCCGGAACAGGACCGGTATGTCCAGGGCGTTATATGAAACCTCAGCCAGCGTTTTTCCATTCTCCTTTACCGTCATACCGGCGTTTAAATGGACATTTCCTTCCACCTGGAAACCCGTCAGAGAATTCAGATTATTCGTCCCAAAATAAACCGAATACACCTGCTCCGGAAACAACGGTGCTGCTTCCCTTCCCGAGCCCGTGAAGGAATCTGCCGCTTGATTACCCAGGGCGGATATACCACCGATACCACCTCGAACCCCCAGGATCAACTTGGTTTTCCGGGCGACTCTTTGCCGATCTGCTTCCTCCTTTTTCGCTGCTTTCTGCTGCTCCGTTATGCCCAACAAGGTATCGAGTTTTTTGTCTTGCTTGATAAGGGTCTGATAGAACAGTTCAATCGTTGCGGTTTCCACATGGATGGTTTTAATGCTGAACTGGTACTGATTTCCCAGAGTCTCAAACTTGCCTGAAGCAATCGACTGAGCCCCTAATTTCTTCCCGATAGCCTGGGCAGATTCATCACTGACTTCACCAGAGAGCTGAAAGGCTATTTCCTCATTGATGAGATCGAGATCTTTTCGTTCCACCACGATGAGTTTTTTGTTATTCACCAGTTTGAGGATCAACTGATCAATCACGTAATCGGACAATCGTGGAGCAGGGGCAGTGAAGTTAAGTACAATGATTTTAGTTCCCTGGGGTAAGTCATTTTCGATCTTGGCATGGGCGCCCTGAATAGCCCTATCCAGGGTAATTGCCTTCTCTTGCGCTATGGCGGTTTTTATGACCATACTTCCCAACACACACACACATCCTAGCCATATCAATTTTTTCATATTCTTTAACCCATCTCCTTATATTTTCTTACTTTGAGCCAGTTTCAGACTTTGAGGTCTTGAAACAGCCTCTATACTATCCTATACTGGATGGATACATAGGTCAATAAAAAATACCAAAGCCCCAGAATACATACATCAAACTAGTAGGCAGTCAAGAATTAAACTGAGGGTAAAGATGTTTCAGTTTTATCCGGGCAGTCCTAAACCACCAGGTGATTGTATTGCCTTTACCATTCCGTACTTCGTTCCATACCCGCACTCGCTGCCTCATCTCTTCCAAGGTCCCTACCCGGGCCGGTAATCCCTGGTTGTTTATTACCCTCAGTTCTCTCTCCGCCATATTTAACCAACTGCCGTGTTTTGGTGTGTAATGCATCTCAAGC
>JAITRH010000001.1 GCA_031288495.1 Treponema sp. | reverse complement strand
CTTTCATCAGCGCCGCCAGCAGACGCGCGGCCTTAACTGAAGGCCGCCGGCTCATAACGGTCAACAAAGGCTATTGAGTTAATACCGGGGATTGCCGCTTCGCTTTCCATCCGGTCCGCCAAAACCCGCAAAGCAAGAGCCCGCGCCCGCGCCCCGGCCTGCAAAGGAGTTGCGCCATAAGCAAGCGCGCCGGGGATTTCCGGTATTTCCGCTATCCAGCGCCCGTCGTCTTCCCGTTCAAATTCCACATTAAAATCCATATACACCTCAATAATAATTCTAAGCTGATATACAGCAACGCTCTTAACCAGCAACTATACCCTAAATGTTTAATATAGGAAATATTTTTTTTAAAAAAATGTAAAAATTTCAGGCGCCATGGACGGCCTGCGGCGGCAAGGGCGGGGGCGATTTTGTTCCAAAGCGCCCTATTGTCTAAAGACTCCGAGGTGAAGTCTAAAGACTCTGAGGTAAAGTCTAAAGACGCGGGAGGGTTTTTGGGTGTGGATGTGATGAAACCGGGGCAATGTAAGCTGCCGGGTACTTGAAAAAGCCAAAACCACCCTCGTCATTGCCTGTGGCGAGAAGCCTTCAGGCCGGACGGTGCATGGGGAACGAGGCGGACCTTTCCTTGAGCGGATCATCCTATGCCTCCTTGGGCTTGACAAAGGCGGCGCATTAGAAAGCCCCCACTCCCCGGAAGTCTTCTATGGGCCTATCCGGTTCGTTTGCGTGCCTATTGAAACTTATTTTAAAATAAGGATATGCTTAACCCACTATAAAGGGTGTTTAAAGCAATACAGAAAACGAGGAGGAAAAGAAAAACTATGCTAAGAAGAATGGTATGCGGTACGGCTTTGATCGTAACCTTGGCGGGAGCGCCGGCCTTTGCCGGGGCTAAACCGCAGCAGAGCGGAAGCCCTGGGCCTACGGGGTCCCAGGCCGGGGGTATTACGGTGCGTTTATTAACCGATGCCACCGGGATAGATGATAAGTCCTTCAATGCGGCGGCATGGCGGGGAATCCTGCAATTCTACGGGGATACCTGGACCAATACCCCGCAGCGGGGTAAGGCGTACGATGTGGTAACCGCCCAAACCCAGGATATGTATATCCCCAATCTCCGGCAGGCCACTGACGAGCAGTACGACCTGATTGTGGCCACGGGCTTTACCTTTGCGGATGCCCTCACGGAAGTTGCCAAGGGCAACCCAAACCAGAAATACATGATCGTCGATGTGGATTGGATCAATCTGCCCAATGTATTAGAGGCGGTCTTTGCTGAACATGAAGGGTCCTACTTGGTTGGGGTTGCGGCAGCCCTTAAAGCCCAGGCCGACGGGATTGAAAACCCCAAATTCGGCTTT
Source organism: Treponema sp. (assembly GCA_031288495.1). Lineage (GTDB taxonomy): Bacteria > Spirochaetota > Spirochaetia > Treponematales > Breznakiellaceae > JAIRLU01. The sequence continues at coordinate 10,521 of JAITRH010000001.1, read as the reverse complement.
ATCGGCGGTGTTCCCGGGTCCACGATCACCAAATTTGAAGTCGGCTTTGTGCAGGGGATCCTTTCGGTGTTTCCCCGCGCGCAGATCCTGGATTACTACGTCAATAGCTGGGGTGAACCGGGGCTTGCCAAGACCCAGGCCAAGAACTGGTACGACTCCGGGGTCTATGCCATCTATTCCGCTGCCGGAGGCAGCGGCAACGGGACCATCGCCCAGGCCAAGGAATACCGGATCCAGGGGAAGAACGTGTGGGCCATTGGGGTTGACTCGGATCAGCATGAAGAAGGGCTGTACACCGCTACGGAATCGGCGGTCCTCACCTCCATGATTAAGCGGGTTGAAACGAGCTTGCTCTACGGCCTTACTATGGTAAAAAATAACACCTTCAAAGGGGAAGTGATTACCTTTGATGTGAAAGCCGATGGGGTGGGGTATTCCACTACCAATCCGGCCATAACCAGGGATATTCAAAGCCGGGTTGAAGCGGTAAAGCAGCAGATTATGGCGGGCCAAATCAAAGTGGCCGGTACCAACGCTGCAGCCAAAACCCTGCCGGGCTTCCCCCAAGACCTGAAAGCCTTAGATAATTAAGTCCCAGGAAAGCCTTTCGGGGGCGGGAGTGGCGCCTCCTGTTCAAAGCCCCCGGAAAGCTTGCATGAGGGAAATTGAGGGGTGCCGATGTCTGAACCTGCCATTGAGATGGTGAATATCACCAAGATTTTCCCCGGGATCATTGCCAATGACAAAGTCAATTTTACCGTAGACCGGGGGGAGATTCATGCCTTATTGGGAGAGAACGGCGCGGGGAAATCCACCCTCATGTCCATTCTCTTCGGCCTTTATGAACCTGACGGGGGGCTTAATAAAATAGGGGGCCGGGAAGTGCGGATCCGCAGTCCCAACGACGCCACCGCCCTGCATATTGGTATGGTACATCAGCATTTCAAGCTGATCCATAATTTCACGGTTACCGAAAACATCGTGCTCGGTCTTGAACCGCGCAGTCCCTGGGGAAATCTGGACTTAAAAACCGCGGAAAAGCGGGTGCAGGAACTCTCGGAAACCTATGCCCTGGCAGTGGACCCCCGGGCTCTGATTGAGCATATCACCGTGGGTATGCAGCAGCGGGTGGAAATCCTCAAAATACTGTACCGGGATGCGGATATTCTTATCTTTGATGAACCTACCGCGGTGTTAACCCCTCAAGAAATTGATGAGCTTTTGGCCATCTTCCGCCGGCTCAAGGCAGAAGGAAAAACCATTGTGTTTATCACCCACAAACTTAAAGAAATTAAAGCGGTAGCAGACCGCTGTACGGTCCTGCGCCGGGGTAAATCCGTGGGAACCCTTAAGGTACAGGACGCGGATGAGCAGGAGTTGGCGGAAAAGATGGTAGGCCGCACGGTGAGTTTCCGGCTTGCCAAGCAAGACCCCCATCCTGGGGAAGGGATTCTCAAAATTGAAGATCTCACCGTTATGGGCGCTAAGGGGGTTCCCGCGGTAAAGGGCTTTTCCCTGGAAGTACGGGCCGGAGAAGTGGTGGGCGTTGCCGGGGTAGACGGCAATGGCCAGGCCGAGCTCGTGGGGGCCATCTCTGGGCTGCTTCCGGTTAAATCCGGGCGGATCCTCCTTAAAGGGAAGGACCTTTCTAAAGAAAGCATCAAAAACCGCAATGAGGCCGGGATTGGTTTTGTCCCGGAAGATCGGCATAAATACGGCCTGGTCTTGGATTTCCGGCTGGATGAGAATCTCATTCTGAAAAAGTACCGTAAAGCGCCCTATTCCAACCGGTTTGGATTTTTACGGTTCCCCACGATTGGAGCGCATGCAGAAGATCTCATACGCCAATTCGATATACGGGCAGGAAACGGCGCGGCCACTTTGGCTAAATCCATGTCCGGGGGCAATCAACAGAAAGTGATCATCGCCCGGGAGCTGGATATCTCTCCGGAGCTGCTGATCGTGTCCCAGCCTACGAGAGGGCTCGATGTGGGAGCCATCGAATATATACACCAGCGTATTCTGGATGAGCGGGACAAGGGACGGGCCGTGCTGCTGGTATCCTTTGAACTGGATGAAATCCTGGGGCTCTGTGACCGTATTGCGGCGGTTTCTAAAGGGTCTGTGGCGGGGCTTGTCTCTGCGGCAGAAGCAGATGAAAAGCGTATTGGGGCCATGATGGGGGGTATTACCGGAGATGCCTCCATAGGAGGAGGGTATGGTTGAATCATTGCGGAATTCTGCAAAACAACGGGCTGCTATCCGGGAACATATCCTCGAGGTATTCACCGGTTCCAACGGCTTTTTATCCGTAACCGTGGTGATCTTAGGCTTCCTCGTGGGAACGATTCTGATTCTTGCGGTGGGCCGGGATCCGGGGGGCATGTATTCTGCGGTGGTCCAGGTGGTTTCCGGTTTTGACCTGCGGCGCTGGACCGTGGTGGAAGGTCCGGCGGCGCAATGGCTTACCAAGACCCTGGGCTGGGAAATCCGCCTCCCCCTGTGGAATGGGCGCTACATTGGAGAATGGCTCGTTATGTCCATGCCCCTCGTTCTCTGCGGCTTTTCTATGGCCTTTGCCTCCCGGACCGGACTGTTTAACATCGGCGCGGAAGGCCAGTATATTGCAGGTCTTACGGCGGCTCAGTTTATAGCCCTCTACGGCCCCCCGATTCCGGGACTCCACTGGATCCTGGCCGTAGGAGCGGCTCTGCTTGCAGGGGCGTGCTGGGGGGGTGTCGTGGGCTTCTTAAAAGCCCGGTTCAATGTATCTGAAGTGGTTGCTACCATCATGATGAACTACATCGCCTTCTATGTTTCCCGGTATAGTACCATGCAAATTCCTGGAGCCAATACCTTCCAAACCCCTCCCCTGCCCCCTACGGCCCGGCTGGTAAGCCCCTTTCTAGCGTCCATCACCAATGGTTCCCGGTTGAATTATGGCCTGTACCTCACCATAGGAGGGATATTTTTGTTCTGGCTCATTATGGGAAAAACCAGTTTTGGCTATTCCCTCCGGGCCACGGGATTGAATAAAGACGCGGCCCGGTATGGGGGAATCAGCGTAAACGCCAGCATCACCGCGGCTATGGCCATTGCAGGAGCTTTTGCCGGGCTTGCAGGGGCCATAGTTTCCCTAGGGGTGTTCCCCGCGGGGCGGGTTCTCTCGGTCCAAGATGGCTATGGTTTCGACGGTATCGCGGTGGCCCTGGTGGGGAACAGCACTGCCGGGGGAACCGCCCTGGCAGGGCTTCTTTTCGGCATGTTAAAGTCCGCCCAGCCCTTGATGCAGTCCCGGCATATCCCCAAGGAAATTACCTCGATTATTATGGGCCTCGTGGTGGTCTTCATCTCCCTTCGGGCAGGGGTACGGATCATCATCGACTGGCAGCTCAAAGAAAAAGCCCGTAAAGGGAGGATAAGCGAATGACCCTGTTTTTTAGTACCTTCCTGCAGATGCTTCCTTCAACCCTCATGATTGTGGCCCCTATTTTAATTGCCGCCACCGGAGGACTCATCAGCGAACGGTCCGGGGTGGTCAACATTGCCTTAGAGGGGCTCATGGCTATCGGGGCCATGATTGCGGCCACCACCCATGTGCTCCTTGAAACCGCCATTGGGTTTTCTATCCCCTTGGCGCTCATACTGGCGGCCCTGGGGGGCTGTCTTTTTTCCCTCATTCATGCCTTTGCTTCCATAAGCCTCAGGGCGGATCAGGTGATCTCAGGAACCGGGATCAACCTCCTATCCACCGGGATAACCCTGTTTTTTTGTCAGCTCCTCTTTCAGATGGACAGGACCATGAATCCCAAACTGGGGATGATGCCCGGTCCAGGGGGTATTTATCCCACCGTGTGGATAGCCCTGATCCTGTTGGGGATTACCTGGTTTGTACTCTACCGGCGGCCCTGGGGGCTGCGGCTCCGTTCCTGCGGCGAACATCCCCAGGCCCTTGCTGCCGCAGGGGTGAACGTACTGAAAATCCGGTACATAGCGGTCCTCATCTCCGGGGCCCTGGCAGGACTGGCAGGAGGCTGCATCGTGTTAACCCAGGATATTCAATACACCGTAACCACCATCAATGGAAAGGGCTTTATTGCCCTAGCCGCGGTGTCTTTTGGGCGCTGGCTTCCCCTGGGGATTTTGGGTTCTTCCTTCCTTTTTGGTGCGGCTTCGGCCCTGGCGGTGAATATTATCAATATCAAGGTTCTGCAATTTCTCCCTTCGGAATTCTTTAACGCCCTACCCTATGGTATTACTCTGGTAACCTTGGTATTGTTCAGCGGTAAGGATTATGCCCCGCGAGCTGCCGGGCAGCCCTATGACAAGGGGAAACGGTAACCTGAAACCCTATGCAAGACTTTGTACATTGGTACTGGACAAAAGCCCGGTAAATTTGGTATATTAGTTACATTGGCGCCGTACCCAAGCGGTAAGGGAGAGGTCTGCAAAACCTTTATGCGACGGTTCGATTCCGCCCGGCGCCTTATGGATACGGGAACTACTTAAGCCTGCCGGTTTTGTAGATCCCCTTTAGATCTGAAAAAGTGCGGTTGTTAGGTTTTGAAAGACCCGTTTTGTTACCAAGCAACCTCAGATATGAGGAAAAAACCGGGTTTTATCCCGGGGACCATGGTCCCCGGATTACAAGTTTCACCGAAAACGAAGTTTCTGCACTAACCGGGTTTTGAAACAGGCGCGATTATCCCCTTTTAATAGGCCTGTAGGGAACCAATCCGCAATCAAAATCCCTTGCCCCATGAAAATCGCAAAGCCTTTTAGAGGATGTGCCTATCCCCGGGAGGGCGGTGAGGCCAGGCGGGAAAAGAGCAATGGCAAGTCCGGCAGGGGATTATCCTCTCCGTAAAATCGCTTGGAAAAAGTTACTCCCCTTATTGAGAACATTCCGTGATCGATGGTATTCATATCCAGACAATCTGTGTAATGACAGCCAACCTTCACATGATTGACCAGGTGTTATTTGATGACCCCATGGTATTTTTAACATTACCAGCGGGGATAAAAATCCATGTATTTGCGTGGATATTTATCCCGACATTCAACGGTGTTGGTGATTAATAGGATTTTTTTCTCTACGGCTCACGGTTCGATGATACGGTGTAAATCAAGAGAGGGTTTGCTGGGCGGGTGGTTATAAGGTTGAATTTCAAGGTTTTAACAAAGAAGAAAGCAAGCAGGTACGTATTTCATTGATTCGGTGGAGTTACTAATTTTTTCATACCTAGATACACAGAGCGTATTGCAAGGATAGCTTCTTAAAGATATGGATACTGATATCTTTTTTACGCGACAATGCGCGTCAAGCGGAACGCACAATCTTCCTGAACTGGTCAGGGCCGGTTATTATCTTTTTCCCTGCCCTATGATGTTTCATGTAAGCCCGCACCGATTCATCAGGATTTAAATCAGGTGCATAAGCGGGAAGAAAAAACAGCCTGAGCTTCCCTTCAACAGATTCTACAAACTTCTTTACCATCTTGCTTTTATGTACAGGATGTCTATCTCCTATTAAAAATACCGGACAATTATTGACAAAAGAAAATAGGGGGCTTAGTATATAAAAACATTTTTTAAGGAGATACAGTATGTTTACAGTCGAAACCTTATGGGTTTTAGTGGCGTTGCTTGTCTTTTCGGCGCTGCTTGGCTTTTTGGTCCTGCTTAAAGAGAAATGGCAGGCCGGATTCACCACGATGACGGTGATAGCCCTGGTAATAGGCGCGGCCTTTGGCATTGCTTTGCAGCTTATTTTTGGCGCTGAAACAAGCTCGGGCGCGGGGGCAGAGACAAAAAAGTGGATAAACATTGTGGCCCAGCTTTTTACCAAATCTTTGCAGATGGTCGTAGTGCCCTTGGTTTTTGTTTCTATTGTAAATGCGGTAAGCAAACTGGGAAATTCCCGGGAAGGTATCAGGAAGGCGGCTAAAATAATCGGTTTTCTCCTGATAACCACCGCAATTTCTACGGTTTTTGCCATTATCGTAACAAAATTGTTCAATTTGAACGCCGACGATCTTATTGAATTCAAAGAATCAAGCTCAAAAATACCTGATGTACCTTCAACAATCTTAAATCTTGTACCAAACAACATGTTCGCGGCCCTTACATCGAATTCCGTACTTCCTGTGGTCTTTGTAGCCGCGCTGACAGGCTTCATGTACCTTTCGGTTAAGGAAAGCCAACCAAAGCTGGGACAGCATTTTGAAACATTTCTTGAAATAGCCTATGCTTTTGTGCTGAAAGCGGTACATTTTGTTATCAACTTTACGCCCTACGGCGTACTGGCGATTATCAGCGTCCGCGCGGCCTCCGGCAGCGGGGCATTTATCGCCCAGCTTGGCCTGATTATAGCCGCCTCCTATGTAATCATGGCCGCGATTTTTGTCCTTCATGTGATCATAGCGGCCGGCGGCGGCATCTCCCCGATAACGTATATAAGAAAGGCATCGCCGGCGCTGCTCTTTGCGTTCAGTTCCAGAAGCAGCGCGGCGACCCTTCCGCTTACCATTGAGGCCCAGCGCAGCCTTGGCGTGGGCGAGGCAAACGCGAATCTTGCCTCGGCCCTCGGCACCTGCATAGGGCAGAACGGCTGCGCGGGGGCCTATCCCCCAATGCTTGCCATCCTCGTCGGCCTTGTGCAGGGCTGGGATGTATGGTCAATCACTTTCCTGGCTCCCCTGGTTATATACGTGATTATCGCGTCCATAGGCACGGCGGGAGTAGGCGGCGGCGCTACCAATGTATCCCTTTTGGTGCTGTCCCTTTTGGGCCTGCCGGTAGAACTGGTGGCCATTCTTATTTCAGTGGATTTTATCATTGATATGGGCCGCACCCTCATAAACGTAAGCGACAGCATCCTTGCAGGGTATGTAACGGGCAAACTGGAAAATGAAATAGCCAAAGACCTGCTTAACGACAAGATAACCTTAGACCAACTGACTACGGTCTAGTACCGGAGGCTGTGGTGAAACAGCCGCAATACCCCATGGGGCCTTTGACTTCTCGCCGCCCCATGGGAACCCCCGGTTGTTCGCGCTGAAACCCGCTTAAGCGGCGGACCCTACCCGCTCTATGCCATCAAAGGCTTTCGGTCGGGGATCGGTGTTCCCTGATGAGCCGGGTAAAGGCGTCGCCGTACTTCTCCATCTTTACCCTGCCTACGCCGGAAACCGTTAAAAATTGCTCGGGATTCAGGGGCCTTTTCCGGCACATATCCTGGAGGGAAGCGTCGGAAAAGATAATATACGCGGGTATATGGGCTTCCTGGGCCAGGCGGGTCCGCAATGCCTTGAGCTTACTCAAGAGGCCCTCGTCCACCTGAGGGGTTTTGTCCTGCGGGACAGGGAGAACCTTTTCTTTGGGCAGCATCATGGCCAGAGGCTTTTTTTCATAGATGATTTCCCCGGAACGGGAAGCGGCACAGAGGACCGGATAGGTATCCCCCTCAAGGCTCAGGTATTCATGGGCGATGAGGTAATCCACGATGGCCCTGATGCGCTGGGCTCCCATGTCCGCCATGATGCCGTAGGTGCTCAGGGAGTCAAGGCCCTGACTGAGGACTTTCTGGTTTTTGGTTCCCCGGAGTATATCCACCACCATGGTTTTGCCGAAACGCTTCCCCCGCTGTTCGATGCGGTACACGCAGGAGATGATTTTCTGGGCGGCCAAACTGATATCCAGGGCTTCAAAGCGGGTGGTACAGTTGGAGCAGTTTCCGCAATAGTTGGAAGGGGTATCTCCAAAATAGGCCAAAAGCCGGGCGCGAAGGCAGTCCGTGGCGGTAGCGTAGTAGGTCATGGCTTTAAGGAGTTCCAGGTTATGCTGCACCAGGGCAGGGTCTTTTGGGGCTTCCCCGGGCTGGCAGCGGGTAATAAGGAAGGTATTAGTCCGAACATCCTTGGGGCTGTAATAGAGGATGCAATCCGCGGCTTCCCCGTCCCGGCCGGCCCGGCCCGCTTCCTGATAATAACTTTCGATGTTCTTGGGCATGTTGTAATGAATCACAAAGGATACATTGGACTTATCGATCCCCATGCCGAAGGCGTTGGTGGCCACCATGAGGGGCTTGCGGTCATAGATAAAGTCGTCCTGGTTGTTCTGCCGTTCCAGGTCTTCAAGGCCCGCGTGATACCGGGTGGCCCCATACCCGGCGGCGCTGAGGGCGGCGCTGAGGTCTTCCACGGCTTTCCGGGTGGCGCAGTAAACAATCCCGCTTTTGCCGGGGTGGTTTTTCAGGTAATCCAGGAGGGCCTGTATTTTATCCTGGGATTTGGGAATGCTTTGTACCGCAAAATACAGGTTCTCCCGGTTAAACCCCGTGGTGAGGACGTAGGGTTTTTGGAGGCGCAGGATACGGATTATGTCCTCTTTGACCTTGTCCGTAGCGGTGGCGGTAAAGGCCGCGGTAACCGGCCGCGGGGTGAGGCTCTGGATAAACTCCCGGATTAATAGATAGCTGGGACGGAAATCATGGCCCCACTGGGAGATACAGTGGGCTTCATCCACCACCACCATCCGCACCTGTTCCCCCAGATGGAGCATCACCTCCCGCCTGAGCCCTTCCGGGGCCATGTAGAGGATCTTATACTCCCCCTGGGCCGCCCGGTTTATGGTGGCGTGGTAGTCTCCGGGCTGGAGGGAACTGTTGAGAAAGGCCCCGGGAATATCCCCTTCGGTAAGGGCGTTGACCTGGTCCTTCATAAGGGAGATCAGGGGGGAAATCACCAGAGTGAGCCCATCCAGGAGCAGGGCCGGAACCTGATAGCAGAGGGACTTCCCCGCTCCGGTGGGCATCACCGCGAGGACGTCCTGGTGTTTCAAGAGGGCGCGGATGATCTCTTCCTGGCCCCGCCGGAATTGGGTAAATCCAAAATAGGTTTTGAGGATGCTCCGTATATTCTTAGCCATGAGGAACTCAGTATACGTCCCCGGGAAAAAAAGAAAAAGTCCCCGGATATTCCATCCCGGTGTTTCCGGCCTTCTCGAAACAAACCAAATAAAAACGATGAAAATAATCAAAAAAATTCGCCGATTTGTATTGTCAAACAATACGTAATATGATAGGATACTCTTGCCTGTACACCAGGCACGGCCAATCATAACAAAATCAATCAATAGTTCAGACAGCAAGGGTGTTTTACAGGGTTTGGTATGGCCACAGGTACATTCCGGGTATATTCGGAGAATTTACGTTTAGGAGGGCTCTATGAGAAAAAAGAGTTGGTGGCTTGGACTTGCGGCGCTTATGGCGCTGGCAGGTTTCATGGTGGGCGCTTGTACGGTGGATTCGGGAGGCTCCGGAGGCCCGGATTCGGAGGTACCCGCGGTAAGCGCGGTTACGGTTACGCCGGCATCCGTGGTGCTTGCGCCGAAAGATACCCAGCAGTTTACCGCGAAGGTGGAGGTTACCGGGGACCTTGCCACGACCGTTACCTGGACGGTGGAAGGAGAGGGTAAGAATGCGGGAACCACGATTTCCGATGCGGGCCTGCTGACCGTGGCCGAGGGTGAAATCGTAACGCCCCTCACCGTAAGGGCCACCTCCACGGCGGATCCCGCCAAGTCCGGTACCGCCAAAGTAACGGTGAGTTTCTATTCGGTAAGCAAGGTTACGGTGGACCCGAAAACCGCCAAGGTTATCCGGGGAGATACCCAGCAGTTTACCGCGAAGGTGGAGGTTACCGGGGACCTTGCCACGACCGTTACCTGGACGGTGGAAGGAGCGGGGAAGGCAGGAACCACGATTTCCGATGCGGGCCTGCTGACCGTAGCCACGGATGAAACCGCCCCGTCCCTCACCGTAAAGGCCGCCTCAACGGTGGATTCCGCCAAGTTTGATACCGCCACGGTAACGGTGGATGCCGGTTTGGTAAGCAAGGTTACGGTTAGCCCGAAAGCCCCCACCCTTGGTGCGGGAGGAACCCAGCAGTTTACCGCGAAGGTGGATGTTACCGGGGGCCTTGCCCAGACCGTTACCTGGAGTGTGGAAGGAGAGGGCAAGCAGGTGGGAACCACGATTACCGATGCGGGGCTGCTGACCCTGGACAAGGATGAAACCGTAACGCCCCTCACCGTAAGGGCCACCTCCACGGCGGATCCCGCCAAGTTTGATACCGCCACGGTAACGGTGAATGCCGCTTTGGTAAGCAAGGTTACGGTGGACCCGGAATCCATAGCGCTTGCTCCGGGAAAGACCCAGCAGTTTACCGCGAACCTGGCCGTTACCTGGACGGTGGAAGGAGCGGGGAAGGCAGGAACCACGATTACCGATGCGGGGCTGCTGACCCTGGACAAGGATGAAACCGTAACGCCCCTCACCGTAAGGGCCACCTCCACGGCGGATCCCGCCAAGTCCGGTACCGCCGAAGTAACGGTGAGTACCGGTTCGGTAAGCAAGGTTACGGTGGACCCGAAGACCCCCACGGTTACCCGGGGAACTACCCTGCAGTTTACCGGCACCGTGGAAGCTACCGGAGGGCTGCCCACGACGGTTACCTGGAG
>JAITRH010000154.1 GCA_031288495.1 Treponema sp. | reverse complement strand
TCGCTTATCCGCAACTTCGCGGCTGCCGCCTTAACCGTATAATGCCCCTCGACAGCGCCCTGAATGACCGCCGCTTTCCCCAATGTCCGCTCGCTCATCATATATTTCATACCTCCCATTGTACCAAAGGGTGACATTTTCCCTCGATAGTTCTGGGGGTGACATTATCACTTATGATTCACACCTGTGATTCCGTTCTATTGACATGGTTTAAGATAAAGTCTTAAATATATATCTATAAATATTTTAAGGAGGTTTCTTAATGAAGAAAATCTTGTTGTTTTGTCTGGTTTTTGTTCTTGCGGGGGCTATGGTCTTTGCCAAGGGGAGCCCCGAGCCCGCCGCGGGCGGCGGAGCCAAGATCGGAGCGGGTCGTACCCTGGTGGTAGGCATCTGGGGCGCCCAGCAGGAAACCATCGTGCGGGAGCATGTGCTCAAGGCATTTGAAGCCGAAACCGGCGCCGCCGTGGAACTGGTTCTTGGAGGGTCCTCGGACCGGGCCGCCAGGATCTATTCGGAACTGGAAAATCCTTCCATGGACGTGGTTTACCTCAACATGGCCCAGACCGCCCAGGCTGCGGCGGATAACGCCATTCTTCCGCCCAATCCCGCCAGGGTTCCCAATTACGAAAGCCTGTATCCCATCGCCAAATCGGTAGGGGGTTACGGGGTAGCCCTGATGGCCGTGGGGCTCATGTATAATACCAATGTATTCAAGACTCCCCCTGATTCCTGGACCGTACTGTGGGACAGCGCCAACAAGGGAAAAGTCGCTCCCTTTGTGTTCCCCGGCACCCAGGGGACCGCCTTTCTGGTAATGGCCGCCAAGGTTCACGGCGGCAGTGAAGCCAACATAGGCCCCGGTTTTGAAGCTATTACCAAGCTCAAGCCCTTCCCCCTCCTGGCTTCGGGAATCGACGAACTCAACCTGGCCTTCAAGAACGGCGACGTCTGGCTGGCGCCCCAAATCGACGGCTATGCCAACGATTACAAAGATCAGGGCGGCCCCGTAGGTTTTGTGCTTCCCAGGGAAGGCGCCATTCTTTCGATGAACTGCGCCGCGGTAACCAAGAATTCCAAGAACGCGGATCTGGCGGAAATCTGGATCAACTACCATCTTGGACAGCCCTGCCAGGAAGCCTATGCCCGGGAGCTGAAATACGGCCCCACCAATTCCAAGGTTACCCTTCCCGGGGACTTGTCCGCCAAAGTGGTGTACGGCGACGCGGCTGTCTCCCGCTTGCAGCGCCTGGACGATGCCACGGTGACCAAGAATCAGTCCGCCTGGACCGACCGCTGGAACCGGGAAATCCTCAATCAATAAACAGCGGCCATGAGCGGGGCGGTTCCAAAATAAAGAACCGCCCCCTGCCGCTTCCCCGGGTACAGATCCTTGTTACCGCTCCCGCGGGATTTTTGCGGGGGTGTATTTTTTAACAGGCCGGATATGCCGCAAAAAAAACACTACAAACCTAAATATCTGCTCCTTTCTCCGGGACTTTTGGTTCTTTTTGCCGGTCTTTTTCTTCCCATGCTTATCCTCTTTGGGATTAGTTTTCAGACCTATGTTCCCGGAAGCGGGAAGCCCTTAAATGTCTTTACCGTTGAAAACTATATCCGGATTCTGGACCCCCTGTACCTCAAAGTCTTCGGGCGGACCTTTGTCATTTCAATCCTGGCTACCCTGATCGCCCTGGTGATGGGGTATCCCGCGGCCCTCCTCATGGCCCGGTGCAGGCGGATGGTTAAGGGCCTTCTCCTGGCGGTGGTTCTGACGCCCCTGCTTACCAATGTAGTGGCCCGGAACCTGGGGCTCATGATAATCTTTGGCACCCACGGTCCCGTGAACAAACTGCTGGGCCTCCTGGGGATTCCGCCGGTGAAATTTGTCCCCGGACAATTGGGGATAATTCTCAGCTTTGCCCAGGTTTTTCTTCCTTATATGATTCTCTCGATTAACAGCGTCCTGGAAAACATCGATTTCAACCTTCAGAACGCGGCCCGGAATCTGGGCTGTTCCAGATTCCAGGCTTTCAGAAAAGTGATATTCCCCCTGAGCACCCCCGGCATCGTGGCGGGGAGCCTCTTCGTGTTTCTCCTCAGTTTCAGTTCCCTGGTGACCCCCCAGCTTTTGGGAGGCGGCATGGTTCAGGTGATGAGCATGCTCATCCAGCAGCAGGCCATGGGCCTTCTCAACTGGCCCTTTGCCGCGGCCCTGGCCTTTGTCCTCATGGTCATCAGCCTGGGCCTGGTGACGGTTTACAACCGGCTCACTTCCCGGATTGAACGCATGGTGGACCGGGGCGGAGTATACCGGGACTTTAAGGCCGAGCGCCGGGGACGGCAGCTTATACGGGACGGCCTCTATGCCGTCAACAGGGCTTTAATCGGCCTGCCCGCCCCCTTCTTGTCCCGGATAAAGCCGGAATTTTCAGAAACCCTGAGCAGGGGAAGGGAGATTTTCGGGGCTGTTCTGTACTATGCGTTTACCTCCCTGGTTTTCATTTTTATCATACTCCCCCTGCCGGTGGTTATCATTTCCTCTTTCGGCAACTCCAGCATGGTTTCCTTTCCGCCGGAACAGCTTTCCCTTAAGTGGTACCGGGGGCTTTGGGAAAAACGGGAATACATCACGTCCATGCTTTTGAGCCTCCGGATCTCCGGCTTTTGCGTGCTTGTTTCCCTTGCCATAGGTACCTGTACCGCCCTGGGCCTGAGCCGGAACCGGTTCCGTTTTCCCGCCATGATGAAGACCGCCTTTCTCTCGCCCCTCATGGTACCGGCGGTGATCATCGGCATAGCGATAATGCGCTTTGTGAATATCGCGGGATGGCGCAATCCCTTTTGGACCATCTTTACCGCCCATCTCCTCATTACCGTTACGTATGTAACCCGGACGGTGCTGGCAACCCTGGTAGGCTATAACATGACCGTAGAATACGCCGCAAGAGACCTGGGAGCCGGCCCCTTCTACACCTTCAGGAAGATCACCCTCCCGCTTATAAAACCTTCCCTGATTGTGTCGGGGATATTCGCCTTCATCGTGTCCCTGGATGAAACTACCATAACCATATTCCTCACCGGGGGCCGTACCACGACCCTGCCGGTACGGATCTTTTCGGTCCTGGGGGAACAGGGCCTCGATTCGACGGTAACGGTGGTCTCCAGTATTCTCATCGTCGCGGCCCTTACGGTGCTGCTTGTTATAAACAAGCTCATAGGGCTGGATAAATTCAAGATATAGGAGCCGGTATGCTTGTCATAAAGGATCTGTATAAATACTTCGGTGATGTCAGGGCTGTAGATCACGTAAGCCTGGAACTTGGGGAAGGGGAAATGCTCTGCCTCCTGGGGCCTTCGGGCTGCGGGAAGACGACCCTGCTGATGATACTCTCGGGGTTCCTTGAACCTGACGGCGGGAGCATCATCATGGACAATACCGATGTTACCCGGCTTCCCCCCAACAAGCGGCCTACCTCCCTGGTTTTCCAGAATTACGCGCTTTTCCCCCACCTTTCGGTTTTTGAAAACATAGCCTTCGGCCTCAGGGTAAAGAAACTGCCCCTGCCGGAAATAAGGGCCGGGGTTGAACGGATGCTCAAGGTGGTCGGGCTTGAGGGAATGGAGGGCCGCTCGATATTCCAGCTTTCCGGGGGCCAGCAGCAGCGGGTGGCCCTGGCACGGGCCCTGGTGATGAAGCCCCGGCTCCTCCTTTTGGACGAGCCCCTCTCAAACCTGGACGCCAAGCTGAGGATCGAGACCAGGGAACAGATCCGGGCCATCCAGCGCAGCGTGGGGATCACCGCCATTTTTGTTACCCACGATCAGGAAGAAGCCCTGACCATGGCCGATAAAATCGCGGTCATGCGGAAGGGGGTCATAGAGCAGCACACCGATCCGGTTACGATTTACCACCAGCCGAAAAACGAATTTGTGGCGGGCTTCATCGGCAAGTCCAATTTTTTGCAGGGAACCTGGAAAGCGGCGGACGGGGTCTTCGTCCTTACATCGGGAATTCCCGTACGAGTCGGGAACCGGCCCGGTGAAACCGCAAGAACCGGGGAATCCCCCGCATACAGCCTGGTTATCCGGCCGGAGTATTTCCGCGTCGCCCCTCCGGGAAAAGGCGGGGAGCTTTCGGACAACTGCCTCAGGGCCAGGGTAGAAACCGTAACCTTCCTGGGAGAGCTTACCGAGTATGTCGTGGACATCGGCGCCGACGGCAGGCTCAGGCTGACCGCTTACGGACATGAGCGGATCTACCGGGAAGGGGAAGAGCTCGACGTTCACTGGCCTAAGACCGTAGGAACCTTGCTCTACGGCTGACGAATGACCCGGGGCTTTCAGCGGCCGGCGGCGTAGTCCAGGGCGATCATGGCGTAGACCGCCGCCGACTGAACCAGCTCGTCGATGGAGAGGATCTCCCCGGTGGAATGGCAGAGGGTGTGATCGCCCGGGCCAAATCCCACGCAGGGGATTCCGGTGATACCTGAGAGATAGGCGGCGTTGGTGCAGAAGTCCCACTTAGTGATGACCGGCTTTTTATCAAAGAGCTCTTCGTAGGCCAGGGCCGCCGCCCGGATAATGGGGTGGCTTTCTTCGACCACCCAACTGGGAAAGTAATCAACCTGCTCTATTTTGTAACCCTTGTAGGTGGTAACCATTTCGGTATCTATGGACGCCGAAGCCTGGGAAAGCTCCAGGTAAGGTTTAAGCTCTTCAATGAGTTCTTCGGCGCTTTCGCCGCAGGAGATGCGCCTGTCGGCGATGACCGTGGCCCTGCCGGGAATGGTGTTGAGGCTGGGGGTATCACATTCAACCTTGGTTACCTCGATGCTGCCCCTGCCCAGGAAGGGATCTTCCCTGGCGCACTCGTGCCTGTCCAGGGCCTGGATGAGGGGAATGGCCTTGATGAGGGCGTTCTCCCCCCGCCAGGCCGCGGAGGCATGGGCCGCCTTGCCGGTTACTTCCATGCGGATGAGGGCCCGGCCCTTGTGGCCCCGGATGATCTCCATGTCGCTGGACTCGGCGACGATGAGGGCTTCGGGGTTAATCCGGGGATTGAGTTCCATCATGGCCCGCACGCAGCTTCCTTCCACATCTTCCTCGGAGATGGACGCGGAAAGCCAGTAGCAGAGCTTTTCCCCCAGGCCGCAGTCTTTGATGGCCCGTCCGGCAAAAACAAGGGCGGTCAGGGGGCCTTTGTCGTCCACCACTCCCCGTCCGCTTATGGCGCCGGAGGCGATCCGTGCTTCCAGGGGATTAAAGCCCCAGAGTTCGGGAGAGCCGGGGGCCACCGTGTCCATGTGGGCGTCGGCCAGAAGGGCCGCGGGCCCGGAGCCGACGCGGCCGACGCAGTTTCCCGCCGCGTCTATATAGGCTTCGTCATAGCCAAAACAGATGAGCTTTTTTTCCATCCAGGCGGCGGCCTCTTTTTCGTTATAGGTAACGCTGTTAATCGAAACAAATTCCGCAAGAAATTCCACCATTTCCTGCCTGTGCTCTTCCATGTAAGCGGCAATCTTCCGCGCGTATTCTTTCATGCTGTCCTTCTCTCCTCTCTCCTGTTCTTTTCTATTGTTATCATACTTTGGGGCCTGACGCCAGAGCCAATCCGCGGGATAAACGCATAGAATGTATATTCCGGTAAAAAAGATCCACCTGTCCAGGGAAATAGATCCACGTGTCCATGAAAATAGATCCAGGTCTCCGAAGGTGAGATCCACTCCATAAGACCTGGGATTGTGTAAAGACGGTTACTTAATACCCTTGTGTTTCCGCATGGATTCTTCACCATCGATCAGTATGGTATAGGAATCATGGATAATACGGTCAAGGATGGCTTCCGCCAGCGGGCCTTCCCCAATCTTTATCTGCCAGCCGGCAGGGTCAAATTGAGATGAAAAGATGGTGGAACAACGGCCATGCCGTGCCTCCACGATTTCCAAAAGGTCCCGGCTTTCCTGGTCAGTAAGGGGGGTTAAAAGCCACTCATCAAGAATGAGCAGGTCTGTTTTCTTGTACCCCTGCATCACCTTCTGGAAGATTCCTTCCCCTCTGGCTGCCGACAGTTCATTCAGGATATCCGGCAAACGGATGTACTTGACTGAATAAGAGCGGCGGCAGGCGGCTACTCCCAGCGCACAGCCGAGATAGGTTTTACCGGCTCCGGTGGCGCCGAGGATAATGATATTGTGTTTTTCCGCAAGGTACGAACAGGTTGCGAACTGGAGTATTTGTTCCCGGTCCAGTTTACGGTCGGCACGATATTCAATATCTTCAACGCAAGCGCCTGAGATGGGGAAGTCAGCCCGGTAGATAAGCCGTTTAAGACGGTTATTCTGCCGGGTTATCCATTCGGTATCCACCAGGAGGCCGAACCGCTCATCAAAGGAGAGTTTGTTCACCGCCGGGTCTTCCATCTGCTGCCTGAATGAGGCGGCCATGGCCGATAGTTTCATTTCATATAATTTGGTCACGGTTGCTTCATTCACCATCGTGTTTCCCTCCGTAATAGGCGTTTCCCCGGGTAAAGGCGAACTGTTGGTCGCCGGTTCCGTCTTTTTGTGCCGGCTCTTTTACCCGTTTGTCGCTGCCGGTTTTTAAGATGGTATGGATACTCCTGAAACCGGGGCATGAGGAATACAGGAGTGCTTTTTCACAGGCCGCTTCCAGCCGTCCTGTTGAATAGCTATCGGCAAGCTTCAGAAGGGCGATACAAGTTTTATACCCTTGCTGTTCCACTTTCCGGGAAGCGAAAATGGCTTTCACCGCCTGTTCCGTATGGGGGCCAATATCGCTTGCCCAGCGGATAAACCGTTCGGCATTCCATTGGACATACTGCCGGTGTTTCTCCGGCATATGTTCCGGCACCGTACTGTACTGTCCGGGATTGCCATAAAGCCGTTTGTGGGACGCTATGCGGGTCCCCTGGTAGAATATTTCGACCATATGCCGGGTAAGCCGGACATCCACCTTGTGCTTGATATACTCGTAAGGAACGCTATAATTCATCTTGTCGCAGGCGATGTGATAATTGAACTGGACGGTGGCCATCTTCCAGGTTGAAAGCTCGAAAGGTTTGGGGGGAAGGGGCATGAGGAATGGCAGTTCCTCGGCAAAGGCGCTTTCCCTGTTGCCCGGTTTCTTCTGGAAGGGCTTGCGGTTAAAGTCGGCCAGTTTATGCCGCATCGCCTCGTTTAACTCCCCCAGGGAGAAAAACTGCCGGTTCCGTAAAGCGGCGATAATCCAGGTAGACAATATCCCCACCGCCCGTTCTACGTTGGCCTTTTCTCGTGGCTTTCTCACTCCCGTGGGGATAACCGCACTTCCGTAATGTTCAGCCATTTCGTGGTAGGTCTTGTTTATGACCGGCGAATACCAATCAGCTTTTTCAACACCGGTCTTCAAATTGTCCGGTATCAGAAGCCTGGTTACCCCGCCGAAGAACTGGTAGGCGTTGACATGAGCGGTAATCCAGCTTTCCAGGGCTTGGCTGAGAAAACCTTCCGCATAAGCATAACCTGAACAGGGCAATATCGCTACAAACACATAGACCGGTATGGGCTTCCCGCTTATGTTGTCGGTAAGCGAGGCGGTATCTCCGGCCCAGTCAACCTCCAGCCGTTCCCCCGGTTTATGCTCAATATGCAGGGTTGCCTTATGCCGGGCCGCAAACTGCTGGTACTGGTAACAGAACCCTGAATACATAAGCGGCCTGGCACCTTCCAGCCGGCACTGCTCAAAGTATTCTTTCCACAGCAGCGTGAGGGTTACGCCGTTTTTCGCCATCTCCTGATGAAGATATTCCAAATCCGGTATTTTGTAGTTCCGGATTTTGGACTGTTTCCCGAAAAGGGTTTGTTCCAAAACCCGGTCGGTCATTTCGTCAGGGAGGGGCCAGATTACCCCCTCTTCCGCCGCTCTGGCAAGGACAGCGCGGATAGTATTGCGTGAACACTCAAGGCTTGCCGCAATATTCCGGCTGCTTATCCCTTGGCTATGAAGCCGTAGGATTTCCCGATACTTGGTCATAATTGACCTCCTGAAA
>JAITRH010000126.1 GCA_031288495.1 Treponema sp. | reverse complement strand
AGGCAAAGCCGGACCGGATTCAGGTACGTCCGCTGCGGATGAACCTGCGTCCGCCCGGAATGCAAACATATAAGGAGTAACCAAGATGTCAATCACCAGAGACTGGTTCCCGGTAAGCCGGGAAGAACAACTGGCTATGGCCAGGAACTGGGGGCTCATCCTCCCCGGAAAGGAGACGGCCTGGGGTATTCCCGCCGCCATAGTTACGGAACTCTCGGCTTTCACCGCCGCCGCGGACGCGGCCCTGACCGCAGCGAAGAACGAGGCCACCCGCACGGCGGTGGCCACGGCCCAATGCCGGGAAGCCTTCAAAAACCTGGAGGAAAAAATGCGGGACATCAAGCGGCGTTTCTTCTTCACCCCGCCCCTCACCGAAGCGGACCTCCTGAGCCTTGGCCTCAAGCCCCACGACCCGACCAAGACCCCCTCTGGGGAGCCCACGGCCCAGGTTACGGCGGAGACCTACCTTGTGGGACGGCACGAGCTCGGGGTCAAGGTCCTCTACGTTACCGGCAGCCCCGGGGATCCCGCCAACAAGGGCTTCAGGATATGGTACTCGGTCATTGCCCCCGGAGAGGCGGCGCCGGTGGACCCGGAGGACCTGCACAAATCCTTTTTCACCAAACGGAAGAAGGACGTGATCCCTTTCGACTTTGGGGACAGCGGGAAGACGGCGTATCTGGCTATCCAGATCGAGAACGAGGGGAAAAAGGGCCACTGGGGGCCGATGGTGAGCGCGGTGATTCCCTGAAGCCCCGGGGTCCTGGCATAGGGGGATGCCTGCTTTGTAACGGGAGTTCGACCGGGGAGAAGGGTGTCCGGGAAGTACGCCGGTGAACGAACCCTTCCCGTCGCCGATGCGGCGCCATGAGCCTTCAGGGGCGCGCCCTTTTTCCATCGAATTCATATTTTTTGCATATCTCAAGGGGCGATGAGAGAAAAAAAGTCCGCCCTTTCCCCGGATTACCCCCGTAAGGAAGGGGTATAGCGTGCGGAATCGGCGGACCTTCTTCGGTATAGGCATGTTCTTTTAAGGAGGACTTATGAAATTACGAATCCGATTAACCCTCATGATAAGCGGGATACTGCTGGTGGTGTTACTGACCTTAACGGGGGTACTCATCAACCGTTCCAGCCGTATACAGGGCCTCGCGGCAGAGGACAATTTGCAAAGTACCGCAGGCATGGTGGCCAAGGATATGCAGCGGCAGTTTGAGCAGTATCTGGATGTGGCCAAGACCCTCGCCGAGATCATGGAGGGCTACGAATCCATTGATCCCTCCCAGCGGCGTATGCGCTATGATGATATGTTATTCAGCGTGCTTGCCAACGATACCCGGCTTATTGATATTTACACCGTCTGGCTTCCAAATGCCCTCGACGGCTTAGACGACCAGTACGCGAATACCCTGGGAACCGACGCCACCGGGCGGTACATGTCTATGTATACCCGGGAAACCGGGGAGATAGGGTATCGCGCCCATCCGGATCCCTTAAGCATCGTGGCCGGTCTTGCATCGACCGAAACCATGGGAAACCCGGCGCCCCGGACCATCGGCGGGAACCAAACCTATACGGTAAGCCTCAATACCCCGATTATGGATGATGCGGGGACGGCGGTGGGCGTGGTGGGGATCAATATGGATATGGGTATCCTCCAGCCCATTGTAACGGCGATTACCCCCTACGGCACCGGCAGGACGGTTATGTTTGCCAATAACGGCATCGTCATGGCGCATTATGATTCTGTCCGGATCGGCACGAATTTCCAGCAAACCAGCATCAATACCCTGGGGCTTGAAGGCATTGCAACGGTCCTTAAATCCCTCGAGACCGGGACCCCCCTGAACTTTGAAACCCCGGAGCGGGAATGCGTAAGCGTTCCCTTTTATGTGGGTAAGGTCGCGACGCCCCTCACGGTGGTGATCAACGTACCCAAAGAAACGGTCTTTGCCCAGGTAACGGTGATGACCCGATTCGGCGTGGTCATGGCCGGCCTCTTTATCCTGGGAGGAGCCCTTATTACCTTCTTCGCAGCCGGGAGTATCGTCAAACCCATTCTTGAGGTCAGCGCCGTACTCAAAGATATTTCCGAGGGAGCAGGAGACCTCACGAAGCGGATCTCCATTACTACCAAAGATGAAATCGAAGACCTCGCCCATTATTTTAACCTCACCATCGACAAGATTCGCGGCCTGATTATCATCATCAAACAACAATCCATCTCCCTGTTTGATATTGGTACGGAACTCTCCTCCAATATGACCGAAACCGCCGCGGCCATGAACCAGATCGCCGCCAATATCCAGAGCCTCAAGGGGCAGGTGGTAAACCAAGGTTCCAGCGTTACCCAAACCAATGCCACCATGCATCAAATCACCGCCAATATCGAAAAGCTCAACGATCATATTGAGGATCAAACCTCCAACATCTCCCAATCCTCCACGGCGATTGAACAGATGATTGCCAATATCGGTTCGGTTACCCAGGCCATGGTGCGGAACCAGGAACTGGTCAAGCAACTGGCCCAGGCTTCTGAGCTTGGCCGCAACGGGCTGCAGGACGTGTCTTCGGACATTCAAGAGATAGCCAAGGAATCGGAGAGCCTCTTGGAGATCACCGCGGTGATGGAAAACATTGCAGGCCAGACGAATCTCCTGTCCATGAATGCGGCGATAGAAGCGGCCCACGCGGGAGAATCCGGGAGGGGTTTTGCGGTAGTGGCCGACGAGATCCGGAAGTTGGCCGAATCTTCAGGGGAACAATCGAAGACCATAGCGGTGGTATTGAAGAAGATCAAGGACTCGATAGATAAAATCATGAAATCCACGGATGAGGTTTTGAACCGGTTTGAAGCGAT
>JAITRH010000138.1 GCA_031288495.1 Treponema sp. | reverse complement strand
TTTTATAGCTCAATAAAAGTTCGTATAAATAGTCCGCCCTTGAGCCTTCGCATTGCGGATCATAAGATTTGTTGGTCAGTATATTTTCTATAATTATTCCATCTATTTGCTCATTTTGGTCTATAATATTCTTTTGTAATAGAATAAGCGGTATACCCGTTCCTTTTCTTAATTCCTTCTCAAATAAAACTAACATATTTTTATTGTAAATTACTTAAAATGTTTTGTCAATGACCAAAAAATTCAAAAAACATTAGGCCTAACAGGTCTGCTTATGCGCAGACTTGCATAGCGGCCCGTATGGCCGCACGGGTCTGACGCCGTCTTTGGCGGTTCGGGCTCCGTCGAACCGCAGGTTCGCAACCGCAGTCGGCCTACGGTATTTGTGCGGTTTTTCTCCGCCACATTTTGGCCCGCCCCGCCGTAATGCTGCGCATTGCTTTATGGGCGGGCCAAAACTTTCTGACTGCCGCGTAAGCGGCTTCCAAACAGTTGGAACGATAGACGCTGCGGACTAAAGTCCGAGGGCTGCCGGTATAAAATAGCCGACCAGATTGTTGCCGCCGGGGCCGATTATCTGTTGGCCTTGAAGGGAAACTCGGACTGTAAAAGTTAATGGGGGGTCCGGGGGGTTCTAAACCCCCCGGCGGGGGCGTTGCGGGGGTGGAACCCCCGCTGAGAGGGGTACCGGAGGCCCGTAGGGCCGGAGGTAGGGGGGAGACTTCCCCCCTCCTAAGTAATCGCCTCTAGTTCCAGGAAGGCCGGGAGCAGGGTTCCTGAATAGGCGCTGAGCTTCAATGTCCCTGTCCCCGCGCCGGCTCTGAGGATTACCAGGGCTTTTCCGCCGGAGGTAAGGGTTTTCGGCAGGGCATAGCCTAGCGCGCCGCTTATGTCCGGGGAGCAGGAACCCAGGATGGTCCCGTCCCCGATCAGGGCGAATTCCACTAGGGCTTCCTCGTTGGGACAGAGGATGCCCTTTTCATCGGTGATGAGGGCTTCCACATGAACAATACCGGTTCCGTCCGAGGCGAGAACGGTTTTGTCTGGCCGCAGTTCTATCCGCCTTGGGGGGCCGGCGGTGCGGAGTATATGGGAACAGACTTCTTTCCCCGCCCGGTACCCGATGGTTTTTACTTCTCCCGGAACATATTCAAAGGTCCATTGGATGATGCGGTTTTCAAAATCCCCGGGGCTTCTGCGGCCTAGTTTTTTCCCGTTGATCCACAGCTCGGCTTCGTCACAGTTGGTAAACACCGCGGCTGTAACGGGTTCGCGGTTAGGGCGGTCGAGGTTCAGATGGGACGAGAGTTTGGGGAAGGACCAGCGGCCCCTGACGTAATCGGGCTTGCGGCTTGGGTCGAGGAAGGCAAGATAGACTACGGGCTCTTCCGACCAAATGCTTTTCCGGTAAAAGGCGTTGGGCTTTAAGAAGCCGCAGATGTCGAGTATCGCCCCGGCCCAACCTTTGGCGGGCCAGGCGCTTTCGCCCAGATAATCAATGCCGGCCCAGATGAATTGTCCGATAACATTGTCGTCTTCCAGCACAAAACGCCAGGGGTTTTTCGCGGTTACATCCTCGTAGTTTGACGCAACGCCGCTGTAGTATTCATAACATTCGGTCCCGGCAATGGGTTTATCTATGGCGGCGGAATAATCCTGGTACAAGGCTTCGTGGTAGTTGAGGCCCAGGACATCCACATCCTCCGCCAGGGTTTTGGTTATTTCTACCAGGCGGGATACGGGCGCGCTTATAAGCGCGGGGGGATGCACATGAGGTTCCAGCGCGCAGGTTACCGGGCGGTCGTCCAGGGTACGGACAAAAGAGGCAAGGGTTTTTAGAATTGTCCGCATGTCTTCGGAGCCCTGATTTTCCACCTCGTTGCCGACGCTCCATATAAAAACCGACGGGTGGTTCCGGTCCCGCAACAGGAAATCCCCCAGGTCCCGCTGCCAGTCGTCGTCAAAATGGGCGGCGTAGTACCCGCTTTTCCACTTGTCAAAACATTCATCGATCACATAAAAGCCAAGCTCGTCGCAGAGATCGAGCAGTTCTTCCGCCGGAGGGTTATGGCTCGTTCTGATGGCGTTGCAGCCTATGCTTTTCAGGGCAAGGAGCCGCCGCCGCCAGGCTGCCTCGTAAAAGGCGGAACCGGTTATTCCGCAGTCATGGTGCAGGCAGACTCCTTTGAGTTTTACCGTCTCGCCATTTACCCGCATACCTTTATGAGCGGTGATTTCAATGCTGCGGATGCCAAAGGGGACTTCCACCGGCTTGCCGATAGGGTTTCCCGCGTCATCTTCCAGGTGAACAACGGCACGGTAGAGGTTCGGTTCCTCGGCGCTCCATAAAAGCGGCGTCTGAATCTCAAGGCGCAGTTGCAGGGCATATTCCCCGGCGCCGGCGGCGTTGAAAGGCTGTGACGACTGGGCAACGGTTTGGTTATCCCGCCCCAAAATTCGCGTATAAACCCTGCCTGTTGCCGGGCCGCCCCGGTTAACCAGGGATACGGTCACGGTTACCGGCGCGGAAGAGCGAAGATCGGCGGAGCGCACTGTTTCTGTCTTGATAAGAACGCCCCAGGTTTTGATATGCACTGCGGGGACGAGGCGTAAATACACGTTGCGGTACAGGCCGGAGCCTGAATACCAGCGGTCGGGGGCTTCGCAGCCGTTATCAAGACGGACAGCGATACAGTTGTTGCCGGGCTTTACGAGACAGGTGATGTTCAGCTCGAAACTGGAATACCCGTAGGCGCGGCCCCCGGCCTTTTGCCCGTTGACATATACGGCGCTGTTCCGGTACGCTCCACCGAAATAGAGGTACGCTTCCTTTCCGGCAATATCCGTATCGGACAGAAAAAATGTTTTCCGGTACCAGGCGGTCCCTTCCCAGGCAAAGAAACCCTGCATGTTTTGAGGGGTGTAGGCGTTTTCTTCTCCCCGCTTAAAAGGCTGGCTGATTACCCAGTCATGGGGCAGGTCAACCCGCTTCCAGGTCCGGTCAGGATAGGCTTCACGGAAGGCGTCTTGGGGATCCCCCAGGAGGAATTTCCAGTCCGCGTTAAAAAGCGCCGCGTTTTTGTCGTTCATCACTATTCCTTACTATTCCTTAGTTTTCAGGCCCGGTGTATTTTGCCCTGCGCTCATCAATGATCTTTTGCGCCCCCGAAACAAGCCAGTCTTGTACCCCCGCATCCCAAACCCTGTCAAAATCTCCCGGCTTGACACAAATACTTTCGATATAAACATTGGTAGATTTATTGACCAATGTTTCGGTTAAAGGACCCGCCTCGTAGAAGGTTACCGGAACAACCGGGGCAGGTTCGGCATTGGTCGAAGCTATACGGTAAGCCTCGGCGATGTACTCTTCAGGCCAGGAAGGGTAACTGGCCGCGAGAACACGGGCGGTCAATTCCGGGGTTTCCATGGCGTAGCCGTTGACAAAAGGCGTGTAGTCCACATTGGCGCTGCTGTTCATTATCCAGCCCCCTGTGGCGCTAATGGCCTTGGGTATCTCGTTAACAATTTGATGGGAAATCCCCTCCTGCCCAAACTGGAGGAAGAAAACATTTTCCCTGCGGGCAAGCCAGTTAAGGTAGCGGAGGGCGGCTTCCGGGTTTTTGGAGGTTTTGGGGACAAAAACTGTCAAGCCGCCGGCCACCGGAGCGCCCCGCTTATGAGTTATGCCGTCGTCGCTGGGGAAACAGTCAACCGGCACGAACAAAGCGCCGGGCACATTTTTCTGCAAATCCGTCATCAAGCTGACATTCTCCCGGTATACCTGATCCCAGTTCCCGGCGATTGAACCAACCACGCCGCTTTTAATGAGATTGCTCATAATATCCTCCGCTTTATACAGAGGAAAATCTTTGTCGATCAAGCCCGCGTTATACATTTTATTTAAGAACCGCATCCCTTCTTTATAACCGGGAACCAGCATATACCGTTCTACTACCGTGTTGATAAACTTTTCTTTAAAACTGAGATACGGATCGATAAAGGATTCAAGGATAATGCCGGCAGTCCAGCGTACATCCGTCGTCAAGGTAAAAGGAATAACCCGGTCTTTACCGACGCCGCCGGGATCTTTTTCCTTAAAAGCTGTCAGGGCGTCAAAATATTCCTGGGCCGTTGTGGGAAGAGGCAAGCCCAGTTTGTCGAGCCAGTCCTTTCGGATAAACGTATTATACGAGGCGGAATACATATACCGGTTGGAAATCCCGTAGAGCGCGCCTGAGTCCTGATTTTGGCTCCGCCAGATAAAGTCCTTTCCCGGTATCTGGGGATCCGGCCCCAGGAATTCCTTTAAGTCTTTTAAGAGCGTATCCACATAGGGGGCCAGATCGTATAGGCCTCCCTGGAGGCCGTAGGAATTCACCATATCCCAGTTATAGGTATAACAGAGGTCCGGCGCGTTGCCTGCGGCCATAAGGTTATTGATGGCGGAAGTTTCATCCCAGCGGTTCACCCGGACGAAGCTCACCGCAATATGTTCCTCCTCCAGGACCTTTGCTTTAATCCAGTCGGTCCAGTTGTTATTAGTGGGATCCGACTTGCCGCCGTCGGTCCCCCGGTCATAGACTTCTACCGTAATGGAAACCGGTTTTCCCGGCGTTCCGGTTTCGTCTCCCTTCTTTTGGCATCCCGAGGATACCGCAAGAAGCGTGAACCCCAGGGGTAAAAGGGGTAATAGAATTTTTCCATAGTGCATAGCTGCCTCCCAATAAAAGCGCGCCGTCGCTTATACATGCTCGCCCCAGGATTTCGGGCTACCTAGCCCCAGAGGTCTGGACCACCTAGCCCCAGGGTTCCGGGCCGCCAGCTTTCTTCTGAGGTGAGCATAGATAAGCCGTCAACGCATCACTTTAAAAGAAGTATACCCCCTCCTTTTTTCATTCAACAATCAACAGAATAATGAAAAGTAGGTATGAATTTTAGATTCTCCCTATCCCTCTGGATCCGTGGTATTTCGCGAAATTCGGCGGTAAAAACATCACCATTTCCCCCGGCTGTGCTATACTTCAGTATGGAAATCCATCCAGAAAACGAAATAGGTAGCTTGGATATTCATTATATTGTATTCCGTCAATGTACCCCGGCGTGGCGGCTGCTTCCCCACCGGGTATCTAATTTTGACATTACCTACGTAATCCAGGGAAACGCCGGTTATACGATAGACGATATAACCTATGAATTATCCGCCGGGGATTTGTTATGCCTTCCTGAAAATGTCAAAAAGGAAGCGGTAACCTATCCCGGCCGGCTTATGCATTGTTTTTCGGTCAATTTCCAGCCGAAGGACCTGAACATGGAGCGCGTAGAACTGCATCTTCCCCTCGTACATCATATAGGCGTACGAAACGATCTTATCCAGTTGTTTGATGACCTCGTGTACACGTGGCAGGAACACCGGTCCGGGTATAGGTTAAAATGCCGGGGGATCCTTTCCCTGATTCTGTACGATATTCTGGAAGCGGCGGTATTTGAGACTTTTTCCTGCGACCAGGATAAGCGGATTAAACAGGCCCTCCGGTATATCACCAGGAATTACGCCAAAAAGATTACGGTAAAAAAACTGGCCGCCATGGCGGGGCTTAATACCGCCTATTTCGGGGTCTTGTTTAAGCGGGTTACCGGAGTACGGGTGCATCAGTATATAGCGAATGTCAGGATACACAACGCAAAAACCATGCTGAAAAGCGGCGCGTACCGGGTGGCGGAGGTAGCGGAATACTGCGGCTACAACGACGCTTTTCATTTTTACAAACATTTTAAGCGTATTGTGGGCATTCCTCCTTCCCATTATATTCCACGAATTTCCGAATGAACCAATCCATCGGGTTGTGTATGCGGAGCGCCGCTTGTACCCCTGCCGTGAAACCGCGGTGTTTTTAGCGAAAGTTGTGGGAAACCGGGATTCCCGGACAAGCCTCAGGTACCTGGGTTCGATGAAAGGCTCCAGGGGGAAGGGTCAATCCATGGGCTAGAACGGTTATCCGCCGGGTAGGGCATACTTTCAGCGGCGTAGCATGAATACAAGCCCACGGTTTCCCGCGCATGAAACCGTGGGTATAGATAAACCGGGATAAGCCCTTAGACGGAACCGCACGATGCGGGTAAGTACCTCCCTTATGACGGACAGCCTTTCGGAAACCGCCGGCTCTTTTTGATCGACCACACCCTAGATGCTTGGTATAGGATCCCCGTCCATAAGAAACCCCTCCCCTTGCCGGTACGTTTTGTCTTGCATTATACCGTAAGGGTCGGGGTTTCTTTATTCTCTAGAACGCACGTTATAGCGTTCCAAGAGGCCGGGGCTGTACTTCCGGCGGGATAGCGGAACGATAGGGATGGCTCTCAAGGCGCTGCTCCCATTCCACCGCGGCTTTTTCGGCAAGCTCGGGATGTTCCAGTACATCCACACAGGCGGCGGCGATCACCTTGGCGGCAAGGATGAGCCCCTTATGCCCCAGGGAACTGCGGGTCTGGGACACCAGCTGCCAGGAATGTTCCGCCGTACCCAGGGCGTAACAGGCTACCGCGATCTGGGCGGTAGGTACGTTCCAACTCACATCCCCTACATCAGAGGAGCCGGGGAAAACCGGCTCCGCCGTCTCATCGTCGAAAGGAAGGATAAGATCGCAGAGGGTTTTGTCCCCCAGGCGTTTGGTATATTCCGCCAGGTCCTTTCCCCTATTGGGCAGGAACATGGCCGCCTCCGCACCCGGAGGCTTGAGGGAAGTTTGTGCCAGGGCCGTGGCAAAGGCCTGCTCTTCCTCGGTATAGCGGGGAAGGTCCTGGGCTTTAAAGTTATCGTAGAGCACCCGGCCAAGGGTCTTATTGGGGATGACATTGGCGCAGGCTTTGATAAATTCAATCTCCACCGAGGTTTCAGTCATCAGTGCCGCGCCCTGGGCGATCTTGTTCACCCGCTGGTAAATCTCCTCCACCTGGGGCAGCCGGGGGGCACGGATGAGGTACAAAACCTCTCCCCGGGCCTGGACCACATTGGGGGAGAAGCCCCCGGTATGGGTAATGGCGTAATGCAGGCGGGCTTCGGGGATAAGGTGTTCCCGTAAAAAATTCACCCCCACGTTCATAAGCTCCACCGCGTCCAGAGCGCTCCGGCCCAAATGGGGCGAAGCGGCGGCATGGGCGGCCTTGCCCCGGAATTTGTACAGGATCTGGTAATTGGCCAGAAGTTTCCACTCCATGACCGCGTTGACCGCCATAGGGTGCCAGGCAAAGGCGGCGTCAAGCCCTGCGAAGACCCCTGCCCGGGCCATAAAGGCTTTACCGGAGCCCCCTTCTTCCCCGGGGCAGCCGAACAGTTTAATGGTTCCGGGAACTTTATTGGCCGCAAGGTACTCTTTTACCGCCAGGGCCGCACCTAGGGAACCGGTCCCCAGGAGGTTATGCCCGCAACCGTGACCGTTGCCGTTATCCTCTTTCCCGCCCCGGGCTTCCTCGGTAACGGCTTTTGCCTTCTGGCTTAACCCGGAAAGGGCGTCGTATTCGGCGAGGATGGCAATCACCGGCTTTCCGCTGCCGTAGCTGGCGCAGAAGGCCGTATCGATCCCCCCGGTCTTGTCCTCCACCTCGAAACCCTGCCGGGCAAGGGTTTCCCTAAGGATGGCTGCGGACCGGTATTCCTCAAAGGCGGTCTCCGCGTAATCCCAAATGGCGTCGGAGATCCCCCTAAGGAGTTCCCCGATGCTCTCCACATAGCCGGCGACACGGGACTTATCCATAATTTTTCGCAACCTCCACTTTCGGGTTATTCAGCCTCCGGGAGATTTGATTGCCGCACAGAAGCAGCCCTAAGCCTATGACCAAGAGGCCGCTCTGGAAAAGGACATTGATGGAAAAAGTCTGATATAAAAGCATACTGACGGTGATGGGCATCAAGATAAAATTCGAGACGGAGGTTAAGGAAAAGCCCATGGAATAGTCGTTTAATACGGGGGTTTTATAATCGGGATCGCAGATCTTAAGGAGCATAAGACCCGTGAGGAATACCCCGGTAGAACAACCCCAGAGGGAAATGGCCCGCTCGAAATAACAGTCGGCGAAAAATTTCTTAAACAGGGTAAAGAGGAAGACATAGGTAACGATATACCCCGCAATGACCATCACCAGGATAGGCACAATATACGCCAGAATCGCCTGGACCGGAAGGCTCGCGATGGCCGCGGTGATGGCGTAATCGGAGCAGACCCCGGCTATGCGGGATTTGGTCTTGCTGTCGATGAGGTTTCCAAGGCCTATCTTCTGGATACAGAAATTCACCCCAAACATGACCACGATGGCCCAGGCCCAAATGGGGATTTGATTTATCAGGGGGACCTTATAGTATTTGATAAGGTTCATGCAAATATAGGCGATGCCGCAGGCGCCGAGGATCACCGACAGATGAAAGGTCATGGACTCGATGGAGGAACTCATGGTGGTCTCTTTCCCCATACTCTGCTGTCTTGTCGGGTCCATCTGGTAGCCCTTGGCCATATCCGGGGGGATGTCCCCAGGCTTGGTGAGGATCGCGGTCTTGCCGGTCCGGGCCGCCACGTTGATGGCGATGATCCCGATGATCATCCCCCCGATGAGGCCGAAGGTGGCGGTGGTGGTGGTAACCCCCTGGGCTAACTCCCAATAGGGAAGCTCAAGGCCCTTAAAGTAGTTACCCACCACCCCCGCCGTCCCGTGGCCGCCGCTGAAGCCCATGGGAAGTTCATAGCCGAAAGGAGCGTAGAGGTCCATGCCGCCGCTGACAAAAATCTGCCGGGTAATGATGCCGATAAGGAGCTGGATCGCGGCTACTGCGAAAAAGATGCCGAAGGTCTTGATCACATCGGTGGATGTTTTCCCCGCGGAAGCGCCTGCTGTACCGAACCTCATCCCGAGGGGGGTAGCGGCCACTACCGGGACAATGAGGATCCCCGGCAAGGTGGACCAGGTGGCGATCCATTCCTTGGGGAAGGGGATCCCCCCTCCTTTCCAGATAATCGGTCCAATTAAAAGGCCGATAAACCCTCCAATCACCGAAGCCGGCAAAAAGAGTTTCCTGAAGATGGGAATACGCCCCCGCAAGAGCGTTCCCAGGAGCAGCAAGGCGCTTAACACACAAAAACAGTACAGTAATTGGGTCAGCATAGCACTAGACATGGCAATTTCTCCTTTCATTAAGATATTTTCAGAAAAGTCAAGTTACTGTACTGAACCAATCAAGATATGTCAATTAAACCAGACCCCTGGGGGTAACTTTTTTCTAAAAAACCCTATTTTTTTTCGATCCCTTATCGGGGTATCTGGGTACACCAGGATAAGCTCAGGCAGGTTCGAAGGAGTACCCGGAGAGGGGCCGCGTCGATTCGTATACAGGGGCGATCCTGTATCCGTAGCCGAAGGGAGGTTCAAACCGTATCATGGTTACGCCGTTTCCATACCGGAAGGGGTCCTCATGCCTACCGGCATGGGCCGCAGCGGTTTTTATCCGCTTCTTAGGGCTTATGGGATTTAAGCATCTTGTGGATCTGTTCTTCCAGAAAGAGCAGCGAACCCCGTTCCACCTGATACTGATAAAAGATGGGACCGCGGCTCTTCTTGACGGACCGGATTAAGGCGGCCTCTTCCTGGGAGGCAAAGAGTTCGTAGTTGGAAGGCAGGAGCAGCCGGTCGCATTCCTGGATCTGTTCGTGGATACGGTTCCGGTTGCCGAAAAAAGCCAGCCCGACGGGGTTGATAAGTTTCCCGTATACCTCACAGGCCCGGAGCATCAATTGGGAGTACCGCTCGCTGGCGGTGATGATTCCAAGCCGGGTCTCGGGTGGAAGGGCGGCCAGTTCCAGGGCCGTGCCGGTGGCAATGGTCATTACCAGGCGGCAGAGCTTACTGCCGGGGAGCATCTTGCCGAGGAGATCCCGGTAGTGGGTTGAGGTGGTAACCACCAGGTCCGCTGCCGGGTTGAAGTGGGCGGGGGATTTCAGAACCGCATCCAATAAATAGGTGATGACCTCGGTATGGGGAAACTCGGCAATCTGGCCGCCCATCACCGAAAGGGCCTCAGGGTTACAGTCTACTGCGGCCACTATGACATGGCGCGCCTGCTCTTCCCGTTCCCGGAGCTTGAGGTCGAGGAATATCCGTATATCATGTAAAGAGAACGAAAGTTCCTGTACCTTATCCAGCATCTCATCAATGCATTGCATGGCTTTTGCCTTGGTACCGCCTTCTTCAAGTTTGGGGGCGTAGACAAAGGTGCCGCTCCCCCGGGTCTTTCGGATAAGCCCGCTCTGTTCCAGGATATCATAGGCGTGCTTGACGGTCCCCTGGGAAAGGCCGCTTTCATTGGCCAGCTCTCGTACCGTGAGAAGCCGGTATCCCGCGGGTAAGGTGCCCAGGGCGATGTCCCTCGTAATCTGTTCCACCAACCGCTGATAGCGAGGCACGGTTTTACTGCGCTTAGGTTCTATAGGCATGATTTTCCTGTTTATTGCATTGGTTCCAAGCATTGTTCTTCGGAACAGCCTCTCTAGAGCTTACCAGGGCTTTCCCCGAAACCCCATAAAACAGGCGCCACCAGATTGGGGTATAGAAAAAAAGGAGGAACCTTCTAGGATGGGCGGGGGCATAAGCAAAACAAGGAGGTTCTCCTGAGAAGACTATAGTAGAAATCACAGGAGGATTGCAATGGTTTGGACAGGATAAACCGCACAGGAATTTTCCCGGTGAAACCCGAGGCCCTATAGCCTGTATCCGGCGCCCATATAGGCTATGGGGGCGCTGTACATAAACCTATGGGGAACTGCACATAATCTGTGGACACAATTCCTTACCTTGTTGACCGTGCAATAGCATGGGCTTTTTTACCCCATGCCATGAGCTCCTTAAGGTCATAGCATGGGCTTTTTTCCTGATAGGGTGAGGTAATAAGCCCATAGGTCGATGTTTTTTACCCCATACCATGAGCTCCTGAAGGTCATAGCATGGGCTTTTTTCCTGATATGATGAGGTAAAAAGCCCATAGACCGGGGTTTTTTACCCCATGCCATGAGCTCCTGAAGGTCATAGCATGGGCTTTTTTCCTGATAGGGTGAGGTAAAAAGCCCATAGGTCGATGTTTTTTACTCCATACCATGAGCTCCTGAAGGTCATAGCATGGGCTTAATACCCGATATGGTGAGGTAAAAAGCCCATAGACCGGGGTTTTTTACCCCATGCCCCGAAGTCCCGGCGTGTATGGCATGGCCCGGTTACCTCATCGAAAGGCCCGGCTACTCCCCGTCCTTGGTTTGCCTCCGGCCCCGGCAGCAGCGACATGGCCAGTGAGAACCTTCCCTACCGGGTTTTCCCCCAGGGTAAGGATGTACGCCTCCGTAAAGAACAGATAATCGGTATTTTTCCTCCGTAATAAGCGCCCTTTGCAGTGGCGCTCCCTGGTACAGTGGCGCTTATCAGGCAGAACCGGCTTAAAGCATCCTCCCGGTCATCTATGCCCAAAAGGGCCTTGAAGCCGGTCAGGGGGATACGGGAACGGGGCCGTTCCCTCCCTACACTGAACAATCGTCGCCGGCCCCTCTATCCCGTCGGATACAGGCTAGCCCTTTTACAAAACCGCATAACGTATTGATGGACCGCTTTTGTTTTTTAGCCGCACCGTGTTGACCGCAGGTCCTCTTGCTGAACGGAAAGAACCTCCAAAGGAGCGGGAGCAGAGGGAACAAGGCTATCCATATCATGGGTGCAGGCTTGAGGATCCCCATCCGGCGCTGGGACAAGGGGCAGCGGAAGCACGGAGATCCTCCCCATCCTCCGGCGGCTTGCGATGCCGGCCGTATATCAGGAAATCACGGGCAGGTCAGAATAGCCTGAGGAAGCCCCGGCAGTGCCCAGGGGTGCCGCCGCCGGTGGAAGCCTAAGCATGGACCCGCTGAACAGCACGGCAAAGGCTTCCTCCGCGGTTTCAACAAAATGCACCCCCAGGGCCGTCCTGATTTCCTCATCCAACTCAGCCCAATCTTCCTGGTTGTCCCGGGGGAGCAACACCCTTTCCATACCGTTCCGCAGGGCCGCCAGCAATTTTTCCTTGAGCCCTCCGATAGGAAGAATCCGGCCGGTCAGGGTGAGTTCTCCGGTCATGGCAAACCCTGGTTGGGGCGGGATTTGGCAGAGGGTAGAGAACAGGGAAACCGCCAGGGTAATGCCTGCGGAAGGTCCGTCCTTGGGGATGGCCCCTTCGGGAACATGGATGTGGAAAGTACTTTTTCCCAGATCTTCCTGTAGGCCATACCGGCCCTGGACACTTCTGAGGTATGATAAGGCAATGCGGCCGCTTTCTTTCATCACCTCTCCGATGTTTCCGGTGATGAGCAGTTCCCCGGTTCCTTCAAAACGGCTGGTTTCCACGGGCAGCAGGGCGCCTCCGGTTTCAGTCCAGGCAAGACCATAAGACACCCCGATTCGGGCCTCTTGGAACACCAGCGCGTTTTTGTATTTCCCCTTGCCCAGCAGTCTTTCCACCCCTTCCCGGTCCAGGGTCTTCTCAAAGGAACTGAGGGGCTTAGCCGTATCGGTCCCGTACTCCTGCTCCAGGGCCTCCCGGGCAATACGCCGGATACACCGGGCCAGTTCCCGTTCAAGACTCCGTACCCCTGATTCCATGGTCCAAGAGCGGATTATGTACCGGATAGCCTCATCGGTAAAGCTGATAAGGGCCCGTTCAAGACCGTTTTCCGCTCGTACCTTGGGTACTAAGCAGCGCCGGGCAATGGCGAGCTTTTCATGTTCGCCGTAACCGGGAATTGCAATGATCTCCATACGATCTAATAAGGGATAGGGTATGGTATGCAGGGAATTGGCAGTGGTAATGAAGAGTACCTGGGAGAGGTCATAGCTCACCTCCAGATAATGATCCGTAAAAGCGGCGTTCTGTTCCGGATCCAACACTTCCAGCAGGGCCGCCGCAGGGTCTCCCCGGAAGTCGCCGGCTAACTTATCAATCTCGTCCAAAAGCAAGACCGGATTGATCGTACCGGCCTTCCGCATGGATTGCAGGATCTTACCCGGCAGGGCCCCCACATAGATCTTCCGGTGCCCCCGGATTTCCGCTTCATCCCGGAGGCCCCCCAGGGATATCCGCACAAACCGCCGCCCCAGAGCCTGGGCCACGGATTTACCCAAGCTGGTTTTCCCGGTTCCCGGAGGTCCCACAAAACAGAGGATGGGGCCTTTGCCCGTATGCCCGGTTTCTTGGGTCTTGGTCTGTTCTAAGGCGATAAGGTGATGCACCGCAATAAATTCGAGGATCCGTTCCTTGGGCTTACGCAGGGACAGGTGGTTTGCATCCAGGATCTGTTCCGCTGCCTTCAAATCCCCGGCATCCGGGCTTGAATCACTCCAGGGAAGCTCGGCAATCCATTCAAGATAAGCCCGGAGGACCCCTGCTTCCGGAGAAAGAGACTGGAGCTTGCGCAAACGGGCAAGCTCCTTCCGAGCCTTGAGGAGCACCTCGAGCCTAGGGCCCTTACCCTCAATGGCCCGTTCAAGCTCGGCGAATTCATCCTCTCCCTGGCTCTGCCCGAGTTCCCTGTGGATCTCCTTGAGCTGCTCATGGAGTATGTATTCCCGCTGGGTTTTTTCCAGGCGAATTTTTACCTGAGCGCTGATGTTTTGTTGAATGCCGAAGATTTCATTTTCCCTTTCCAGCGTTTCAAGGAGGGTTTCAAGACGCTTGAGGGAATCCCCCATGCTCAAGAGGACTATCTTCCGTTCCGCTTGTACCGCCAGGGCATTACAGATAAGGTTGGCAAGATGTTCAGGGTTTTCCGCCTTTTCTACCGCGGCCAGGGTATCGGTACTCACTTTTTTGGAGAATTCCGCATACCGGACAAAGGATTTTTGCACCGTTCGCATCAGGGCTATGGTTTCGGTACTTAAGGGATCCGCTAAAGCCCCCGGAATAGGTTTAACGGTGACTAGAGCGAGATCTTTTTGTTTTACTGAAGCGGCGATGGTAGCCCGGTATTCTCCCTGAAGCACCACCCGGAAGGTATTGTCGGGAAGCCGTAAATGCTGAACAATACGCATCACACTTCCCGAAGAATAGGTCTCTCCTGCTTCCTGGGCGTTAAGGCAGGCTGCAAAAAGCCGCATATCCCGCCGCAAAGCCTCGCTCACCGCCGCCATACCCGGTTTATACGTGATAAACACCGGTATCATCGTATGGGGGAACAACACCAACTCTCGCAGCGGAAGCAACGGAAATTCTTCCCCCGGAACCTTGTCTTTTGCGGTTTCTTTCAAGCTCCCCTTCAACAAGGAAAGGAAATTCATGCGGTTTTTTGGAACGGATGGATTTCAGGGGGTTCGGATTTTTCCACCACCTCTTGGGTAATGATAACCTGCTTGCTTCCCTCCATGGAAGGAATTTCAAACATAATATCGGTCATGAGTTTCTCCACAATGGCCCGCAGCCCTCGGGCGCCGGTCTTCTGTTTAATGGCGGTATCTGCAATGGCGTTGATGGCCCCCTCGGTGAATTCCAGCTTGACCTCATCAATGGCCATGGATGCCTGGTACTGCTTGACAATGGCATTCCGGGGTTCGGTGATGATACGCTTGAGATCCTCCCGTTTCAGTTCTTCAAGACTCACGGTAATGGGGAGCCTCCCGATAAATTCAGGAATCATCCCAAAATGGATAAGATCATCGGGGTGCAGGGCATCGTAGAGTTCTTTAAGGTTTTTACTATTTTTTTCTCTCACCTCCGCGCCAAAGCCCAAGGGATGCTGCACCACCCGTCGTTCGATGAGTTTTTCAAGCCCTACAAAGGCCCCGCCGCAGATAAAGAGTATATCCGTGGTGTCGATACGGAGCATTTCCTGGTTCGGATGTTTACGCCCTCCCTGGGGAGGCACCGATGCTACGGTCCCTTCGATGATCTTGAGCAGGGCCTGCTGCACCCCTTCTCCCGATACATCCCGGGTAATGGAAATATTCTCTCCCTTTCGGGCGATCTTGTCGATTTCATCAATATAAACGATGCCCCGTTCCGCTGCCGGGATGTGTCCTCCGGCATTCTGAATCAGTTTGAGCAGGATGTTTTCCACATCCTCCCCTACATACCCGGCCTCGGTAAGGGTGGTGGCATCCACAATGGCAAAAGGAACCTTAAGCTTTTTTGCTAAGGTTTTGGCCAGGAGGGTTTTTCCCGTGCCGGTAGGCCCGATGAGCAGGACATTGGACTTCTCGATCTCTACCTCTTCCGGCCCCTTGGGAGGATTGGCGATCCGCTTATAGTGGTTATACACCGCTACCGAGAGGGCCCGTTTCGCCACTTCCTGTCCGATGATAAAGAGATCCAGGTAGCTTTTAATCTCCCGGGGGGTTGGAATATCGCCGGTAAACTGCGTGGAAAGCTCATGATCCTCTTCGGAAAGGATCTTCCGGCAGACCTCTACACATTCATCGCAGATAAATACATCATTAGGCCCGGCGATGAGTCGCCTTGCCATATCCGCGCTTTTTCCACAAAAGGAACAGGAGCGCTCAAATCCGCCGGAACCATTACGAATTCTTGCCATGTTTTTCCCTCGTTAAGACCGAATCAGCCACTCCATACGCAACCGCATCGGGAGCAGACATATAAAAATCCCTTTCCATATCCGAAGCGATTTGCTGGAGCGCTTTACCGGTATGTTTCGCAAAATAATCTACCAGTATCTTTTTTAAGCGCAGGATCTCTTTTGCTTGAATCCCGATGTCCCGGGCTTGCCCCTGGGCACCGCCCCAGGGCTGATGTATGAGTACACGAGAAGAAGGCAGCACATAACGCTTACCCCGGGCCCCTGCGGTAAGAATAAGGGCCCCCATACTGGCTGCCTGGCCCAGGCAAATGGTCTGCACATCGGACTTCACATACTGGATAGTATCGTAGATCGCGAGCCCCGCGGTAACCGAACCACCCGGGGTATTGA
Source organism: Treponema sp. (assembly GCA_031288495.1). Lineage (GTDB taxonomy): Bacteria > Spirochaetota > Spirochaetia > Treponematales > Breznakiellaceae > JAIRLU01. Next base: position 6,656 of record JAITRH010000138.1, on the reverse strand, counting down.
TGTAGAGGTTTATATCCTTATCCGTATCCTGGCCATCCAAAAAAAGCAATTCCGCCACCACCAAGTCCGCCGTAAGATCGTTGATTTCTCCATCCAAGAAAACGATCCGGTCTTTTAATAAACGGGAATAGATATCATAGGAGCGCTCCCCCATGCCGGTTTGCTCCACGACTATGGGCACGAGGCTGTTCATTTTTTCGTTCATAGCGTCGTGCCATCCCTATGCGCCGCCAGATCGAGATACGACAGGGGATTACCGAGCTTGATGGTATTTTCCGCCAGCAACAATTCGTTCACTTTCCGATCTTTAATAGCATCTACCAGCAGGTCCTTCCGCGCTGCTTCCGCTTCATAGTACGAACGAATCTCTTCCAGGGGAATCTTAGCCTGGGCGGCAAGGCGCGTATATTCCTGTTCCACCTCTTCATCAGCGGCCCCAATCCCCCGGTCTTTCATGATGGCATCTACAATGAGCCGGCTATGCAGGGCCTTGGTTACTTCCGGCCGCCATGCCTCTGCCAGGGCGCTGAAACGTCCATCTTTTCTTTCCATAAGATTCGGCACCTCTTCTGCAGGAAGCTGCATGCTGCGGACCACGTTCTGCCACCGGGCGTCAAGCTGGAATCGGATCATAGATTCAGGAATATCCACCGGACTCGTCTCCATGATCTGTTTCAGGAGTGCATTGATCTTATGCGTCTGAAGCCGCTCTTCCGCATCCTCAGTAAGGCGCGCGCGGATACTGGCCTTGAGATCTTCCAGGGTCTTGTACTTTTCATCCACATCCTGGGCAAGGTCGTCGTTGATCTCAGGGAGATCCTTTTCTTTGAGGGCCGTAAGGCTTACCCGAATTTTCTTGGTTTTTCCCGCCAAATCCATATCGTAAAAATCTTCAGGATAGGTCTTTTCAATATCTCTGGTTTCGCCCCGCTTCATACCAATCATAGCATCATCTATATGATAGATATTGTGCCCTGAACCAAGCGTAAAGACAAAATCCTGCCGTTCTGTACCGGGGATAGGTTCTCCCGTATCGCTTAGTTCACTATACTGGATGGTAACCACATCACCCGTGGCTGCCCCGGCCTCATCATCTTTGTCGAATACAATGGCGTTCCTCTCCCGGATGACTTCCAGTTCCCGGTTTATATCTTCATCGGTAATCGTGACCTGAGGAACCTCAATTACCAGTCCCTGCCAGGTTCCCAAGCTAAGCCGGGGCATCACATCATAAACCACCGAAAAAACCAAGTCCGCCTCTAGGTCTAGTTTCGGCTCATCCTGTACCTCCGGCGTAGAGTAGGGCAGAGGACGTTCTGCCTCGGGAAAGGCCGGATCCTCAAAGACCTGGGTAACCGAACGCTCCAGGATCCGGGCCAAGGTCTCCGCTTTAAGGGAATCCCCAAATTTCCGTTCCAGCACCGTTTTGGGTACCTTCCCTTTACGAAACCCGGGAATTTGCAGGGTCTTACGGTATTCGGTGACTATTTGATTGTATTCACCATTAAGATCCTCTTTACCTACCGTGATGGTTAATTGTATTGCAGAATGTTCAAGCCGGGTTATTTCTTTAGATATGGTCACTCTGGTTCCTCTTTAATAACGAAGGTCTTTCCACACATGAATCAAGCAACACGAGGGAAGCGTCCCTAGCGGCCTTGTTCTCTATATATTGAACCGGTTTCAAAGCGAGATTTGAAACCGCCTCTGTAATAGTACATCCTATTCATTACCATGGGCGAAATACTTTGACAACACAAGTGAATCCAGGATAACCTACACGATAGCTTGTTAGAGAGGATATGAGTATCTGGTACCACTATATATTTGCCATTACTATGGAAAATAGCAGTTTATTGTGAATTCGTCAATAGGGGACAGGGCCCGCAGGATAAACCCATAGAAATTCCTATGGGCTTACAGGATAAGGAATTAGCTAAAGCGGCAAAAAGCAGCCATCAATTACTAGGTTCTTATACGGTATAGAATTCACCCATTGTATGGGTTTATCCATCCTGGGCATAACTGAGCGCGGTAAGGGAAAAAGCGGACTGGCCGCCCTTGAGGTTTACCCCAAGCGTGGGTGTGCGCCGGGCCTAGGGATCTTTTCCTCCGGTGATCCCCATGCTTAGGGATTGCCCTTTGCCTCCTCCCAAAACCCATCCATCAAGGGGAGGTTATCCTGGTTCATCTCCTGCTCAAGCTCGGCCATGCGTTTTTCCACATAATTGAACCGTTTGATAAAGGTCCCGTTGGTCCGCTGCAGCGCGACCGAAGGCTCCACCTTTAAAAACCTGCAGAGGTTCACCATGGAAAAGAGCAGATCCCCCAATTCCGCTTCCACCGCATCGGCGGCGGATTCAAGCTTCCCCGGGCTAGGGGGCGTATCCCCGGCAAGGCGCGGTAAGGAAGCTGCCGCGTCGGTTACTTCTCCCAGTTCTTCCTCGATTTTACGGACCACCGCTTCCATGCAGGGCCAGTCAAAACCAGCTTTGGCGGCCTGCTTTTGGAGCTTATAAGCGCGATCCAAGGGGGGCAGGGCCTGGGAAACCTGATCCAGCAGGGAATCTTTGGGCTTCCTGCCCTCTTGTTCCACTTTGATCCGGGCCCAATTATCCAGCACTTCCTGGCTGTCCTTGACCTGGAGGCCCCCAAATACATGAGGGTGCCGGCGGATGAGTTTCTCCGAAACCCCGGCAAGCACATCGGCTACCGAGAAAAGCCCCTGTTCCTGGTGCATATAGGAAAGCATGGTTACCAAAAGAAAGAGATCCCCTAATTCTTCTTTAATATGCTCTGGAGCCTGTTCATCTATGGCTTCCACACATTCATAGGTTTCTTCAATCAGATCCCCCCGGAGGCTGCGGGGGCTTTGCTCCAGATCCCAGGGACAGCCTCCGGGGGATCTGAGCCGTCGGACGATATCGTATAAGCCCTGAAAGGCGGCGCTTGTATCCTGCATACCTTAGTGTGGGGAGCCGTCCATAAAAGATCAAGAGAGGCCCGGAATGAGAAGACACCGGTGGGTACTTCCTCGTGGGGAAAGGGGGCATACCTTAGAGCTTAGGCCACCCCTTGCGGCAGAGCAGTTGCCGGAACGCAGCCTAAAGAAAGATGACGGGACAAACCGCGGCCCTTCTCTGCTTTTGCGGAGGCGGCGATTCGCTGGGGACGATAACCTGACCGCTGCCCCCTCGGAGTGCTTGGAACGCCCGGGGTTCCTCCTTGGCATTACGCCCCTACTCCTTATTGGATGCGTCTAGGCATACCGGTCCCGCACCACGGTCAACACGGTAAGGGGCGAAAAACCAAAAGGGGTCCCCTCGGACCTGAGGTCCGGGATTACACCGCTTGTTCGTCTAAAAATCCGCTTCATCGGTGTCGAACCTTAGTTCTCAATCAAGGGACACCATTCCTTACCGTGTTGACCGTGGTCCCGCACACCCCCGTTGACTGGGGGCCCGTACTCACCCCTTGGGTAATGCCCGAAAGGTTGTAAGGAAGCCATACCGGACAGGGCTTCTTGTTTTCAGGAACCTTTCCCGGTATGCTTGAGCCGTATGGATACACTCGTCATCAGAGGAGCCCGGGAGCATAACTTGAAAAACATCGACCTGGATCTGCCCCGGGATAAACTCATCGTCATCTCCGGCCTTTCAGGATCCGGTAAAAGCTCCCTGGCCTTCGATACCATCTTTGCCGAAGGGCAGCGGCGGTATGTGGAAAGCCTTTCCGCATACGCCCGGCAATTCCTCGGCCGTATGGATAAGCCCGACCTGGACTACATCGAGGGGCTTTCCCCGGCTATTTCCATTGAGCAGAAAACCACCCACCGAAACCCCCGTTCCACCGTAGGAACGGTTACCGAGATTTACGATTATTACCGGCTCCTCTATGCGAGGATCGGGGTGCCCCATTGCCCTCAATGCGGAAGGGTCATCCGTGAACAGCCGGTGGACCAGATCATCGACACGATCCTCGCCTTGGAGCGGGGAAGCCGGATTCAGCTCCTGTCTCCGGTGATCCGGGGCAAGAAGGGGGAACACCAGAAGATCCTCGAAGACGCCCGGAAGGCGGGCTTTGCCCGGGCCCGGATAGACGGGCTTATGGTGAACTTCGACGACGGCCCCCTCATCAAGCTGGATAAGCAGAAGAAGCATACCATTGAGATCGTGGTGGACCGGCTGGTGATAGGCCCGGATATCCGTTCCCGGCTTGCCGAATCCGTGGAAGCCGCGCTCCAAGCATCGGAGGGGATCCTCCTGCTCCTCCTTCAGGGCGCGGGAGGGGAGGAAGAACGCTTCTTCAGCCAGAAAAACGCCTGCCCGGACTGCGGCATCTCGATCCCGGAGCTCCAGCCCCGGCTGTTCTCCTTTAACAACCCCTTCGGGGCCTGCCCTGCCTGTTCAGGCCTGGGAGCGAAACTGGAGTTTGATCCGCACCTGGTGATCCCCGACAGGTCCCTTTCCTTTAATCAGGGAGGGGTCGTCCCCTATAACCCGGACTCCGCGTGGCACCGCAGCCGCTTTGAGAGTCTTGCCCGGCATTACCAGTTTAGCCTGGACACCCCCTTGAAGGAGCTTCCTAAAAAGGTCCTGGAGGCGATCCTCTACGGCAGTAAAGAAGCCCTGGACATACGGTATGAAAACCGGGACAAGACCGGCCGTTTTGAGTACCGCGCCCTGTTTCCTGGAGTGCTGGAAGACTTGAAACGCCGCTACCTGGAGACCCAGTCCCCAGGGATTAAGGAATGGCTTGAGAAGTTTATGAGCCAAAAGCCTTGTGAGGAGTGCGGGGGCAAACGGCTGAAGCCTGAGGTTCTGGGGGTAACCCTGGGAGGGGCGGGCCATGGGGCCCTCAATATCTGGGAACTGACGAGCCTCTCCGTAACCGAGTCCCTGGCTTTTTTCGATGCGGTCCAGTTCAGCGAGACGGAACAACAGATAGCTTCCCAGATATTGAAGGAGATCCGGGCCCGGCTTGGCTTCATGAAGAACGTGGGTCTTGAGTACCTCACCCTGGAACGCAAGGCCGCAACCCTCTCAGGGGGGGAGGCGCAGCGGATCCGTCTGGCCACCCAGATAGGTTCAAGCCTTGTGGGGGTCCTCTACATCCTGGATGAGCCTTCCATCGGCCTGCATCAGCGGGATAACCAACGGCTCATTGATACCCTTCTGTACCTGCGGAACCTGGGGAATACCCTTATCGTGGTGGAACACGATGAGCAGACCCTGAGGACCGCGGATTACATCGTGGACTTAGGCCCCGGCGCGGGGGTCCACGGCGGCGCGGTGGTAGGCCGGGGAACCCCCGGGGAACTCATGCAGGTCAAAGAGAGCCTCACCGGACAATACCTTGCAGGGAAGCTCACCATGGCCATACCCGGGGAACGCCGGCATGGAAAGGGGACTTTTTTGCGCCTTATCGGCGTTAAGGAACATAACCTCAAAGGGATCGATGTAACCATACCCCTGGGGGTCTTCACCTGTATCACTGGGGTCTCAGGCTCCGGGAAATCGACCCTCCTTTCGGATGTGCTCTACCCGGCCCTGGCAAACCGCCTTCACCATACCGGCCGTCCGGAAGGGGCCTATAAAAAGCTCGAAGGAGCGGACTTACTGGATAAAGTGATCGATATTGATCAGAGTCCTATTGGCCGGACTCCGCGGTCCAACCCGGCCACCTACGTGGGGGTATTTTCGGGAATCCGGGACCTTTTTGCCGGCCTCCCCGAGGCAAAAATGCGGGGTTACAAGAGCGGCCGCTTTTCCTTTAATGTCCGCGGGGGCAGATGCGAGCACTGTCAGGGGGACGGGACCATCAAGATCGAGATGAACTTCCTCCCGGATGTGTACATTACCTGTGATGTGTGTCATGGCCGGCGTTTTAATAAGGAAACCCTGGAAATCCGGTATAAAGGCAAGAACATTGCGGACGTGCTGGACATGACCATTGAGGAGGCAGCGGACTTCTTTATCCATATACCCCATATTGCCCGGAAGATGAGCACCCTCCTCTCGGTGGGTCTGGGCTACGTCAAGCTTGGCCAATCAGCCCTCACCCTTTCCGGGGGGGAGGCCCAACGGGTGAAACTCGCCCTGGAGCTCTCCAAGCGTTCCACCGGCAAGACCCTCTACCTGCTGGATGAACCCACCACGGGACTGCATTTTGCGGATGTGAAGCAGCTCATGGAGGTGATCCAGCGCCTGGTGGATCAGGGCAATACGGTGCTTATGATCGAGCATAACCTGGATGTCCTCGTGCAGGCGGATCACCTCATTGATTTGGGCCCGGAGGGGGGCTACCGGGGAGGGGAGATCCTGGTTGCCGGTACCCCGGAACAGGTAGCCGCTCATACCGGCTCCTATACCGGCAAGTACCTCCAGGACCTGCTGGACCGGCGCCGAGCGGGAAGGCTGCTTTAAAACCGGGGGAAAGCTTTCAGTGCTTCCACCGGGCTTTCACGGGCCTCCGGGCAAGCGAAGGGGCGGCGCTTAAAAAGGAACACCTAGAACAGGCTGGAAAACCGTCTTGATTCGGGCCGGCAAAGGACGAAAGGAACCCTGCACCCTGCTTTCCGAAAGGGCCGCCCAATTCCGTGAGGATTACTGCGGGATATACCCTATTGAAAGGCGGCGGTTTCCCGGAATTCCCGC
>JAITRH010000051.1 GCA_031288495.1 Treponema sp. | reverse complement strand
GGCGGCGCCAAAGCCCAAGAGGGAGCGCCTGAGACTGAGGAATATGTGAACCGGCAGTTTCCCCTCAGGTATCATGGCTTGAAACGTGGCAAGGATCTTGGAAATGGGGGGGATGAACTGGGAGTCCGCCAGGCCCAGCCTCGGGGCTGTTTCCCAGAGGATCAGGAACAAAATCACCGCGATACTCTTGCGGTAATAATAGAAGAGTTTCTGTCCGGTCTTTTTTCCGATTAGGTTATCACCGGTATTAATCGAATGAAGCCGCTTTTCCCGTCCATAGATCGCGGCCTGCTTCACCCCTGCTGTCTCCATAAACACATTCCTCCTTACTATAAAAGGGCTTTTTTAAAGCTGAAGTTTTGAAAAACCTTTAAACACAAAAAAACCAGAGAACCAAGGAATTGCTCCCTTGTTCTCTGGTTATCCAGTCAAACAATGACCTCAATTATCATAGTAAATATATAGTATTTATAATATATAAAGTCAATAGGATTTATATGTATCTTTGAAAAAAATAAAAAAATCCATTGACATAACCGTATAAATTATATATATGTAGTAATTACATAGTATTACTAATATATGTGGGTGACCTTTATCAGGAGCTCGCATTCGGAGGAGCGTATGTCACGGATTGCGGGAAAACTCACGGTTCTAATCAAAAATTCCCCTCTATTTGCACTCTCTGGCGATAGCCGGGATAGGGGCGTACCGGGACGATTGGCAGCACCATGGGAGTATTGCAATGCCTCGGGCAACATCAAAAAACGTATCACCTTTGAGGCAATCACAAGGGCCAAAAAACAGGGATCCAACAACAAAGCGGTAATCATCGAACCCACCGGTGGTAATACCGGCATAGGCCGTACCTTTGCAGCGGTTGTAGGGTTACCGGTCTTCCTGGATTATCTGGAATGCCCTGTAAACCCCTGGAACATTCCGGGTGAACAGGTGTACCGGTATACAGGTACCCGGCGCCGGAATACCACCGCTGGGAACAACCATTTTCACAAACCGGATTAGAGGAGAAACCTATGAGTATATGGAAGGATGTACCGGAAGTAGAAGTCAGGGAACGAAGGTTACATTCTATCATTTCCTATAACGGAACAGGAAAAGACCTGTATGAGAAAGGAAAGACCGGTTATGCCCCCCTTGTAGACCGATCCTACAGTCAATGCGCCTCTTGCGCGGAAGGCTGCGCCTCCACGATTACGGCGCGTACCAAAGATTCGGCGGTGGTATTTCATTCGCCCGTAGGGTGCAACGCCACGGTTATCAATTTCTCTATAGGTATTCGAAGCGTGTCCCTTTCCCGGCATAAGCAGCCTTTTGATGTACAATCCCTGTGTACGAATATCCGGGAAAAGGATACTATTTTCGGCGCAGAGGAAAAACTGCGGCAGACCATACGGGAAGCGGACCGGCGTTTTAACCCACGGTTTATCTATATTTCTACCTCTTGCGCCTCGGGTATTATCGGCGAAAACATAGAAGCCGTGGCCGACGAAATGGAGGCGGAACTGGGCTATCCGATTGTTCCCGTGTACTGCGAGGGGTTTAAGTCAAAAATATGGTCCTCCGGGTTTGACGCGGGGTATCACGGTATTCTGCGGAAAATCGTCAAGCCCCCGCGAAAAAAACAGGACGACCTGGTCAACATTTTCGCTTTTGAGGGAACCGATACTTTTACGCCCCTACTGGACCGCATGGGCCTGCGAACGAATTATTTTGTCGCCCTTGCCTCCCCGGAACAGTTGGAAACCATGTCCGAAGCGGCCTGTTCCACCTCAATATGCGAAACCCTTTCCCTGTATGTGGCCTCCGCTCTGGAAGAACGGTTCGGCGTCCCGGAAATAAAATCTCCTCCGCCCTATGGCGCCGATTGGACCGATACCTGGCTTCGGGAAATAGGCCGCCTTACGGGTCGTGAGAAGGAAGCAGAACAGGTGATTGCCGAAGACCGGGAGCGCTACCGGGATGAGATTGAAGATCTCCGCGGAAAGCTCGGGGGCAAAAAGCTCTATATTACCGCGGGGGATGCCTTCGGACACAACCTCGGGAACACCGCGCGGAGTCTGGGAGTTGATCTTGTAGGAATTACCTCCCTGCACCACGATCTCATAACGGACAATCCCGCATCGGTTAATTCCATGGACGCCCTGGTTGAAACCGCAGGGGACATTCGGAATTTTACGATCTGTAATCTCCAGCCCTACCAGATTATCAAGATTCTGAAAAAACTCAAGCCGGATTTTCTGCTCTGCCGGCATAACGGCATGAACGCTATGGGCGCGAAAATCGGTATCCCGACCCTCTTTGAAGGGGACGCGAATTTTAGCTGCGGCTATCTCGGCATCATCAGGCTGGGCCGGCGCCTTTACGAAGCCCTGCAAACCCGGAAGCTGGTAGAGAACATCGCCCGTCATGCGGAACTGCCCTACAGCGACTGGTGGATGAACGAATCCGATCCGTTTTATTTCTTAGAAGGAGCTGCTGATGAGCCCGGTAATTGAACAACCCCGATTCACCTGCGCCTTGGGGGGCCAGCAGACCGTACTGGCCATACCCGGAGCTCGTCCCATTGTCCACGCCGGACCGGGATGCTCCATGAAAATCATGGAGTTTTCCAGTATGAATGCAGGTCGCCAGGGTGAAGGCTGCGGTGGCGGAACTCACATATCCTGCACAAACGCCTATGAGCAGGAAGTGGTGTTCGGCGGAGAGAAAAAGCTCCGCGCCACTATTGAGGGGGCCTTTAAAGTGATAAAAGGAGATCTCTTTGTGGTGCTTTCAGGCTGTACCGCCGACATCGTAGGGGACGACACGATCAACATCGCCAAAGAATACGCGGAAAAAGGCTGGCCTATCGTCGGCGTTGAGACCGCCGGTTTCAAGGGTACCAGCTACGATGGACATGAAACCGTCGTAAACGGGATTATTGAGCAGTTCCTCGGCGATACTCCGGGAACGCCCCGGGAGGGGATGGTCAATGTGTTTTCGGTGGTGCCCTTTCAAAACCCCTATTGGCGGGGAGATCTGGAAAACCTGAAAAGCCTTCTCCGGTCCATCGGCCTTGAGGTGAACATCCTCTTCGGTTACGGCTCCAAAGGTATTTCCGAATGGAAGGATATCCCCAATGCGCAATTTAATCTGCTTGTTTCACCCTGGGTGGGCCTTTCGACGGTGCAACTCCTGGAACAGAAATACGGTACTCCCTATCTGCACTATCCGGTACTGCCCTTCGGCGCCCAGGAGACCAGCAGGTTTTTACGGGAAGTCGGTTTATATGCGGGGATTCCCAAGGCGCGGATCGATGAGCGTATTGAAACAGAGGAAAAGCGCTTTTACCGGTACCTGTCCAGCATCGTCGATTTTCTTTCCGAGTACCGAAGCAACCTGCCCTGGGAACTTTACACCGTGGCGGACAGCGCTTATGGGGCGGGGGCATCGGTTTTTCTCACCAACGAGATCGGGTTTATTCCTAAGGGCGTATATCTCGTTGATGATGTGGCTGAACGTTTTCAGGAAGCGATAACCGCTTCCATCATATCCCGTAATGCCGATTTTGAAGGGCTGGTGCATTTTGAGAGCGACGGCGGCCTTATCCAGCAGGACATCAGAGACAGACTACAGGGCTCCCGCAAGGCGCTGTTTCTGGGAAGCGGCTGGGAAAAGTTCCTCGCCCAAAGCACGGGTAATTCTTGCAGTTTCTTAAGCCTGCCCCTGCCGGAGACGGTCATCCTCGGCAAAAGTTTCATTGGCTACTCAGGGGGCATCAGCCTTGCAGAGGAAATTTACTCGGACTTATTCAAGACAAAGGCGCATTTTTCGCGTCAAACCGTCTTCATCGAAACACCGGCGACGGCTCCCGACGGGGGCAACCGTGCATTAGTAACGAGGAGCAATGCCTATGCCTTATAAAATAGCGCTGACTTCTTCCGACGGCAAAACCATAGACCAGCACTTTGGAGAAACAGAAACCTTCCTCATCTTTGATGTTGACGACCGTACAGGCTCCTGGAGATTCAACGAATTGAGGACCCTGCCCCCTGAATCCTGCGGGATCATTTCTGGAGGGGAAGGCCCCCCGGTGAGCACGCCGGCAGGTTCCGGTTGTGCCGAAGCAACCGGCGGCTTCCCGGTCCACTGCTGCGGCCATAGGGATGAACGGATGAAGCTTGTAACCGGGCTTTTATCTGACTGCCGTTATGTGCTGACGGCGCTGATAGGAAAAAAGCCGCATATGCTCTTACAGCGGGAAGGTATAACGGCGCTGGAATCCCCGGCAGATATTCCCTATGCGATTTCAAAACTCCACAGGTATCACATAAGATTCGACAGGATTAACAGGGAAAAGGAGAACCTACCATGAGTACCCGGCAGATTGCCATATACGGAAAAGGCGGCATCGGCAAATCCACCACCACCCAGAACCTTACGGCAGGTTTGGCGGAAATGGGCCGTAAGGTCATGGTCATAGGCTGCGACCCAAAAGCGGATTCTACCCGCCTCTTGCTTGGCGGACAGGCGCAGAAAACAACCCTCGATACGTTGCGCGAAACCGGGGAAAACTTTGAGCTTGACAGGATCCTTAAAGCAGGTTTTAAGGGCATCAAATGCGTCGAGTCCGGCGGACCGGAGCCCGGCGTTGGTTGTGCCGGCAGGGGAATCATCACCTCAATCGGGCTTCTGGAACGCCTTGGGGCGTACCGGGATGATCTGGACTATGTTTTCTATGACGTACTGGGAGATGTCGTCTGCGGTGGGTTCGCCATGCCCATCCGGGAGGGAAAGGCAAAGGAAATCTACATTGTCGCCAGCGGGGAAATGATGTCCCTCTACGCGGCAAACAACATCTCCAAGGGTATACAGAAATTCGCCGTCAAGGGGGGTGTGCGGCTGGGAGGGATCATCTGCAACTGCCGTAATGTGGAACGGGAACATGAAGTGTTGAGGGCCTTCGTGAAAGAACTGGGAACCCAGCTTATCTATCGGGTGCCCCGGGACAACATCGTACAGCAGGCGGAAATCAGAAAAAAGACGGTGATCGATTTCAAGAGCGCATCCCCTCAGGCCCAGGAATACCGCAACCTCGCGAAAGCCATTGAAGGGAATACGAATTTTGTCATTCCAACGCCCATGTCCCAGGAACGGCTGGAAGCAATACTGATAGAATTCGGCCTTATGGATTTAGTAGAACCCTACAAGATATGAGGAACCTGAAAGTGACGGATGAAAAGGAACGACAGGAAGAGGGCCAACCCTTAAGCGGCGGGGACTTAAACCAGTTGAGGGAACTACTTTCAACGGTGAAACACGGATCGGTTACGCTGATTATTCAGAACGGCAAGGTCGTGCAGATCGAAAAAAACGAAAAAATCAGGTTCGTATAGGGGTAAGGTGAAGGACCGGAATATGAAGGACAGGTATGGTTATTATGGAAAGAAATACACGGAAAAGAGAACCGGATTATCAGCGCGTCCTGATTGAAAAGATGAAAACCCTGCAAAACGGCCGCATCTCCATCATCAAGCAGGACGGAAAAATTATTCAGATTAACGTGTCCGCTCTCATCGCCCTTCCCGTTGCAGGGCCAATCGGTGGAGAAGGACCTGGCTCGTAGATTAACCGTCAATGCTCTATCCGGTAATCGCAGCACTCAGACTTGGTACCGTACCCCTTAAGAACCCTCTATGGTCTGTGCATACTCTAACGCACGATATAAAAATAAGCGAGGAACAATGAAAAAATTATGCATCTTTTGCCGAAGCAGCAGGGAAATGTAAGAATCGCTCATTGCCCCGTGCTTGACCGTTCAGGTATATCCTTGAAAACGGATGGCCTTCCCTCCCCGCTCTTGGCATCATCTAATCAATCTTTGGGCAAACCAGGGCATGTGCAAGTACGTTTTTTCGTATTCCACAAAGAAGGTAGAATCAACAAGGCGATAAAGGCGGGTTTCCTGGATTCCCCTGCAATTCAGCGTTCTGCCTGTAATGCTTACATGGCCCGGCATACATCCCCTTTGTCTCATTGGGGTCGTAACCCGTAAAAATAACCAGAAGCGCCCTTTTCAAAAGGCGAGGTTTTGAAGCGGATTTAACCGCGACGTTACGGCCTTTTTGAGGAGGCCAAGGCTTTTTATGCCGGCCCACCGATGCATTAAGCGCCCCCGGGAAGCGCCGGGAGGATGTTTTTATCCTGCCCCGCATCTCATCCCGCCGGTATGGGGCTTGCCCGGGCAAGGATCAGTTCCCCTGCTATGCTCACCCCAATTTCCGCAGGGGTTTCACTCTTAATCGCTAGTCCAATGGGCGCATGAACCCGCTCCCCCGTAATGAGCTTCTGGGCAAACCCCAAAGCGCTGAGTTTTTCCCGGATGACCTGCAGTTTGGTCCGGCTTCCGATGATACCGATATACCGTGCAGGAGTCCCCAGGGCAAATGCAGCGGCCTGAAAATCGCAGCTGTGGCTACGGGTTACCACCACCACATAATCCTCTTTAGTAATCTGTACCAGGGATGAGATAGCGGAGAAATCCCCAAGCAGGGTTTTCTCCGCACCAGGAAACCGTTCCGGGCAGAGGAGGCGTTCCCGATCATCAAAGACCATACAGCGGAAGCCTAGATGGGCCAGCAGCGGTACCAATTCCTGGGCTACGTGGCCGGCCCCAAATACGTAGACAAAACTAGCCCGTACCAAAGGCTCAGAGAAATAGAGCTGTTCACCCTGGCGTATCTGGGTTCCCTGGGGCTTTAAAAAGGCCTGCAGGTCTTGGGGAAGGGATCCGGTCCACTGAACCAGTCCTGCGGCTCCCACAATCCCTAAACTTACAGGCCCCGGCCCTATGGTCAGTTGACTTACCAGCCAGAGGTTCTCCCGGGCGGCAAAACACCCTATCCCTGTCTGAATCACCTGGGCAATACCCGCATCTTCGGGATCCAGATACTGAAAATAGACCTGTACATCCCCTCCGCATATCGCCCCCACATCCGCCGCTTCATTGGGATGCAGCATATAGGCTTTCATCTGGGAACGCTGCTCGTGAATCAGGGTTTTGGCTTCTGCTTCCGCCAGATGTTCGGATATGCCCCCGCCGATGGTTCCCCACAGACACCCTTCCGCTCCTACCACCATCCGTGAACCTGCCCCTCGGGGAGTTGAACCGGTACTGCCTACAATGGTTACCAGGACCAGGGGCTGTTTCCGCAGCAAGGCCTCCCGTATTATGGTGAATAATCGTTTCATTCCTCCTCCTCAGGCTTTTCCCTTTTGTACTATCGTGAGTAGCTTGCGCAAAAAGGTCATAGTCCCTGGTGCTTTAGAGAAAAGGGGGCGTCCGTTTCCGGGGAATGAATTTTCCCCTCCCCGGGCTCCCTGAAAACACCCCTGCCCGGACTAGCACCTCCCCCCGGGAAATAACCCATTCAGGATAGCCCTGTACCTCCCAGCCTTCGTAGGCGCTGTAGTCAACCTGGGCGTGGAGCAGGTGGTGAGCTAAGACCTTTTTTACCGTAGGATCGATGATAACTATATCCGCATCAGACCCTTCCCGGATTACCCCCTTTTGGGGATACATACCCAATAGTTTTGCCGGATTGGTTGAGCAGAGGTCCACAAAACGCCTGAGGGAGATCCGCCTTTTCATCACCCCCTCAGAAAACAGCAGGGGGATGCGCTCTTCAATACCCGGCACCCCCGACGGGCACCGGGTAAAATCATCCTTGCCCCGGAGCTTCTGGGTTTCAAAAAAGAACGGGCAATGATCCGTGGCCACCGTATCAATATCCCCCCGGGCCAAACCTTCCCAGAGGCTTTCCGTATCCTGGGGTTTACGGAGTGGCGGACACATAAGGTACTTCAGCCCCTCATACCCCGGCTCTTCGTACATCCTATCATCCAGCAGTAAGTATTGAGGACAGGTCTCTGCATACAGGTGCCGCTGTCCCCGCTTTCGGGCATCCCGGATACAGGCAAGCCCCCGTTCATTACTCAGATGCACGATGTAGAGGGGCGCATCCCCAACCAGGTTCGCCCACAGGATCATCCGGTGGATCGCTTCCGTTTCACATGCCGCAGGCCGGGAAAGGGGATGATAGGAGGGAGCGGTTTTACCCTCCTGTACAAACCGGGCGCGCAAATACCCGATAATCCCGTCATTTTCAGGATGTACCGCAATCAGCAGTCCCTGGTTGCGCGCCCGCTCTAAAACCCGATACACCTCCCCGTCGGAGAGCTTATAATCATAGGTAAGATATACCTTATAACTGGGGATCCCTTCATCCGCCAAGGTGCCCATCCGGTCAAGGATCCGCTCATCCACCTGCTGAATCACCCCGTGAAAGCCATAGTCTATCACCGCCTTCCCCGCAGCCAGGGCATGATAGGCGTGGATCTGATGATCCAGCGGGCAGCCTGGAGGTCCGAACCCGGGGTGATCCACGATAGTGGTGGTTCCTCCCCAGGCTGCGGCTAGGGTTCCGGTATAAAAATCATCGCTTGCCCGGGTAAACCCCAGATCCAGGCTCAAATGGGTATGCCCATCGATTCCTCCGGGAATCAGGATCTTGCCCCGGGCATCAATGATCGTCTCCCCCGGTTCCGCGGGTAAATCCGTCCCCACCGCCGCGATCCTTTCTCCGATGATGCGGACATCTCCCTTGACTTCCGCATCTTCCCCCACCACGAGGCCCCCTTGGATAAGGGCTTGCATAGCCGCTCCTTTATCCGGTTTTTAGTACTCCCCATCCCGGATGTTACTCGAGTGTACCCTACCGGCTCTCGAGGGTCAATAAGAAAAAATAATGGATCAACTAAGAAAAAGTATCGTCTTTAGGAAAGGCTCAGGGCCCCGCCGCAGGAAGGGGCTAATACAAAAGAACGCAGCCTACATAGGTTAAGGTATTCGGACCGTAATAGTAGGGCAGCGCATTGTCTTTACAGACCTCACTCACCAGCATACCCATTGCTTCCATAGACACAAGCATCTGTTCAGGAAAACGGCAGGGCTCATGGGGATAGGTGCAGGCTCCGCACCGTGTACACGCCCCCGCGCCAATCACCAGACAGGAAGGATAGAGGAGCCGTACGTGCGCTCTAAAGGTATCCAGGTTTTTCCCGTGGGCTAAGGCGATTCGTTCCATAGCCTCATAATCCAGGGAGTCTTCCAGAACACCCGTGGTTTGCAGGATAAGCCCCCGGTGATAGTTTCGGATCCGCTGTTCACATTCCGCTAAGGTCCCGCATCCGGGAGGGCAGGACCAGTTGGTACGGTATGCCCGGCACGTGTTTTCTGCACAACTATCCCGAACTTCGGTCCGAACCCTAATGGTCCGTACATCCAAATCTCCCACATGGCTAAACCCGCAGCTTAAGGCCAGGGCGTGTACCGCTTCAAACGCTTTCATAGAACCGCCTTTTTCATAGAGAAGGACTTTTGTTCTTTGCCCAGGGCCATCACGGACTTGCCAACGGCTACGGCAGATTTGCCTCCGGTTACGGTGGACTTACCACCGGCCACCGCAGATTTGCCTCCGGTCACGGCAGATTTGCCAACGGCCACCGTGGATTTGCCAACGGCCACCACGGATTTGCCACCGGCCACGGCGGATTTGCTAACGGTTACGACGGATTTGCCAACGGTTACCGCGGATTTGCCAACGACCACTGCGGATTTGCCAACGACCACTGCAGATTTGCCAACGGTTACCGCGGATTTGCCAACGGTTACGGTAAACTTGCCAACGGCCACCACAAACTTGCCACCGGTTACGGCAGATTTGCCACCGGCCACCGCGGATTTGCCAACGGTTACGGCGGACTTACCACCGGCCACGGTAGACTTGCCAACGGTACGACGGACTTACCACCGGCCACCGCAGATTTGCCTCCGGTTACGACGGACTTGCCACCGGCCACGGTGGATTTGCCAACGGTCACCGCAGATTTGCCACCGGTTACGGCAGATTTGCCAACGGCCACCACAGATTTGCCATCGGCCACCGCAGATTTGCCTCCGGTTACGACGGACTTGCCACCGGCCACGGCGGATTTGCCACCGGTTACGGCAAACTTGCCACCGGCCACGACGGATTTGCCTCCGGTTACGGTAGACTTGCCACCGGTTACGACGAACTTACCAAGGGCCACCATGGACTTACCAAAAAGAAGGTTTCCTGGAACCGGACGCATCCTATCTTCTCAACTTTTTCTCGTAGCCTATCCTGCCTCAAGGGCTATCGCCTGTACTTAGGCAATGAGTTTCTTTGCGGTTATCGCAGCGCTTCCTGCATCCGGAGCATACCCGTCGGCCCCGATTTGGCCGGCATAATCCTCGGTAATAGGAGCTCCCCCGACGATGATTTTAAACCCCTGCAGCCCCGAAGCCTTGACCGCAGCTACCGAAGCCTTCATGGCCGGCATGGTCGTGGTGAGCAAGGCTGAAAAGGCCACAAGTTTGACTTCCGGATGGTCCTTGATGGCCTTGAGGAATACCTCGGTAGACACATCCACCCCTAAATCAATGACCTCAAACCCTGCGCTTTCGATCATCATGGCCACCAGGTTTTTGCCGATATCGTGCATATCCCCGGCTACGCTGCCGATGATGCAGGTACCCAAGCTGATATCCGCCTGGCCCGCCAGCCGGGGTTTCAGGACTTCCACCCCTTTTTTCATGGTCTTGGCGGCAATGAGCATTTCAGGGACAAAAATGTCCCCCCGCTTGAATTTATCTCCCACGATACCCATAGTTTGGATCATCCCCTGGTTCAGGATGGCGAGGGGATCCACCTGTTCCGCCAGGGCTTCCTCCACTAAGCTCCCTATGATTTTTACTTTTCCCGCCTCGATTGCCTGGGCAATCGCCTCAAGTTTTGACATATACGTTCTCCTTACTATTCATGCAACCCGTAGCGGCGCATCACCAGAGCGGGATAGGCCCCTTCCTCGGGCTGTAGGCTCCTTAGTTTCCAAAACGCCCCTCTCGGAACGCGTTGATATAGGCTATGCAAAATTCGTCCTGCCCTAACAGGGCTTCCGCGGCATAGATGAGGCCCTGGATGTCCTTGTTGAGAGGGTCCAGGATCGCGCTATCCATGCCTGCCTGCATCGCTAAGATGATGAACCCCTGATTGACGTATTTTCGGGCAGGTAAATTAAAGGAAACATTGCTCGCCGCGCCGATGATGTGGATGTCCTCGTACTGTTCCCGCACTTTCTGTACCGTATGGGTTACCAGGGCAACGCCGTCTTCGGCGGTACAGAGCATCTCCACCAAGGGATCAATATAGAGACGATGCGGCGCTATCTTATAGGCTGCGGCCTGCCGCATCAGCGTATCGAAAACCGCTAAGCGTTTCTCCACGGTCTTAGGGATTCCCGTGTCGTCGCAAAGCAGGGCGATGCATTGCCACGGGGTATCGGCAATCACCGGAAATACCTGCTGGATCTTGTCCCCTTCCCCGGATACGGAATTGATGAGTCCCGGTTTTTTACACAGCGGTATGGCCTGGACGCAATGGGTTGCATGGGGGCTGTCAATAGAAATAGGGACGTCGCTCACTTCCTGAACCAGCCCAATCAGCCATGCCAGGGTATCCATCTCCGCTTCTCCCGGTACAGACGCGCATACATCAATAAACGCCGCCCCTGCCTGGCTCTGTTTTTCAGCCAAGCGGCGGATGACATCCCCATCTTTGGCGGCTATGGCTTTGGCCACCGAGGGAATGGAACCGTTGATTTTTTCTCCGATAATAATCATCGGCTACCTCCTTTTGTATCTTTTTTCTTGAGGCTGTCTCAATCCGACCTGTTGAAAAAACGCGCTTTATCGCGTTAGCCCCAGGAAGGCATACGCATATAAGGCGCTTATTCAAAGTAATACCAGTATAGTAGTGAAGTGCCCCCGGGTCAACGCCGTCCGGTTTTGTCCTTCCCGGCCACAGGGATACTTCCTTACGGCCAGGCGGCCTGAGCAGCACAGAAACAGGGAGAAGGGGTACCAACGGCGATAGGCCGCGCGGATCCTCCATCAAGGAGGCCCCTGGAACGCCGGATGGTACGGGGAAGGTGCAGGAGGAAGGGCAAGCGCAGGCGGGCTTGGACAAGCCGGTACCGTGCAAGGGCTTATTGGACAAGACCCGCAAGGGGGGTGTACTGGAAATAGGCAAAGTCCGCGCAGGCCCGGTAATAGGCCGTATCCACGCAGAACATACCGACAAAAGCGCCGGTAAAGCCCTCATGAAAAAACTCATCGGAAAGCACCGCAGTATCGAGTAGGGGCCGCAGGGTGAGCCAGTTCGTACCGTCCAGGGCGTAGCGGAACATGGCGCTCCCGGTGCGGGCCGAAAGGCCCAGATAGATACCCGCGCCCTCAGGCAGCGCGGTGTACTCGCTGCGGGAATACACGCCGCCGGCCATGGACTGGACAAAGATCACCCGTCCCTTTTCCTCATGATGGGAAACGCTCAGCAGGTACTGGTTGTTTTCATCGTAGCGATAGCAAAGGCCGGCGAATTCCTGAAAAGACGCGGGGGCAAACTCCATATACGTTTCCGCATCAAAGTTAAAGTCCGTTTGACGGCGGGCAAGCAAGGTTTGTTTGAAGGGGGACACCGGGGACTCGCCGCCGCGCAGGCGCAGAAAACCCTGCCGCGCCTTTTGCGAGTAGGCCGAACTTTCTGCGGCGGTCCGCAGGGTCTTAAAATCCCCATCCAGGGGACCACCCTCAAAGGTATAGCGCCGCGGCTTTGCATAGGGCGTTCCCTCCGCCTGCACCGGCGGATCAAAGCTTGGGGCCGGATAATTCGGCAGGCTTCTGCCGTAGGATTGCGGTGCCGCCTGTTTTGACTCCTCGTTGTACTGAGGGTACAGCCAGCCCTCCTTCCATGCAAGCTCAATGATGGCGGTTTCCCTTCCCAGGGGGCAGAAACGGGTACCGGGGAGCGGGCGGCCGCAGAGGTACGCCATATAGACCCGTCCCTCCGGGGTCTCGCAGATGCTGGCGTGCCCGGCTTTTTGTAAATACAGCTGCGGCTGCCCGTAGGAACTGAGCAGCGGGTTTGACGGGTGGGTCTCGTAAGGCCCGGTAATCGCTTTTGCCCGGGCCATGGTAACGGCATGGCCGTACTGGGTGCCCCCTTCTGCGGTCAACAGGTAGTAATACCCGTTTTTCTTGTACAGATGAGGGCCTTCCGTCAATTGTATGGCGGTGCCGGTATAGATCCGGCGGGCCGTGCCGATGAGCCGCTTCTTTTTAGGGCTGTACTCCTGCAAAAGAATACCCGTAAACTTATAGGGGTCCGGATCCTGGCGAAAATCCCATTCCATGTTCACGAGCCACTTCCTGCCGTCATCATCATGGAACAGGGAAGCGTCGAAGCCGGAAGCGTTCAGAAAGACCGGGTCGGACCAGGGGCCTTCGATGGAAGACGCCGTGCTTAGATAATTCGGGGTGTCCTTCCAGGGGCCGTCGCACCAGCTGCGCACATTGGTGAACACGAGATAAAAAAGCCCCTCCGCATAGCTGAGACAGGGCGCCCATATCCCGCAGGAGGACCGGTTCCCGCGCATGTCGAGAAGCCGCGCTTCCCTGAGGGGCGACGGAAGAAGCTCCCAGTTTACCATATCCGTGGAACGGTGCAATTCAACGCCGGGATACCACTCAAAAGTGGAATTCGCCAGGTAATAGGTATCCTCCACCCGTACTATGGAAGGGTCGGGGTGAAAACCGGGCAATACAGGATTGTTCATGATTACTCCTTGTCTTATCGTTTTTCAGACACTAGATCTGTTAAGCCCATCATAGCAGGTCTTCAGGATAAAGATAAGGCGGGGCGGGAGGCGTCATGTACTCCTGCTTGAGGGAGCGCCTTTCCTCAAACCCGCCGGCGCGGACCTGTAGTCCTTCGGAACCCCCTTAGGAGGCGCTTTCCCAAAGCGGCCTTCCCGGAGCGCCAGTCCCGCCATACTACCGTCCTTCGGAGGCTCCTGCGGCGGATATTGTTTCTTCGCCGTGGTCCCTTAAGGTATACCTGAACCGGAACCACGAGTTTTGCACTAATCCTCGTGTTTTCTGATGGTATTACCCTTAGGCTGCAAAGGACGTGGCTATTGTGGATCGCCTCGTTACGCTAAAGGTTAGCAGTAACCGCACCCACCTGTGTGGGGAGCCGTGAGTATTCAGGGGCCTAGCTATATTGGGCGTTCACCCTTTGGATAGCAGAGTTGCTTCTTTATTACTGAGGAATGAGGCCATAGCCTGATAGCAAAAACACTGCCTGTCCCTTTCGTGTTTTTCTTTATCTTGCCCCGCCTTCTATAGTATACTATTCCCATGAAAAGGAACGTAATGAGGGTAAGGGTCCTCATGCTCCCAGAAACTAGCATCCAGGAGATACCGGTCGAACCGGGCCGGAGTCTGCTTACCGCCTTGCAAGCCGCGGGGATATCCCTTCCGGCTATATGCGGCGGGCAGGGGCGCTGCGGAAAATGCACGGTCCGGGTGTATGCCGGTTCCCTTCCGGTGACCGCTTCTGATAGGTCCTGCCTATCTCAATGCCGGTTGGAAGAAGGGTACCGCCTTGCCTGCGCGGCTTTTCTCACGGAGGATATAGGTATTGAGGTTTTTGAAACCGGGGAGCAGTATTTTTCCGCGGTGAACGGCTTTGCCCAGGAGCATGAAAACCCCGGCGTTCTTGAGGAAGCGCTTTTTTGCCTTGAAAAAAGCGCCCAACCTTATGCCCGCCGGCTGAGGCCGGACAAGGCCCTTTCCTATGGAGAGCTGCGGGAAGCCTCCAAACTGGCCGAGGCCCAAAGCCGGATCTTTGATAATCCGGCGCTCGGCCGCTTCCCGGCCGGCGGCGGGGAGGTTTCTCCTTCAGCAAACCGGGAACCGGAAAGGTGCTGGGTGTACCGGGAGCAGGGAAAGATCCTCTATATCAGCCGCAAACCGGAACCGGTATACGCCGTTGCGGTGGATATCGGTACAACCACCCTGGCTATGGCCCTGCTGGATCTGCGGACCGGGGCAATCGCCGGCAGGTTTTCCGCGGTGAACCGGCAGCGGGAATTCGGGGGCGATGTGATTTCCCGGATTCAGCGGGCCAATGATGGAGACCTCTTCCTCTTGAGCCGGAGTATACGGCGCCAGATCGACGAAGGAATAGCCGTACTTTGCGAAGAGAGTTCCACCGAACTTCAGCGGGTACGGAAAATCGCCATAGCGGGCAATACCGCCATGCTGCACCTCTTGTTACAGTTGAGCTGCGGTACCCTGGGGCAGGCGCCTTTTGCGCCGGTTACCCTGGATATGGTTTCCCTTAAGTACGGGGAAATTTTTGACGAGGACCTTTCCTGCGAAACCCTGATCCTTCCGGGTATTTCCGCCTATGTGGGGGCGGACATTACGGCGGGGCTTCTTTTTACGGAGATCCACACCCGGGCGGACCCGGTGCTGTTCATGGATATCGGCACGAACGGCGAGATGGCCCTGGCGTACCAAGGAAAGATCCTCTGTACCGCTACCGCCGCGGGGCCTGCCTTTGAAGGGGGCAATATACGCTGGGGAACCGGAAGCGTACCCGGGGCAATTGCACGGGTCCAGTTTCGGGACGGAATCTTTGCATGCACCACCATCGGTAACCGGCCGCCGGTGGGGATCTGCGGGTCCGGCGTGGTGGATATCGTATACCAGGGACTCAAAAAGGACTTCATCCACTCCAGCGGCAGGTTCAACAAAGAGCTGCTTCCCGCCGGTGAAATCTTTCTTGCCAGGACCCAGGATAAAAGGGATATTGTGTTCTGCCAGAAGGATGTGCGGGAGCTCCAGTTGGGGAAAAGCGCCATCCGATCCGGTCTTGAGGCCCTGCTCAACCATGCCGGTCTTGGGTATGACGATATAAAAACCCTTTACCTCGCAGGAGGTTTCGGATGCAACCTCAACCTAGAAAGCGGTACCGGTATAGGGCTTATCCCGGAAGCCCTAGGGCCCAAGATTTCCCTCATCGGGAACAGTGCCCTCGGAGGCGCGGTGAACGTGCTCCTTAATCCGGATACAGAAAAAACGCTGTATCACCTTATCGGGCAATCTGAAGAATTCAGCCTTGCCCAAGATCCCTATTTTAATAAACACTTCATTGACAATATCAATTTTGGGTGATACCGCATACTGACCGCAGGGCAATACGATTCGAAACAAATGTTCGCTGCCCTTATAAACCCGGTCCACAGGTTTTTAGGCAAGTACCTGCAGGAGCCCCGGCGTTTGGGCAGGCCCCTAGCAAGGCCGGACCTGGCGACCCCGGCGTTGGGGTAGGCCCCTAGCAAGGCCGGACCTTACAACCCCGGCGTTGGGGCAGGCCCCTAGCAAGGCCGGACCTTACAACCCCGGCGTTGGGGTAGGTCCATAGCAAGGCCGGACCTGGCGACCCCGGCGTTGGGGTAGGTCCATAGCAAGGCCGGACCTTACAACCCCGGCGTTGGGGTAGGCCCATAGCAAGGTCGGACCTGGCGACCCCGGCCAGCCGGAAAAGCAGGCTTCAATATCGACCATATACCAGCACCTCTATGAGGAAACGGCGAAAGACCCGTCGCTCAAAGACCATTTCAGGCAAAAACAGGCAAAACCGCGTCGGCGAAGCGGGGCAAAAGACCGCCGTGGACAGATAGCCGGCCGCGTCTCGATTGAGGAACGCCCGAAAATCGTTGAAGATAAGAACCGGGTGGGCGATTGGGAGGGAGACACCATTGAAAGCGCCGG
>JAITRH010000130.1 GCA_031288495.1 Treponema sp. | reverse complement strand
CGGCTGTTGCGAACCTGCGGTTCGACGTAGCCCGCCGCGTCAGACCCGCAAAGCGGGCCTGCGCGTAAACAGACCTGGTAAACGCAGGTCTTTACCTGATATCCCCGGAACCTGATGGTATACGGCTCCTGCTATAATCGCAGACCTTCCAGCTTTAATCCGGGATGTTTACCGTATTAACCTGAGCTTTCTCCGGTATGTCTTGAGTCTTTCCGGGTATATCTTTAGCCTTCTGCGGCCTGCTACAGCATACCTCAGGGAACGATACAAGACCGCCCTGCTGGAACAGGTCATTCTTTCTTGAATGAAGGTACTTTTATGTCAAATAAGGAGTATATCCCATCCGCCAAGCCCGCTTTTCTTCAGGGCGAGAAGCATGTGCTCAAGTCCTGCAAAACCACGCAAAATGAAACATTCCACACCCGGAAACAACCCGCAAGGGAAAGGCAGGCAACCAGGATGGCTCATATCCCAGACTCTATCCCGCAATGGACGCCGACTCGGCAAGCGGCTTGAAAAAGGGGGCCCTGGTCCGGACTGGTTTTCCGGGCCTCCTTCTCGCTATACTACAGTAATGAGGCTGTTGCAAAGAAGCAGCGGTGAAACAGCCTCATTAAGCTATACAGAAAAACCCGTCCTTGGGCTGGTTTTTCCGAAGCCTTTTTCATAAGACCAGGGTCCGCGCGCAACTTGGTTTGGAAAAAGAATCCTTATAGGAGCAATGAAGGAGTGTTAGGTTGGAAAGTCTCAAAAAAAATCCTGCCTGGAAAGGCCGCCGGGGCCCGGTGGTACTGGTTATCATGGATGGAGTGGGGTACGGCAAATACAAGGAGGGCGATGCGGTAGCGGATGCTAAGATGTACCATTTAACTGCCCTTCGAGCCCACAATCCCCATACCCAATTAAAGGCCCACGGAAAAGCGGTGGGCCTTCCCGCAGATGATGATATGGGCAATAGCGAGGTGGGGCACAATGCCATGGGCTGTGGGCGGGTCTTTAACCAAGGAGCGGCATTGGTCTCCGAATCCCTTGATACCGGAGCGATGTTTACGGGCCAGGCATGGAAAGACATTATATCCACGGTGCAGGGTTCTGGGGGAACCCTCCATTTCATCGGCCTCTTTTCAGACGGGAATGTGCACAGCCATCTGGATCATCTCAAGGCTATGATACAACAGGCGAAACAAGAAGGGATCAAAACCGTACGGATCCATGTGCTTTTTGACGGTCGTGATGTGGGGGAAACCAGCGCTTTGGAATACCTGGATCCCTTTGAGGCGTTTTTACAATCCCTAAAGGCCCCAGATTTTGACGCCCGGATCGCCTCCGGGGGAGGCCGGATGTGGATCACCATGGACCGCTACGGTGCGGACTGGGCTATGGTAGAACGAGGCTGGAAGACCCATGTCCACGGGAAAGCTCGTCAATTTACCTCGGCCCGGGAGGCGGTGGAAACCTATCGCCGGGAAATTCCCGGCATCATCGACCAGGACCTCAAGGAATTTACCGTTGCCGAGGAGGGGGTTCCTATTGGGACCATCCAAGACGGAGATTCGGTGGTGTACTTCAATTTCCGGGGGGACCGGGCCTTGGAAATCACCGCTGCCTTTGAGGAGGCAGCTTTCAGCCATTTTGACCGCGGCCGCCGCCCCGGGGTCTGTTACGCGGGAATGATGGAATACGATGGGGATACCCATGTACCCCGGCGGTACCTGGTGCGTCCCCCTTCCATCAACCGGACCATGGGGGAATACCTGGCTGCCGCGGGGGTGCGGACCTTGGCGATCTCCGAGACCCAGAAGTACGGCCACGTCACCTATTTTTTTAACGGTAATCGGACCGGAAAATTCGACGAGGTCCTGGAAACCTACCAGGAGATCAAGAGTGATGTGGTGCCCTTTGAGCAGCGGCCCTGGATGAAATGTGCGGAAATCACCGATGTCGTGATACAGGCTATGGGTTCCGGGAAGTACGATTTCATCAGGCTCAACTATCCCAATGGAGACATGGTAGGGCATACCGGGATATATCAGGCGGTGGTTTGCGCCATGGAAGGGATGGACCTCCAACTGGGACGGCTGGTCAAGGCGGCTCAGGAAGCAGGGGCCATACTGGTGATCACCGCGGACCACGGCAACTCGGACGATATGTTTGAGCATCAGAAGAAAACCGGAGCGGTGGTGTACAAGGCCGATGGAAGCCCTAAAGCCAAGACCAGTCATAGCCTTAATCCGGTACCCTGCATCATCTACGATCCTGATTATAAAGGAGAATACCTACGGGAGCCTTATGAAGGGGCCTTACAGGAGGGCCTGGGGATCAGCTCTCTTGCGGCGACCTGTATGAACCTTTTAGGGTATGTCCCGCCTGAGGATTACGATCCGCCGGTACTGCGGATGGGCTAAGTCCTCCCTAGGGCCGGGGCAGATTTCTGCGGGAACCTCGGTTCCCCTGGGAACTTGCCCCGGTTTGTATTGAGTGGTAAGAGGGGTTCCGAAGCCGCCGTTTTTCGGGCTTATACGCCCCGCCGGGCCTTTCCCAGGGAAGCCAAAACATGCACGAAACAGCCGTTTAAGACGGCCAAGGGTTCAAAGTCGAGAAAGGAGATGGCGGTTTTATCATAGAAAATTGATATATCGCAGGGAAATTCATCATCCCCCGCATAATAGATGACCTTAACCGGTATCTTCGGGAGGAGGCGGTAATTCCAGATGTATGCACCGGGTACCCTGCTTCCTTCATACACCAAACCGAGTTCCGTTACGGTATCCACAAAGTGCGGGTAAGAAGGGGCGAATTCTTTTCTTAAAGGCTCGGTCTGCCAATTTACTCCCGGCGCTCTATGGGTAAACAAGCCATGGGAGAAATGATGGAGCAAACAAAAATCATACAAGAGTGCTCCGGCGCCTTGGGAGATCGTATAATACACCAATACGCTGAGGATATTGATATCCACTGCCCCGCCGTCGGCCGGGCATACCCCCTCTTTGGTGATGAGGTAGGGCCGCCCCAGAAAATCAATGGACAAGCGGTCCTTGGAAACCAGGGTAAACCCGAGGGTTTCCGCTGCCGCGGGGAAGTTGCAGGTTTGTAAGCGCGGTACAATACGCTCATAGGTTTGTTCGTAGCCGTTTGTCATGGTGGTATTCACTATAGGGTACCTCGGAAAAAAGTCAATCCCTCCATAGGGGCCTGGATATCGGTGCACGGGCAGCACCTGAAAAAGGCGTTTTCCCGTGAGTTTGCTGGAATACAAGGGAGGCTGAACCCTCATCTGCGCGACCGATGCAGACGGCCTTGAGCAAACCTTTTTTGCTTAAGGATCTGAGGTTTTTAACCCGGGGCTTACCCTTCAGGTTTTAATATACCCCGGACGGTAGCTATCCGTATGGCATCCGCCCGATTTATGGCGCCCAATTTATGATACACGCTTCTAATGCCTGCCTTAACGGTGTTGATCGATATGGATGAGCTATGGGCGATTTCTTCCCTGGTTAAGCCCTGAGAAAGACCGATGAGTATTTTCCGCTCCCGCCAGGAGAGGCTTGCGTGGGGTGAACGGCTCCGGGGCCGGTCGTCGTAGTGTTTGGTTACCATCGTGAGCCTTTTGGCATAGATCGCCGAATGGCGGAGGATCTTTTCCAGCCATGGCCGGGGTATGGGGCAGGTTTGGCTCTGCAAGGCCGCGTTTACTAAGGCGCGCATATCTTTGCCCATCTCGATAAAGAACATATCCAGCTCATTAGAACAGGCCAGGGTATAGGCCGCTTCCAGGGCCCTAAAACAGCCCTCGGTTTCGCCGCTATGGTATAGGCAGAGGGTTTCCCATATTTTGAGATGAATCTGGCCGAAAAGGGGGCCTCCGATGTTATGGGTATGTTCCTGACGCTCCAGGGTAGCCAAAACCGCGGGGTACCGTTTTTCAGATAACTGGTATTGTATCTTAACCGTAATTTCTAGTCCCTGGAGGAGGGTATTCAGATCGCTGGCTTCAAAATCATTTTTTAACCAGGGCGCGAGTTTATGGGTTTGTCCGAGCTGGGCATAAAACCAGCCGGTAACCGTATCATACAACGTGTACCGGTGGATATAGGCTTTTTCGTTCAGTTGCGCGTTTAATTGGTGGAACACGTCCCCAATCTTGGCGGCGTCTCCCTGAAAGAGATGGATCCGTAAGAGGAAAAAGAGGGCCCGGTTCTCAATCTCATACTGGTTTTTGGACCGGCCCTTGTAGAGGGCCTGGTAGGCAAATTGCTCCGCGTTTGGCATGTCCCCTTTAAAATACGCCACCTCACACCGGGCAAGATCGGCCATGCCATAGGCGCATCCCCCCATACAACTGGCCATGTAGGGAACCGCCTGGGTAATGGCGTGGATAAATTGTTCCAGGTCTCCCGTTTCCGCGGTACCGACCCTGCAAACCCAGCTGCTAAGGCTCAGGATATTTACCGGTCCTATGGAGGCCCTGAAGTTGCCGGCCACGAAGCAGCGGTAGGCTTTCTCAAAATAGGCGACAAAATCATACCGGCGGGTGTACATGCAGGTGATCAACCCGTGAAAGCCCAGGGTATTGTAGCAGCCGTATAACACATACCGGTTAAATTGCGACGGCGGCCGGGACTCAAAGGCCGCTTGCAGGGCCTTCAATTCCGCAAAGCCTTGATCAAACTTCCCGAGGTTTAAAAGGAGCCGGGTCCGGACCGCATAGGCGTTGGGGTAGCGCTCATAAATCTCCTTGGGGGCCCGGTCTATTATGGCGAGGAGGAAGGTGGCAATGGCATTGGGCATCACCTGGGGAAAGGTATAGCTTATATCGATGATCTTCTGGTACTCCCCGATACGTTCATAATAGGTAAGGGCATCCATGCGAAGCTGGTTTTCCGCGCACCACTGAGCGGCTTTGGCATACACCTCTTTTTTTGCTTCTTCAGAAAGTTCCTGCTGTTTTGCCGCTAAATAGGTGAGAAACAGGTGGTGGATCCGGTAGGCGTTTAAATAGGAATCAAAGCGGATAAAGGAACCTATCCGTTCCATTTGCTCGATAAGATCCGTGCCGCCGGCCAGTTCAGCCAGGAGTTCCCAGGGCCACCGGTCGATGAGGGAGAGCTTAATCAGGTAACCCTGCAATTTCTGGGATATGGTTCCCCATACTTCATATTCAATCAGTTTAAAAATATTCCGTTTCAAGGAATACTGGGCATAGGCAGAACCGGTGGGATCGTGCTTCATGGCTAAGGTCAAGAGGTTAATGGCAAAGGCCCACCCTTCGGTATCATGGTGAATATGGGACACCGCCGTGGGGGACAGGGTAATCTGGTGGAGGTGAAAATACTCGTGTATTTCCTCTTTACTGAACCGGAGGTCCTCCTCGTTTATCTTGAAAAGGAGTCCCTTGGCAAGGAGTTTCAGGGTGTTTATATTCGGCTCAAGCCGGGAAATAAGAATGGTCGTCATATTGAGATAGGGTATATTCACCGAAGCTTCCACAAAGCGCAAAACCCCTTTATCCCGGATAAGATGGAAATCATCCAGCACGAGGATATATTTTTTACCCTGGTGGATCTCTTCATACGGGACGGCGAGGTATTTATCGAACTGCCGTTCCGTCTCGGGAAACCCAATATCCGCCAGCTTAGCGGCAAACTGCTGATTAGTCAAAGAAATGGCCCGGACGAAATTCTCCCAGAACCGGGAGCCCAGGTTATCGGTTTCAGAAAGCTGGAGCCAGATGGTAACCCCGTGGTATTCCCGTAAAAAAGCATACACCGCCTGGGTTTTACCGTACCCTGCTCCGGCAACCACGGTAATAAGGGGGCTTTGCATGGCCTTTTCCAATAAGTGATGTATCTGGGGCCGCGGCAGATACCCGTGGTTAGCCGAAACCACCGGTACATTGCTATGAAAAAACTGATTTTGCATGAATTGTCCTTATGCCTCTTCCCGGAACCGCCTTCGATCTCCCGATGCATCTCATGCTATATCAGTTTATACCTATGGATTACAATGAATATGAGTATTTTCTTAAAAATAGGAATTTATTACGAATTATGGG